>DOID01000080.1:8372-14788 GCA_003511465.1 Bacillota bacterium | reverse complement strand
TGGAGCTGGCGATCCGAATTGAACGGACAACCTGCGGTTTACGATACCGAAAAAGCCATCTTCTGAATACTCCCAAACTGATTTAAGCTCGTACTTTGATGTTGACACACACGAAAGGTTGAGGTTGTTATCTAAAGGTTTTATGGGCAAATTATGGGCGATTATTGAACAGCTCCTTCGCAATTACGAGCGACCGATCGACACCAGTTATTGTGTTTGATGCAATACCTGATCGCAGAATGGTTATTGGATTCTCGAATTTCGGAGAGATTACACTCAGAGCACATATTTCTTCCTTTAGTCGCTTCGGTCCACTCGTCAGACGCGACGAATAGATTGTCAAACCCATGGAAAGCATCCTTTTGCACGCTGACATCATCCGCGATATATGTTTCCCGCAGGAAGCCGGGCCCGGACTTATGCCCTAAAATCTCCGCGACTACATCCAACGTTACCCCAAAGTAATTATAGAGCAGGCTTCCGCAAGTGTGGCGCAGGTCGTGGAAAGTAATGCGAGGATAGGGTTCTAAATTGTTTGTTGTACGTTCCAAATTAAATTCTTTAAGGTCTCCCTGGAATTTATGACTTAATGTATCTGGCCTCATTAAGAGTCCGCCCAATTGGTCAGCATGAACCCAATCATCGGTAGAATACAAATCGCCATACTGTTCTTTATCTTCTTCCTGAAGGGCATACAAAACCCTCAACTCTTCCTTGAGAAAAGGGAAAAGGAAAACATTGCGGTAGTCCTCTTTTAAGTATTCTTCGTATCGGTTTTCGGTTATCGACCCTTCTAGGCTTATATACTGCTTCTCAAAATGGATATTCGACCATTTAAGCGCCATGTTTTCGCCTCGCCTTAACCCGATGGTCGAGGCGATTAGATAGATGAAGTAGCGGCGGAGGCCCCGCGACCGCACCCATTCTAAAAATTCTAGTACCTGTTGAGGGTTCCAGGTCTTCCGTTTCTTCTTGGCGCGTTTTTTAAGTATTTGTTGTTCCTTGGCGGGGATTGGCTTTACTTTATCAATCTTGAATCGATCCGGGATAAAGTCCCAGATATAGGCTTGTCTCATGGCCGAGCTTAAGACTATATGCACGTCCTTCAGAATTCCAGGCGTTTTAGTTTTCCTTAGCTCGTTATAATGCCTTTCCACATGCAGGGGAGTTAAGTCTTTCAGCTTATATCTTACAATGGGGTAGGGCTTTATATGCTTGTTTATAGTCAGCTTATAGAGCCTTTGCGTAGATGGCTTGAGCTGTTCTTCAGCATAATTTTCGAAATAATAATCAAGGAAGCCGGCAACAGTGATGTTACTGTTCCGTGGTTTTTGGCCATGGCGTAGTTCGTACAAAAGATCTGATATTCTGTCTTTGCATTCATCTTCGATACCATGGAATGTTTCTCTATAATATTCATATTTTTTTGTGACGGGGTTTTTGCCAAGAGAGATGCGGATTTCCCAAGAGTTTTCGCCTCTTTGCCGGTAACTTCCTTTACTAGCCATGCTTCTCTCCTTTTCTTTGTTGTATGTATTAGCCGTGGCAGTTCTCGAAGATTAGGGCTACTTTTTCTTTCTAGGGCTAGATTTAGTTTGAGATAAAGCGCTTCCCGCAACCGATTTAGACTTGTCGCTAAACCGGTTATCTCTTAGAATGCCTGAGGCTTTGGAAGCTACTTTTTTACTGGTTTGTTTTTTGTTTGCCATAAGTACTCCTCCATTCTTCATAGGGTTATCTAAAGTCTGATTTCCAACATAATGTTAGCTCCTCTGATGGAATGATACCCAAAAGACACTCCCCGCGGCGCTTCCCCTTGAAATTTGACTCCTGCAGAATAAGTAGGGGCAACTTTTGAATCAGGGTTTTGCCTATAAAGCCATCCAGTAGCGTTTGATCTCACGATCTCCCATTCCTCGCAAAAATACACGCCAATCCCGCCGTATAGAACTACCGCTGGCGAAAGGTTTATTAATTTAAGCGCATCTACTCCGATTGTCATCCCGGGGTATGCATCATCTAGTATCTTGTAATCGCCATGTGGGCAGGAATAATCATTTACATCAGAGTAACCAGAAGTGTTTACCATAACACCCACATCAAAGGCAAACCCTGATTGCAACTCAAACCTCGCCGCTAGGCTTATTCTGTCATCTTTATACCCAGCCCCTACCGAGTTACGGAGATGTGGGGCGGCTAGAGACGGATACGATAGAATTAAATTCGGCAATAATACAACTATGCTGACTCGAATTATCTTTTTCAAAGAATCGCCTTCCTTCTACACACCATTTTAAACTCAATCAACCTTGCTATTGATGTTTATAGTATTTTATTGTCATCGTGATGCGGCTTGAAGTGAAACTACCTCGCCTCCTCCGCAGCAATTTCCCGCCATCCTGGTGCCATGGCTAATAGTTTCGGATATAAGTGCTCAAACTTAATCTCAACCAAACGTTCTGTTACATAGAAGTGTTCTGCCATTACAAATCTAGTTGGGGGCTGATCCCATGACAGCATGTCCACAAAATCATCGTCTGGGATGAGTGTATTGGCCGCCCAAATTAGCGCAATTCTTTCTTCTCTATTGATTCTAATAGCATCCATGTGTGAATAATAATTGCATATGTTATAAGTGCTGGTGAAGTGGTGACCAAGCTCTTCGGCCAAAATACAGCCTAATTCTCTTCTTGAACTAATGTTCTGGTCTAAAAGTATCACTGCTCCAAGGGTGGTTCTGCGGTATACGCCGCGAACTTTGCCTGATAAATACGTTTGATAAACAAATATCTGTTCTTGTTCCGCGATAGAAAAAAGCCTTGTCAAGTGCATGCAGCTTCCTCCTTGAAACAAAAGCCCGCCTGAGATCGGATCTCAGCGGGCTTTTACATGTTGCATGTTTAGCACAACTATTTGCCTTTGTTCGGTTTATTGCGTTTCTTTAGCCACTCTTCCCTTTTTTTAAACGCCTCCTCTACAGCTTTATTGATATATGCTAAAGTCTCCGGATCCAGAGGTTTATCATATCCGTCATCTCGGTGGGCCGCGTAGACGCTGTCGTCTGATTGTGGAGGTGATCCCATAACATTTGTTATGCCTAATAGCCAATCAGTAGAAACGTCATATATTTCAGCCAGTTTTTTAAGGTTTTCCGATGGAGGGTCGTTAGTGTTAGACTCATATCTTGCAATGACTGAACGGGTTACGCCTAACCGAGAGGCGACATCGTCTTGTGTTAAATCTTTATTCGTACGTGCTTCACGTAACCTTTCACCTAATGAATTCATAATACCACCCCAACTCCCCTCGATACCAAGATTGTACCAAAAAAGAACATATAAATCTAGGTATGTTCTGAAATAGAAACTATTTTTACAAAAACGCTTGACAAGGTTCCACAACAGAACTATAATCAAATTAATAGTTCCGAAGCGGAAACGAGGTGAAAACAATGTCCAAACTAACAGCATTCAAGAAATTTAGGCAAGGGTTAGAATTAACGCAGCAGGAAATGGCTGATAAGATGGGCGTTAAAAGGGTCAAGCTTACTAAGGTCGAGCTGGGATATCAGCCGCCTTCCATTGGCTTTATTAAAGCCTTTAAAACAGCTTTTCCTTTGCTTACAGCTGAAGAAATTCAACGAATTTTTTTTGAGACCAATAGTTCCGATGCAGAAACAACCCTGTCCCCCACTGGAACGGATAATTAACGGGAGGTGCGGAAAATGCCTACTGAAAAATGGTGTGTTGTTAAAGTCCTAACCCTTGATGGTGACATTAAAGTCGGTATTAACGAGTTTGACCTTTCGGATGACGGTTGCCCTCCCATTGTTTACTCTTTCGATTCCGAGGGGGAGGCATATAGCTCAAGTGTGGCTTTCTCTGAAATATCCGGCATTCCTTTATTCACCGGAGCTGATTACTTCTGCGACTATGCGGAGGTGTGATTAGAAAACCAATTGAAAGGAGGCAAAATTTATGCCAAGAACCAAACTGGATCAGCTTATTAGTCCGCCAAAGCCGCGCAAAAAACAAATGATATCTTTAGCCGACATACCTAACCTACCTATGACCCTGACGGTTCAACACGCGGCAGATGTTGCAGGGGTTGGGTACCAAGAGATAAGACGCAGAGTGGAGTTAGGCGAGATCTATGCTATTGAAGTGGGAGAAGCTGATCAAAAGCAAAAGCGTCTTATTCCCACTTTCGAGTTCCTTACATCTAACCGTTTGTGCTCAGAATCGCTGCTAGAAAAAATACTTCTCCAGCGTCTGGAATGGGAACGGCAGGAACGCGAAAATAAAGTTCTTCAAGCTTTACATGCGGCTAACCAATAATCGCAAACGTCAAGGATGGGTAGGCCGGGTCTATCTTCTGATCCCACAGCAATATGTAATGAACCTCTTCATCCTTGAAAACTGAATAGTCGCAAACGGTATGAACTATATCATGCAGTATCCAGCCGGCCGCAATAAAGCGATTCACTTCTTCGCTGGAACAGCTATCATAAACCGCTATGGTCGTTGACAATTCCATATGGTCAACTCCTTTGAACTTGTAAGGATTACTTAACAGTTCAATTCTAACAGCTTAGAACAGAGAGTTACATGAATGCTATTACGGGAAGGGGGGTGTGAGGATGCAAGGATGCGCGAGTATAGCTACATTTTCCGCACGGTTATATCAGTCGCGGAAGCAGCGATTTAGGAGCCGGGAAGAGGCAGCGGAATATATGCCGGTTTGTTCCAGATTGTTGGATGATTACGAAACTGGGAAAGGAGTACCGACCGCTGATATGGCGCTGGCTATGAGCGAGGCTTTGGCAGATCCCGTTTTACGTAGGACATACTGCACTACAGTTTGTCCGATCGGGGCAAAGCACCAGGAGCAAGTGAGAGTCGATGAGCTGCCGCAGCTGGCCATTAGGCTAGTGAAGGAACTTCAAGACGTAGTGGACAAGCAGAAGACCTTCATCAATATTTCATTTGATGGCCACGTTGATGAACATGAGCTGATAGACTTCATGGACTTTGCACGGGAGTTGCGAGAGTTGAAAGGCGCTGTGGAATCGCTGGAATTATGGGTAGAAACAGAATTGGAGACAAAAAAAGAGACCGCGATAGCGGCCATATAAAAGTTTTGTAAGTCCATTATATCACAAAGGAGGGAACCCGTGTCAATGAAAAAAGGAGTCGTGAGTTACGTTGGTACGATTGAACAGTTTAAACGCATCCTAGCTTGGAATCTTCTCGACCATAAAAGCCGAATCCGTTTCAAACATATCAACAGGCATCGGTACATGTGGAAAGCGGGTGGCGGAGATGCCGCGTAATCCGGACTTGTCTGCAAAGTCCGCAGCCGATCAGATCGTGAACATACTAGCTTCTAATCCACATATCTCCCTTCATGATTTCACCGGGGAAGAATTAGTAGTCTATATCAAAATACCCCCAGGGAAATCCGATATGCGTGAGATGGCTGCGGAATGGATCGCATCTTCGATTCAAGACAACCTGGGAAGGATCATACAACATGCCATTGCAATTGTCGTCGTAAAGGCGGCCATGGATAAGATTCAAAAGGAGGTAGGATAATGATCAGCAATTTACCCCCCGGTGTAACGGAAAGTATGCTCCCCGGAAACCGGCCGGAAAATCTAAAGCATGAAAAGGCTATATCCGAGCTGATCGAAGAGTTAGGCAACACGATCGCCCATTACCGGACCCAATATCCACTCCTTAGGGATGATGACATCCAAGACGTGCTTCTTGATCTACTACCCAGTAGGAGCGGAGTTATCCCTAAATGGCAGATTGAGGCTACTGTGCAAAAGCACATCGAAAATGAGTTGGCGTGGGCTGAAGAGCGAGTCTTTTCACCAGACAAGACCTTCTTCGCCGCAGCGCAAACAACCACGAGGAGTAGATTGCTGGGTGTAAAGATGTTTGTCCAGAGGCTAGTCTATCATTCGGGTAACATGGAGAATCTTCTGGAAGAGGCATATGAGAAAGTCGGTAATATGACCTGGCAAGGACCAGCAGCATAAACGGATGGCAGGGGTGATGAACTATTACAACGATAACGACCCCAAAGCAGCTGCGTGGTTACGGGAGTTAATCGCTGCCAACCTAATCCCTCCCGGCGAGGTTGATGAAAGGAGCATCGAAGATGTCACAAAAAGCGATTTGCAAGGATATACCCAAGTACACATGTTTGCCGGAATCGGCGGTTGGGCAGAAGCTCTCCGGATTGCCGGGTGGACAGCAGATCGCCCTGTTTGGACCGGATCATGTCCTTGTCAACCATTCTCCATGGCGGGTAAGCAGCGCGGGGAAAAAGA
Source organism: Bacillota bacterium (assembly GCA_003511465.1). Lineage (GTDB taxonomy): Bacteria > Bacillota > UBA4882 > UBA10575 > UBA10575 > Capillibacterium. The sequence continues at coordinate 8,448 of DOID01000080.1, read as the reverse complement.
CCCTCGGAACCTTTGGGCGGAATTTCGCCGGCTTATCTACGAGTGCCGTCCTGCAATCGTGTTTGGAGAGCAAGTT
>DOID01000080.1:7312-8123 GCA_003511465.1 Bacillota bacterium | reverse complement strand
ATAATTGCTGGGATGATTCAATCTGGATGTCTGATGATAAAGGGGAATCGCGCCGCTTTCCTCGCGGCTATGAGCGGATGGCAGATGGGATATTCAAGGCGTCATCTCTTGGCAGGGGTTACGGGAATGCAATCGTTCCGCAGGTAGCCGCAGAGTTCATCAGGGCGTATATGGAGATATAATTCGCAAGCGGTGGGGGCCCGCTCAACCCCTACAAATCCTTAGGAGTGGGAGGGTGGTCAATGCCATCAGAGACGGTCCAGGAATTTAGGTCCATGATGGATATCCAGAAAGGGCAAAGCACTGAGCCGGAAAAGCCACACATAAGCTCTTCGCAGATCAATCTAATTTTAGATTGCTCGGCAAAATATATGTTCCGCTACATATTCAGGATACGGCCACCGTCGCGGCCATTCGCCGCCCGGGGCAAAGCCGTTCACCGAGGACTGGAATATAATTATCGGCAAAAGATTGAGACCCATGAAGATCTTCCTTTATCCGATGTGCTAGAAGTTGCATCAGATGCCTTTGATTCGATGCTGGCTTATGTCCAGTGGGATAGCGAAGAGGACCCTGGGCAATTCAAAGACCAGACTGTCGAGTTAATAAGCTTCTATCATCAGTTAGTAGCCCCGACCATCCAGCCGGTTATGGTTGAACAGCCAGTAATAATAGATATTCCGGAAACAGATTTTATAATAAAAGGTTTTATCGACCTAATAGATAGTAACGGATATATCCGTGATACCAAAACAAAGAACATAACGCCACCCCAGAAAGTCGTTGATAATAGTTTGCAGCTTACCATATA
>DOID01000080.1:1960-7168 GCA_003511465.1 Bacillota bacterium | reverse complement strand
GTTAATCTCAAGAAGGGACCTAAATATGTGCCGCTTGTCTCTCAGAGAACCGACCGGGATATAACAAGAATAACGAATATCGCTCGGGCTATCGTCGGTTGTATAAAAAGCGGATCATATTGTCCGAATCCCAACAGCATGATGTGTTCTGAGTCACAATGTGAATTCTGGAAAATCTGTCATGAGACTTTTTAGTCCGGCGACTTAAAGAAGGAGGTTTTTATGGCACGATCTTACACGATCAATGAACTCCGGTTTATATGCTCCAACTGGGAGCGGATGACCAAAAGAGAAATTGGTATAAAGTTAGGTAGGACGACCCGTGGGATATACGGTCTAGGATTTAGGCTTAGGCAGGATGGGTTGTTTGAACACTACAAAAATGCGTCCGTAGGCGAAAGGGGGGTTATTTAATGGATCCAGCAACATTTATGCAAAAACAGAGTCTCCCGTATCAGGCTAAAATCAGACATGCCGAGCTGCGGGCTAGAGAGTATTACGATCGGCTTAACGGCGCGGTCTATGTCAGCGTGGGTGGACTGGATAGCATAACCCTGTTAACCTTCCTTCGCGAGACTGTGGCCAAGGATATCCCCGGTGTATCGGTATCTAGCTTAGAGGACAAGAGCATTCAAGCAGTACATAAAGACTTTGATAACTTCGTTTCGCTTAAGCCATTGAAAAGCAAAGTGCAGGTATTAAGAGAGTTCGGGTATCCGGTTGTCAGCAAGATGAAAGCCCGAAAAATCGAGCATTTGCAAAAACCGGACAACCCAAAGCAAACATTCATTCACGCCCTAATGACCGGGGACATGGGAGAACAGGGTAAATTCCAGCATAGCGACAAAATTAAACTCCCTGATAAATGGCTAAGATTGTTTGCTGGACTATACAACGACCACAGGCCGGACTTGGAATGTAAAGTAGCACCTTTTAAGGTATCGGATAGGTGTTGTTACTGGATGAAAGAGCAGCCATGCGATCTGTATGCCAAAGGAACTGGCAGAAAGCCTTACATGGGGCTGATGGCAAGTGAGGGAGGGCAACGTGAATTAGGGCTAATGAAGAACGGCTGTAACTACTACGGAAAAACGACCACCCGGTCCTGCCCGTTCGCGATTTTCAGCCGTCAAGACCTACTCCAACTAGCTTTAGACCTTAAAGTGCAGGTGCCGGAAATTTACGGAGAGATTGCCCGCGACCCAGATGGGACACTAGAAACGACCCGGGCGCAGCGAACCGGCTGCACGATGTGCGGCTTTGGAATCCACATCGAGAAGCGGCCCCACCGGTTTGACAGGTTGAGAGAGGACAACCCCAAGGAGTGGAAATTCTGGATGTATGACATGGGATGGGGCGTTGTTTTAGATTATATCGGCGTCGAGTGGGAAACGCCGCCAATAATACAGACAGAACTACCGTTTGAGACGGCGGTTTAGGAGGTGTAGTTTATGCCAAAAGAACTAGCTGGGCGTGAAATCGGCTATTACTCCTTGACCTTGTGTCTGGTCAAAAATATGACGCTTGACGAAGCGTTTCAAATCATCGCTCCGGATCCTAATACATCGAGGCAAGACCTCTTTATGGCACAGACCAAGGAAATGTATGCCATGTGGAAGATCGGGATGACATTAACAGAAATCGGGGAAATCTTCCACACAAAATCGTGGGAAGTAGGGCGGCGGATTGATCAGCATGAGAAAGAATTAAAGCAAGGCCGTCTGGCCAGGAGGGCTGCACATGGATACAAAATGTCAAGTTGAGCGCGAGGGATGGTATTACACAATAGTCGAAAATGCACCGCTTGAAGACTTGCGGCTTAAAAAAGATACCCGCCTTCTATATGTGTACTTAAGCAAATATGCAGGGGTATCAAAAGAATGCTGGCCGTCTCTAAATACCCTGGCTAAGGTGTCCGGTATTAGCAGACGTCAAGTAATAAACTGTATCCAGGAGCTAGAACAGTATGGATACATAGTTAAACAATCGGGCGAAATAAGCAATAAATATATTCTGAAGCACAAACCGCAAAGCCCCAAACCAGATGATAGTGCACCCAGTGCACCAGCACCTAGTGCACAGGATGCACCAGGGGTAGTGCATGGGATGCACCAGGGTGGTGCACACGGTGCACCCAAACTAGAATCAATTAACTATAATCAATTGAACTATAGATCATCGTCGCAGGTTCCCGCGACGGTGCCAAAACCCTTCCCTAAAGAATCCAAAGAGCACAAACTAGCCGCTTTGCTTAGAACCAAGATTCTAGAAAACCTCCCGAACGCTAGGGTTCCGCCAGACACCGAAGAAGGTTTGCGCAAGTGGGCACGGGAGATTGATCTCATGATTCGGCGTGATAGCCGCGACCCAACGGAGATTTATAAAGTCATTACTTGGTGCCAAAATGATTCTTTTTGGCGATCCAACATACTCTCCACCAGGAAACTTCGGGAGAAGTGGGACACTCTGGTATTACAAATGCAGAGAGGGGGAAATAAACATAGAGCCGATCGGACGCCAGATCCCTCAATTAGTCGGCTTATCATTCGGGCAGACCCCAAAGACCAAGGTTTGTCCGGTGTGCCGTAAAGAAATTAAGCCAGTCTTGGTGGATTGGTATGATGGGACCCAGCGGTGGTGTCCTGTAGCGTGCCAGTGTGAGATTGAGGCAGGCAAGCAATTGCAACAGGTGATGGAAGAACGGGAGCGCCGCCGACGTGTTCAAAAATATTTCTCTCTGGCCGATGTCGGCGAAAAGCTTAAAGACGCCACATTCCAAAACTGGGAGCAAACCACGGGCAGCCAAACGGCTTTTCTAGAAGCGGCCAAATTTGTAAAAGGGATTGATCAGCGACTAAATACCAAGGAGGGCATCCTGTTTTTCGGGAGCCCAGGCAACGGGAAAAGTCATCTGGCCGCAGCTACAGCTAAAGCACTAGATAAAAAGGGTTACATAGTCGTGTTCCAGAACGTGCCGACCTTCATACGCAAGGTATCGGAGAAATTCAGCGAATATGAGACCAAGATCCTGGCAGCTATATCCCATGCGGACGTGGTAATCCTGGACGACATTGGGTCCGGCGCGTGGACAAGCATTGATTGTGGCAAGTTTGAGGAGATCATGGAAGCGCTTAGTTTTCATAATCGGTTACTAATGGCCACGACAAATCTTGAGCCCGAGACGGAAATGGAAAAGGTAATTGGTCCGCGTTCTTTTGACCGTCTGGTAGAAATGTGCCGGCTGGTGGAGAACACAGCCTGTAGTTACCGGCGAAAGAGGGCGGCGGAGAGAATGAAGGAGGTGTGAAGTATGACAAACGAGGAATATTGTGAGACCCACAACAAACTCATGATAATTGCCCAAGCTGTTTCGCAGTTAGATTTAGATGGATTTCTAACAAGGATCCAATATGCTGAAGCGATGGGCCCCATGGTTGACCCGACATTCTATAAGGAAACCGCTGGTAAAATGAAGCAAACGAGGATAATAGCAGAGGCGGCGCGAGCGTTTCAAAGCACGGCTACCAATGCGTTAAACAAGCTAAAAGGAGATGTGGAGAATGAACCATGTAGTGTTGATAGGGCGACTAGCTAGAGATCCAGAATTACGGTATACACCAAAAGGAGTGCCGGTTGCTACTTTCACATTAGCGGTAGACCGCCAATATAAAACTCAAACAGGTGAAAGAGAAGCAGATTTTGTCCCGATCGTAGTGTGGAAAAAGTCTGCGGAAAACTGCGCCAACTATCTCGGAAAAGGAAGACTATGCGCGGTAGAAGGGCGATTGCAAGTCAGAAGTTACGAAACCAAAGACGGAGAGAGGCGATGGATCACTGAAGTGGTGGCGTCTTCTGTCCAGTTCTTGGACTGGGCGAAGGACGGCACCAGGGGTCAACCTGAAACGGCCGCAGAGGATGTAGGTGATATTAACTTAGACGATCTGCCGTTTTAGACGGCACATAAGGAGGTGCACTTATGACCTATGAAGACTTTTTGAAACAAAAAACAACCATCACTCCGGCTGCTGGAATAACTGTCAGCAAGGATGACATTAACCCTCAACTTTTCGATTTCCAGCGGGACATCGTAAGATGGTCTCTAAAAAAAGGCCGGTCCGCAATCTTCGCGGGATGCGGACTCGGCAAGACCCCGATGCAGCTTGCATGGGCACAGCACGTACACCAACAAACGCAGGGGGATGTATTGATTTTAGCACCCCTAGCGGTGGCAAGTCAAACAGTCCAGGAAGGTAAGAAATTCGGAATCGAGGTAAACCTATGCCGGAAACAGGCGGATATAAACCATGGGCTTAATATTACCAACTACGAGATGCTGCAACACTTTGAACCATCAGCATTCGCCGGGATTGTACTTGACGAATCATCCATTTTAAAAGCATATGACGGGAAAACACGAAACGATATTATTAACGCATTCGGGAAGACGCCTTTCCGGCTGGCCTGTACAGCCACGCCAGCGCCTAACGACCACATGGAACTAGGCAATCATGCGGAGTTTTTAGGGGTTATGACCCGGGCCGAGATGTTATCCATGTTCTTTGTCCACGACGGGGGGAATACCTCAAAATGGCGGCTCAAAGGCCATGCTGTAGAGCGCTATTGGGAATGGGTTGCCAGCTGGGCGGTAATGATGCAAAAGCCATCAGATTTAGGATATGACGATGGTGAATTCATTCTTCCGGAGCTAAGGATCCATCAAATTACTCTTGATTTAGGGAAACCGGCAGAAGGAGCATTGTTCCCGATTGTGGCCGAGACTCTGCAGGAACGCCAAAGAGCGCGAAGTATTACCGTCCAGGAACGGGCGGCAAAGTGTGCTGAAATTGCAAACAATCTTAATGAACCGATGATCTCTTGGTGTAATCTTAACAGCGAGAGCGAGGAGCTCACCAGGCAGATTGAAGGAGCAGTCGAGATTCGCGGCAGTCAGCCACCAGAGCAAAAAGAATCACGGATGACCGGGTTTACTCAGGGTGAATTCCTGAAGCTCGTGACTAAACCATCAATCGCTGGTTTCGGGATGAATTGGCAACATTGCTCCAAGATGGCGTTTGTCGGGCTTTCCGATAGTTTCGAGGAGTACTATCAAGCGGTTAGAAGGTGTTGGAGGTTTGGACAGGATGAGCCGGTCGATGTGTTTGTTATAACAGCTGATACTGAGGGCGCAGTGGTTGACAATATCAAGCG
>DOID01000080.1:1193-1886 GCA_003511465.1 Bacillota bacterium | reverse complement strand
AATATCAAGCGTAAAGAACGAGATTTTGAAGAGATGCTAAATGGAATGATTAGCGCCACTCAGGAAATCACAAAACACAACATCAAAGAAACCGTAAGGGATACATCTGAATATAACCCCTTGGTAGAGATGGCTCTTCCAGAGTGGTTGAAAGGAGTGGCGGCATGAAGGTTCTGACCCAAGCACAGGGTAAAGAATGGGCTTTATATCACGCGGATGCCTGCGAAGCGATAAAAGGGATACCGGAAAACTCAATCCACTATTCAATCTTTTCGCCGCCATTTGCCAGTTTGTACACCTACTCAAACAGCGAGAGGGATTTGGGGAATTCAAAAAACGAAGAGGAGTTTGCAGAACATTTCAGGTTCTTGGTTGCTGATCTTTATCGTGTTTTAATGCCTGGCCGATTGATCAGTATTCATTGCATGGACATCCCAGCTATGAAAGAACGCGATGGGTATATCGGATTGAAAGATTTCCCGGGCGAGCTGATTAGGATGTTTGAAGGGGCTGGGTTTATCTATCACTCCAAAACAATCATTTGGAAAGACCCTTTGATAGAAGCAACAAGAACAAAGGCGCTGGGATTGATGCACAAACAGCTTGTCAAAGATTCGGCCATGTGTCGGAATGGACTGCCAGACTATCTGATCACAGTCCGCAAGCCAGGAGCCATTCCAGCAGCTGTTCCAT
>DOID01000080.1:742-1115 GCA_003511465.1 Bacillota bacterium | reverse complement strand
CAGGAGACAACCCTGAACCGATAGTTCACCCCGATGGCTTAACCTCTTACGTTGGCACTGAGGAACCGGAAGCTCCCCGGGGGAAAGCCACATTAAAAGACAGCCGGATACATAAAAAGATCAGCATGGCCAAAACAGACCCCGTCTATTCTCACCATGTATGGCGGAAGTACGCTAGCCCAGTATGGATGGATATAAACCAAACTAATACCTTGCAGAAAGAGTCGGCCAGGGAAGACAAAGACGAGCGTCACATCTGCCCTCTCCAGCTGGATGTGATAGAAAGAGCCTTAACTCTTTGGACTAATGAAGGGAACGTCGTTTTAAGTCCATTTGTTGGTATTGGAAGCGAGGGATATGTAGCATTGCAAAT
>DOID01000080.1:0-650 GCA_003511465.1 Bacillota bacterium | reverse complement strand
TGTAGCATTGCAAATGAAACGGCGGTTTATTGGATTCGAGCTGAAGCGAAGTTATTATGAGCAGGCCCAAAGGAATCTGACTGAAGCCGAGAAGCCGGACCCACAGATAACCATACTGGAAGTATTAGAAGAGACTGGAACGGAATAAGGGAGGTGCAGATTGATGGCTACTAAAATCGAGTGGGTTAAAAACCAAGATGGGACGCAGGGAAAGACATGGAATCCGATCACAGGCTGTTCAAAAATCTCTCTCGGTTGCAATAATTGCTACGCAGAGAGAATGGCGAAACGTCTTCGGGGGCGGTGTGGGTATCCATCAGACGAGCCTTTTCGGGTGACATGGCGTCTTGAGCGGTTGGCGGAGCCATTGAGATGGCAGAAGCCGAAGCGGGTTTTCGTGTGTAGTATGGGAGATTTATTTCATGAGGATGTGCCAACATGGGTGATATGGGAAGCTATGGACGTTATCTTACAAGCAAAGCAGCATGAGTTTCTCATCCTTACAAAACGACCAGGAAACATGAAAAGATTTTTTGACTGGTATTACAATGGCGGCGGCAGAACTACGGAGCCACTCAAAAACTTATGGCTAGGTGTAACCGCCGAGAACCGTCCGATGTGGGCTGAACGCGTGAATATCTTAAAACAAC
>DOID01000078.1 GCA_003511465.1 Bacillota bacterium | reverse complement strand
CAACCTGCGGTTTACGATACCGCTGCTCTGCCAATTGAGCTACGCCAGCATAGATAGAAATGGAGCGGGCGACGGGATTCGAACCCGCGATCCTCGGCTTGGGAAGCCGATGCTCTACCACTGAGCCACGCCCGCTTAGCAACTTTTATTGTATGATAATTGGAGATTAAAGTCAAGTGCAACTTTTGCCAAGGCTCTCACCTATAAAGTTCTAGTAAATATTCTTCAAAAAAAGAAGGGAGTTTCGTTTCAACCGCGAATATATTCAAATTGTTTGAGCTTATCACCCCACATTGAGCAGGACGGTTAATGAATGAAGCTTGTTTCTGTGCTGAAGCGGTGGGGGAAATAATGAAGGAGGTGTCAAGATGGCTTACAAAATCAATGATGATTGTATTAGTTGTGGGGTCTGCGAACCGGAGTGCCCGGTAGAAGCGATCAGTGAAGGCGAGGATAAATACGTAATTGATCCGGAAAAATGTACTGATTGTGGCGCCTGCGCTGATGTTTGTCCGGTTGATGCTCCTCAACCCGAATAAGTTTTAACCAGGACTAATTTCTGAAATAACCCCGCCAGTCGGCGGGTTTATTTTTTTAGAGCCGGGGCGGTGCCACAAAGTCTGGCTCCTCGATGGCTTTTTCTTCCAAATATTCGATGATCAGCCGCCGAACAACCTCTGAGATACTAGATCGTTCATAAAAGGTTAAATGACGAAGCTTTTCATAGGTATCTTCTTCAATCCGTACGTGTAAATTTTTTCTTTTTATGCTCATTTATAATCCCCATTTCCCTTGTCTCTATCATACCCACTAACGGCGAGAATTATGGAGGCCGGGGGATTGTGTTTTGCTGCTATTCCAGTTTAGCCAGGAAGGTGTTGAGACTTTCTCCGGCAGGGATGAAGATTAATTCCATTTTGAAATCCGGGTTATAAGCGGAAATTTCGGCCATTAAAACCCGACGATCCAAAGAATAAATCTTACTGGCCAGCTGGATTGATTTTAGAACATTCGAAACCGAACAGGGCGGTGTCAGCCACCATCTTGTTGGTAGTTCTTCATAGAGCGAATACCAGAAAGTATTGATTAAGATGTTCGTTAATTCGCTCAGAAAGGATTCGTCAAACTTCGTCAGGAAAAACTTACGGACCGTTCGTTTTTTTCGCATTCCCAAACTAATCAGTTCCATGGCGGTCTCGCGGGAGTAGCAAAGATATAATTCACCCTTTAAATCTCCGGTGACACGGGAATGAAACCCCATCTCAGCAGTGGGCGTATGTTCCAAGTTATTAATTAACCAAGAAAAGGGGAGAAAGAAGAAACCGGTTAGTTCCATTTCTACCGGGTGCGGAAAAAAGGAAGCCATCTTCTGGCGAAGCGAATCAACCCCCGATTGGTAAAGCTTCTCTAATTTGTTTACGCCCCGTTCATTGGTGAGGAGAGAAGAATAAAAAAGACCCTTACTAATTTCGATTGCCATCATTATCACCCCGTTTTTATTCAGCCTTAAAACTATTCGGCCTTCCCTAGTAATCTCCTTTCCATAAGATGGAATGATTACACCGATTAATTACGCATTTTTCCGGTTTAAACCTGAAGAGCTCCCTGTCTAGTTGACAGGGAGCTCTTCAGTACCGGCCAGAGTTATGCTTCTTCTTCCTTTAAGAGCCGACGTAAGACTTTACCGACGGAATTCCGCGGAAGAGCTTCAATAATCTCGATTTTTGGTACTTTAAACTTTGATAAGTTGGAAATACAATATTGTCTGAGTTCTTTCTCCGTGGTTGCCACGCCATCCTTCAAGACAACAAAGGCTTTCGGCACTTCGCCACGGAGCGAATGGGGAATCCCAGTGACGGCGACTTCTTTTATACTCGGGTGAGTATAAAGAAAATCTTCAAGTTCCCGGGGGTAGATCTTTTCACCGCCCATAATAATCATATCTTTTAAGCGGTCAGCGATAAATATATAGCCATCCTCATCCATATAGACGAGGTCGCCGGTGTGTAACCAACCATCGGTCAGCACTAACTCGGTTTCGACCTGGTTATTCCAGTACCCTTGCATGACTTGGGGACCTTGAACTAATAATTCGCCAATTTCGCCGCTGGTCGTGATCTCTTCCTGGGTTTCCGGATCGACGATTCTAATTTTCGTATCTGCAATGGGAACCCCGATGCTACCCGGCTTGACGGTCCCGTAAATCGGTGTAACTGTCACGATGGGAGAACACTCGGAGAGTCCGTAGCCTTCAACCAATTTGCCGCCGGTTACTTGTTGGAATCGTTCCTGAATCGCCGGGGGTAATGGTGAAGAACCGCTAACACAAGCCCGGATTGAGCTGAGGTCGTAGTCCTGACTATCTCGCATCGCAATGGCGGCATACATCGCTGGAACACCCATAAAAAGATTGGGTTTATATTTATTGATTGATCCCATGATCTCATTAATATCGAAGCGTGAATGCAGAATAATGGAGGAGCCGGTCAAAATGGGGCTGGTGAACGTGGTCGTCAAGCCATAAATGTGGAAAAAGGGAATTACACCCAAAAAGCGACCGTTGCCGTCGGTATAAACATTTTTGAACCAGTCGCGAAATTGGACGGCATTGGCTAACAAGTTAGCATGGGAAAGCATGGCACCTTTAGAGCGTCCGGTGGTACCACCCGTATACTGCAGATTGGCGATGGCATTTGGATCGATGGGAATTTCCGGATCAGCACCAGAGGCGGAGGTCAACAGTTCTTCTAGGGCGAGCACGCCAGGGGAATCCGGTTGATTGCTAGCTGGTTCGAGTAAGCCGGTTAAAGCGGTGGAAATAATCTGTAAACCGGGGGTTTTGGCCTGTTCAATGGTGTTGACCGCTTCGGTGATGGTTAAAATAGCTTTCATCCCCGTGTCTTTAATAATAAACGCCAGATCATTACCAGTTAGCATTGGATTAATGGGGACTACGATGCCACCGGCTCGTAAGATCCCGTAATAGCCAATGAGAAATTGCGGGCAGTTGGGAAGGTAGAGACCGACCGTGTCGCCGACGGAAAGGCCCAAACTAATCAAGGCGTTGGCCATCTTGGAAGCGAGTTCGTTAAAATCCCGGTAGGTCCATTCTTTGTCTAGAAAAATAAAGGCCGGATGATCAGGGAATTGATCGGTGGTTTGCTGGAGAACTTGTCCCAGATTAAGCTGAGGATATTCCAGGTGGGCAGCAACTCCCGGCTCATAATGTTTGAGCCATTTGGGGGTAGAACCGTTCTTCATTAAAAAAACTCCTTTTCGCCCTGAGCTAAAGGGCCTTAAATGAGTGGTCGGCCGCACTCAGGTTAGTGGTTTTTGGCTTAAAGTTCAAACGTAATGTCCAATATGTTCGGCTTCTGATATTAATCTCCTGCCGCCGAACACATAATATTAGGACCTAGTAATTATACCAAGTAGTAGTCGGCTTCGCAATGAGTAATATTCCCCATTATAACAGGGATGAAGAAAAAATTTACATGAAAATGTTTAATTTACTCCGGAATTGTAAATACTGATTACAAATAAAGATTCCGGAGGGAAGAAAAATGTTTAAACGATTTTTGAGAAAAATGCTTTTTTCGCTCTGTTTTTTGCTTCTTTTTACCATGCGTTACGTTGATCTGACTTTTAGTGTGGCCTTAAATGACCATCCGTTACTCGCCGGGTGGGAAAGGGTTGGTATTCCCTTGGACGAGATCGAGATCGAAGGATGGAAAAAGCTTAATCAGGAGTTTATGAAAGCAACCGAACTGGGAGAACTCGCTACGAAATTGGGGCAACGGTTGAAACTAAAAACGGTAGCACCGCCTTTGCAGGGCGATGAGCTTGACTTCAGCTATGTAACCCTGGAGGGTGAATTAGGGGAGCAGGTTCAAGTAGTGATTACCTTACAATCGATCTGTGGCGATGCTAACCTAGCGGAAACCTTTTGTGGTGTGATTGCCATGCTGGATTCGAAGGAAAACTTAGCTGAGACCCTGCTCCGGCTGGAGCGGTCGTTTGAACCGGTGGTGGGAGAATTTCCGCTGGCCCTTATGCTGGGTGGGGTGCAACCCGGCAAGCTTAGTGAAGGGGAAGCTTACCACCTCATGAAAAGCGTCTTCGAACGATTACAAGTGGCGGAGAGTAGCGGAGTGGCCGACTGGGAGTATGGAAGTTGGTCGGCCTGGAGTAATTTACTGGACGGAAAAGTGGTTCGGCAGGGTAGAGCAATCAATTTGGAGTTTACTTATCGTTATGAGGAGGCCGATGATCAAACCCGGATCGCTTTGGCTTCCCCAACCCTCCCCGGCTACTTTTAGTTAGTCGCTCACCCAGCCACCTTATATCGCGAAGCGATTAATCAAAGCTTTTTCTAAGAATGGAAAGAGGAATATGCAGGCGGATTAGCTAATTCTACCTCTAGCGATTGTTTACGGGCCGGAGGTGGAATGATGAAGACCTATGCCGTAATATTCTTGGTGTTAAGTATGGTCTTTACCTGCGCAGCGACTACGGAAGCGTCCTGGCAACTTGGCGTTGATTGGCAGGTAAAAGAAGAAGTTGAGCCCCAAACCGTGAAACTCAACTGGTGGATGACTCCCCGCTGGGGGGTGCGTTCCCATTACTTATGGGCAAAGGAAGAACTGAGTTTTGCCGCCATTTATCTTCCGCAAAAGCAAGCAGCCTATAACTCTTATATCGGGTTGGGGGTCCGAGACGTCTTGGGCACCAGCCAATTACCGATTAAAGAAAAAATTGAGTTAACCGCCGGTTTGGAATTGCGTTTAGACCGGATGGTGCATGGTTTTTCGACCGCTTTGGAATGCCGCCTAGTCACGGCAAATCTAGTGGGTGAACCCAACCAGCTGACCCCGTTTTTTGGGATTTCCCTTAACTATGGTTTTGCGCCCGCTTCCAACCAGGCACGGTATAAGGTTAACGATGCTGATCTTTACTTATTGGCGAAGTTGATTCGAGCGGAAGCCGAAGGTGAACCTTATTGGGGACAAGTGGCGGTGGGGGCTGTGGTCATGAATCGGGTAAAGAGCAAGCAGTTTCCCAATACAATCTATGAGGTGATCTATCAACCGCGGCAATTCAGTTGCCTGCCGAAGCTGGCCACGATCGAACCAAACGCTGATTCGCTGCAAGCGGCCCGTGATGCCTTAGCCGGGAAAGACCCTTCGCGGGGTGCCCTCTATTATTACAATCCTAGACTGGCGTCGCGGGAAGGGGCGAGGTTTTTTGAAACAGCGGATCTAAAACGCACCATAATCATTGGGAACCATCAGTTTTTCAAATAAGGACTTTTTATAATACTTGGAGTTCTCCCCAATCCGGCAAGTCGGGTTGGGGAGAACTAGTCTCTGGCGGTACAGGTTGGTTCTCCTCGCGCGGGGCTTGGTTTTCCGAGGACGGCGTCTGTTGTTCCGGCCCTTCTTCGGCAGGTGCTTCCTGTGGAGTCAGTTTTTTGGGCCAAGTCGTAAGCCAGCGCCAAACTTTATAGGACGTGCTTTCCGGGACCTTGTCCTCGGCAAAAACCTCCGGGTAGGTATTTTTATTAACCCACGCCGGAATCGCCTGCCCGGTTTCGGGATCAACCTGCGCCCAGATGATCCCCTCCGGTTCGACAAAGGCCGTCACCGGCAAGTCGGCGGTGATTTCCATCATATATTCGCCCCACAAGTCGGCGGCGGTTCCTCCCCCCACAGCTCCTTCCCGATAACGCATGGGCGTTTCTTGCCGGTCATTCCCCAGCCACACGGTGGTTAAATATTCCGGTGTGTAACCAACAAACCACGCATTGGTATAATCGCTGGTCGTCCCAGTTTTTCCCGCGACCGGACGTCCATCGTCAAATTTCGCTTGCTTACCGGTGCCTTGGTCGACCACGTCTTTTAGCAGCATCGTCATGATATAAGCGGTTTGCGGGGCAATAACCTGTTTACCTTGTTTTGGTTTTAAAGTCTTAATGGGTCTGCCCTGATAATCGTCGACGCGGACAACGGCAACGGGCTCAAGGTATTTCCCTTGGTTGGCAAAGGAGGTATAGGCGGCAGTTAGTTCCAGCGGGGTAACGCCTTTAGTCAAACCACCAAGGGCTAAGGGGGCGTAACCCAGGTCGTTAACCTTTCCTTTCCGGACCAAACTCTCAATCCCCATCTGCTCCAGTTGAGTAGCCACCGTCGGAATGCCAAGGGTCTGGACGAGTTGGATCGCAATGGTATTGACCGAGTCCCTTAACGCCTGGCGCAGGGTGATCTTCCCTTGGTACTCATGGTTGCTGTTTTCCGGGGTCCAGACCGTGCCATTTTCCAAGGGGATGGTTAAAGGTTGATCGTAGAGGATGGTAGCCGCCGTGAAATCCTGCTCCAAGGCAGTGGCATAAACAAAAGGTTTCAGCGCGGAACCTGGCTGGCGGTAGGCCTTGACACTTCGATTCAATGGACTGGTGGTGTAATCTCGGCCACCGACCATCGCCAAGATTGCACCGGTTTGCGGGTCCATGGTAACAAGGGCCGCTTCCGGCTGAACTTCCGCGGTGTAACGGGGAAGGTTCTTAAGGGTTTGTTCGGCGGCTTGTTGGCAGTCCAAATCAAGGGTAGTATAGATCTGATAACCGCCCCACAACAATTCCTCTTCCGTAAAACCTTCTGTGATCAGGTGGTCACGGAGATAATCGAGGAAATAGGCACCGACGGAGGACCGCTCTTGTTGCGGCTTAACCCCTAACCCTTTGTTGACAGCTGTTTTATACTGATTTTCGTTAATAAACTCCTGCTCGAACATTTTTTGGAGAACGAGATCCCGCCGCCCTTTAGCGGTATCCGGGTGTTTGAAGGGGGAGTAATTCTCCGGACTGCGGATAATTCCGGCCAGTAAAGCCGCTTCTTCCAATTTGAGATTGGCGGCAGATTTATCAAAGTAATAGCGGGCGGCAGCTTCGACCCCTACATTACCATGGGCGAGGTTAATACTATTCAAATAAAGTTCCAAAATCTCTTCTTTCGTATAAGTTCTTTCAATCAAGATCGCGTAGAACATATCCTGCAACTTGCGGGTGATCGTGCGATCAAAAGATAACAGGGATACCTTGGCCAACTGCTGGGTAATGGTGCTCCCGCCCTGCTTGATCCCACCCGGAGTTACAGTATTAACAACCGCTCGACCAATACCAATCGGATCAAGTCCGAAATGGCGGTAAAAACGGGTGTCTTCGATGGCAATAACCGCCTTTTTCAGATGAGGAGAGATTTTGTCACCCGTGACCCAGATTTTCCGGTGGGAAAAGAGGTTACCGATTAACTTATCATCTCGATCGTAAACCTTAGAAACATAGCGCATACTCTCTAGTTTAGAGCGGAGATTCTGCGGTAGGGATACCGTAGCGATGAAGAACCCAAGTAATACTAAGCTAAAGAAAAAAAGATAATAGTAGCGTGGGAATTTCCGGACAGTTTTACGTTTCATGGTATCATCTCCGCGTTTTATAGATCTGGTTGTTTCTTATTTTGTACAACCTGCTTTGATTTTAATCATTTCATGATACTACTATAATAACTATCACATTCAAACCGGTTTGACCAGTAGTATATGTTGTTAAGGAGGAATAATTATGGAAATAAAGAATATAACACGAGAGGTAAGGAGGTCCATCGTGAGGTGATCTTTTGATCGAGTTAGAAAAACTCCAAGCCATTATCGATGAAGTGGCTCCTGCGGCGCTTGCGGACAAATACGATCCTCCCTTCTACTGGCGTAAACCCGGCCATAAACTACAGAAGATTGGGGTTTGTGTCGATCCCACTGCCCAGAATCTACAGCTGGCGCAAAAAAACGGTGTTGACCTGTTAATTTCCCATCATCCTTGCCCGGAAGGAGCAGAGCAGTTTTTCTCCGGTCAGAAAATGGGGGTTTTAATCTTGCATAGCGCTTGGAATAGAGCGCCGGAGGGGAATACTTCCACCTTGGCTCGGCTCTTAAACCTGATCGAACCGGTTCAGGACGGGCAATTCGTCACTGGTCGGGTTGAAATGAGCTTGCGGGATTTACTCTTCTCTTGCCAGCGCTTATTAAATACGCCCCTCCTGCCCTATAGCGGTGATTTGAACGACAAAGCCGATCAGGTTTTAATCATCTCCGGAGCGGGTTTCTCCCCTTTTCATAGGGAAGAGTGGGACAAGTACATTGCCCGCGGCTGCGATACTTTTCTATCTGCTGAGCTGGGAAGGTATGCTCTTTCTTACCTTACCCCACATAATATTAAACTGATTGATCTGGGTCATAGTGTAATGGCCCGCCCGGGCATGGAACATCTGACCTATACTTTACAGAATCGGTTAAAAATCTTCCATTGTGAAGTCGGTTTTTATCCGGACTTATATGCGGTAAACTATCAAACGGCATCCATCTATCCGGGGATTGAAAGCTAGATTAAGAAGAACTACTGGAGGGTTGTTGGTGGAAAAAACGCCCCGCGAGAAGACGATCATCGTTGGCTACGAAGAAAATGGGACTTTGGATGAACTGGAGGCTTTGGTCTGGTCAGCCGGTGGACGGGTTTTAGAGCGGATCACACCCAGAAGACTTAAACCAAACCCAGCTTATTTTCTCAGTGAAGGTAAACTGTGGGAACTTAAAAACGCCATAAGTGCTCAGCAGGGAGTATTGGTGGTTTTTGATGATGAGCTTACCCCAGTGCAGGCCAGGAACTTGGAAGCAGAACTAATGGTTAAAGTCCTGGACCGAACCGGGTTAATTTTGGACATTTTTGCCTTACGGGCGCGCACCAGGGAAGCAAAGCTACAAGTGGAAAAGGCGCAACTGGAGTACCTTTTGCCCCGTCTTAGTGGGGAAGGGGTTAATCTATCCCGTCTGGCCGGGGGAATTGGCACCCGGGGGCCGGGGGAGAGTAAATTAGAAGCCGACCGTCGGCGGATCCGGGCGAAGATTGCCGTTTTAAATAGGCAATTAAAGCAGGTGAAGGCGAACCGGCAGCTACAAAGGGCGCCGCGCCGTCGTTTAGCCTGGCCCGTCTTGGCCTTAGTCGGCTATACGAATGCGGGGAAATCAACCCTCTTTCAAACGTTGACCGGGGCGGCGGTTGAGGTCGAAGACCGCTTGTTTTCTACTTTAGATCCGACTTTCCGTCGACTGATCTTTCCCAACCAACTAGAGACCTTACTCATTGATACGGTGGGTTTGATCCGTAAACTTCCTCACCAGTTGGTTAATGCTTTCCGTGCGACTTTGGAAGAGTTACAAGAGGCTGATCTATTGTTACATGTGGTCAATTTAGCCAGCCCCCAGCGGGATGAGGAATACTTGGCTGGGGTTAAACTCCTCAAGGAACTGGGATTGGAAAAGAAACCTGTGGTTACCGTGCTGAATAAAAAGGATCTGCTGGAGAACGAATTCACCCTGCTCCGGGCGGTGCGGATGTTTCCGCAGGCGGTGGCGATTTCTGCCCAAACCGGGGCCGGAATCGAACAGCTAAAGGGAAAAGTGGTGGAGATGCTCTCTACCTATGTCGACCGGGGGGCTTTTTTTATCCCGTTCGATGAGGGGAGTTCCCTTTCGCTTCTACATGAGAAGGGAAAGGTGCATACGGAAGAATACCGCGCTTCCGGGGTTTATCTTGAGGCGGAATTACCGAAGATTTGGTTTGAACGTTTGCGTCGATTTAAAGTGTGATCGGTCGCGAAGAGGTGTTTTCGCATAATCCCCTTCTTCCGGGCATAGGGTAGATTGGGCTTTAACGCAAAAAAGCTTAGATCATTACACCGGCAACGGAGGATTGGGATGAAACAGGCGATTGGCGGTCTTTTTCTTTTTCTCTTTGCGCTCCTTTGTTTGCTACCACTTTTCTTAGTTAAGTGCGCTCCAGCGCCAGCCGATCTAGGAGTCCGTCTTTATCTGGTTGAGGAAAAACGTACGATCACCATTGAACTGGAAGAGTACATTAAAGGCGTTGTGGCGGCGGAGATGCCGGCGAACTTTCATCCGGAAGCCTTAAAAGCACAGGCAGTTGCAGCCCGGACTGTGACGGTGCGCCGGTTGAAAAGGTTTGGCGGATCGGGTTATCCAGCAGTGGCCGGTGCCGATCTTAGTAATGATGTTAATGACTCCCAAGCTTGGCTTAATAAAAAACAGTTGATCGCCAAATGGGGATTGTGGGCGTACTATCGGAACTGGAGAAAAATAGCGGACGCCGTGGAGGCCACCGCAGGCTTGGTTATTAGCTATGAGGGACGACCGATTGATGCGCTTTATCACTCCACCAGCGGCCCCCGGACAGCAAATGCGGAGGAAGTCTGGAGCGCTTCCGTTCCTTACTTAAAAAGTATTCCCTGCTCCTTTTGCCACCACTCTCCCCGCTACCAGCAGGAAAAGGCGTTTTCCAGCGCAGAGTTCCTTTCTGCGCTGGGACTGGCCGGTCCACTAGCGACCAGCGGTGTGTCGCTCCGAATTGTGGATCGGACGGCGAGCGGTCGGGTAAAGACGGTACAAATTGGAGCTTACCAGTACACCGCCACGGAAGTTCGGTCCCGGTTAGGCTTGGCTTCTACCAATTTCACTGTACAGCTGCGGGACGGAAAAATCATTTTCACTACCATCGGGTACGGCCACGGGGTCGGCCTCTGTCAATACGGTGCCGACGGGTTGGCCAAGGAGGGGAAGACCTTTCAGGAGATTCTCCGTTACTACTACCAAGAGGTGGAAATCAAAAAATTGCGGTTGAACTAGTTCTTAATCTATAACGAGAAAAACACCTACAGTAGGTGTTTTTTTGACGGGATAAGTTAGAAACATTTAGGAAAATAATAGTTTTATGAGGGGAACATGCTTTGGCATAGGAAAGAACGAGGGGTGATCGGCGATTCGGAGAAGGAAAGCAAAAAAGCTATTTTGGCTGCTTGCCATGGTCATGTTCATTTTGTTGAGTGGTTTAACAAAGTTTCCTAAGGAGGCCTTGGA
Source organism: Bacillota bacterium (assembly GCA_003511465.1). GTDB lineage: Bacteria > Bacillota > UBA4882 > UBA10575 > UBA10575 > Capillibacterium. The sequence goes on along the minus strand of DOID01000078.1, from coordinate 3,484 downwards.
GCAGACTGCGGCCGGACAGGAACCATCGATCATTATGGCGGACGCTGGTTGGGATAGTATCAGAATCCATAATGCGATTGCTGCTTTCATTATCGAACGGGGATACGGATATCAGACCGACGTAATTATGGGTTCCACCCCGATCGTAACTCAAGGGTTAATCTTAGGTGATATTGATCTGTGTATGGAAGTCTGGACTGATAATGTGCTTGAGCTCTATCAAGCGGGAATTGAAAGTGGGGAAATTATTGATTTAGGGGTTAATTTTGATGATAACGCCCAAGGGTTATACGTTCCGACCTATCTAATTAAGGGTGATCAAACGCGGGGAATTGAACCGCTTGTTCCTAACCTTCAATCCATCAAGGATTTACCTAAGTACTGGGAAGTATTTAGGGATCCCGATCACCCGTCGCAGGGGAGAATCTATGGTGCTCCGCCCACCTGGGGGGCAGATGAAATCCTCCGCACCAAAATGAAGACTTACAACTTAGATGAGCGTTATGATTATTTCAATCCGGGAACCGATACCGCTTTAAACACTGCCTTAGTTTCTGCTTACGAACGGGGAGAGCCTTGGCTCGGTTATTACTGGGATCCCACCTGGATTACGGGGAAATACGATCTGACCTTACTCGAGGATGAACCCTATGACCCGGAAAAATGGAATGCCGGTTATGCCTGCGAATTTCCGGGGGTTAAAGTCACGGTCGCCGTCCATAAATCCATGCTCGAAAGAGCGCCGGATGTTGTCGAGTTTTTAAGAGACTATCGGACCAGTACCAAAATCACCAGTGAACTGCTGGCTTTTATGCAGGATCATGAGGCGGATATTCAGCTGACAGCTGCTTGGTTTCTACGGGAGTATGAAGAGTTATGGACGGATTGGGTTCCCCCGGAAGTAGCCGCTCAGGTACAAAGGGAGGTTGAGACCGACGCCGGGCCACCGAGGACGAGTCTGACCGAGTTTCCGCCAGGGCTTCGGATTCAGCTTGGAGTCTACGTGGAGCATGTGATCAACTGGCTCACCGACAATTTTCAAACCTTTTTCGACTGGTTGAAGGCTGGAGTGAATGGGCTTGTTGCTGGGATCCGAGGTTTTTTGTCCTTTATCCCTTGGTTTCTTTTGCTGCTATTCATCTTCCTCCTCGGCTGGAAGGTCAATAACTGGCAGGCAGGCCTGATGTATGCGCTAATGACTTTTCTCATCGGCGCGCTAGGACTGTGGGTGGAGATGATTCTAACCTTAGCGATTGTCCTCACCGGCGTGCTCATCTCCATTGTCCTCGGGATTCCGCTGGGGATCTATATGGCCTACAGCCACAAAGCGGAAGCCTTAATGAAGCCATTACTAGACGGAGCGCAGACGATGCCGAGTTTTGTTTATCTGATTCCGGCGATGATCTTCTTTGGTTTAGGTACGGTGCCGGCAGTCTTTGCGACGATTATCTATTCGATGCCTCCCTGCATCCGCCTGACCAATCTGGGGATTAGGCGGGTACCCACCGCCATGAAGGAAGCTGCCTATTCTTTTGGTTCTTCAGCCTGGCAAGTTTTGACCAAAGTAGAATTGCCCCTGGCGCTGCCGACGATTATGGCCGGGATTAACCAAACGACCATGTCGGCGATGTCAATGGTCGTGATCGCCTCGATGATTGGTGCGAAAGGCCTGGGTGAAAATGTCTTAATTGCGATTAACCGGACGGATATTGCCATGGGCTTTGACTCCGGAATCTCCATTGTCTTTCTGGCGATTATCATTGACCGGCTTACGCAGCAGATCTCTAAACAAGAGGAGTAGCGTATTGAAAGGTGGTGATGAGATGGCGGAGAAGATTGTCGTTAAGAATGTGACGAAAGTTTTTGGGCCCCGGCCAAAACTAGCCTTCGAAAAACTGAAACAGGGTTGGAGTAAAAAACAGATCCTGGAGAAAACCGGGCAAACCATTGGCGTTAACCAGGTTTCCTTTTCGATTAATGAAGGGGAATTTTTTGTCATTATTGGCCTTTCGGGAAGTGGAAAATCGACACTGATTAGATGTTTTAATCTTTTAAACCGTCCGACGACCGGGGAGATCCTGGTTGATGGGGAAAACATCATCCAGTATGAGCCAGGTCAATTACGGAAATTTCGGCAGGAAAAGATGGCCATGGTTTTTCAGCAGTTTGCGCTCTTTCCCCACCGGACGGTTCTAGGCAATGTGGAATATGGACTGGAAATTAAAGGGGTAAAAAAAGGAGAAAGACAAGAAATTGCCTTAAAGGCCATTGCCGAAGTGGGTCTTAAGGGCTGGGAGGATCAAAAACCGCAGCAGCTTAGTGGAGGTATGCAACAACGGGTCGGGTTAGCCCGGGCTCTGGCCAATGATCCCGATATTTTATTGATGGATGAGCCGTTTAGTGCCTTAGACCCGCTCATCAGAAGAGAGATGCAATCCGAACTGCTGGATCTACAATCTAAACTGAGAAAGACGGTTGTCTTTATTACTCACGATATTAATGAAGCATTTAAACTGGGTGACCGGGTGGCGGTAATGAGGGGCGGTTCGATTGTTCAGATCGGCACCCCGGAAGAGATCCTAAATCACCCGTCCGATGCCTACATCGAAGATTTTGTGCAAGGGATTGATCGGACCAAGATCGTACAGGCCAAAGATATTATGCAGCGCCCAGATGTTGTTGTCTCTTTAAAGGATGGGGTAAGAGTGGCGATTAAAGAGATGGAGATGAACGGCATCTCCAGCATCTTTGTGGTTGATAAAGAACGTAAACTGCAAGGGATTGTCACCATTGACGATGCAGTTCAGGCTGCCGAAGTAGGGAGGCCACTGCGGGAAATCCTAAAGGATGATTATTTTACGACCACGGAAGATACCTATATCCAGGACCTAATTGATCTGGGAGTTAAAACCCGCTATCCCATCGTGGTCATCAATGAAGACCAGAAAGTCTTAGGACTGATTGTGCGTTCCTCGATCTTAGCGGGACTGCTAAGGAGGGGAAAACAAGAGGAATAAGCGATCGAAGGAGAGCAGGAAAATTAGCAGGAGTGGAGAATGTTTTCGAACAGTCACACTCCTGCTTTAATTCTAATTTTACTGGAAACATAAGCTTAAAACTGCAGCTTTAGTGAGAATATGACGGAAGGCCTTAAAATAAAAAAGGAAGTGCAAAACATGAAAAAACAGACTCCGTTTCCTTATGAATTCTTTGTGGTTACTTTCCTCTGGTCCTGGCTGATTTGGTTGCCCCAGGTGTTAGTAGGTTTTGGCATATTCCCGCTGGAAGGGGCGTTTTTTCAAAAAATATCAATTCCGATCACAATTTTGGCGGCGTTTGGGCCCGCTGTAGGGGCCTTTTATTGTCTGAGAAAATATGAAGGGAAAGGTGCTGTGGCTTCGTACCTTCGTAGCTTTTTAGATTTTCGTCTGGGGTGGAGGGCATGGTGGGCGCCGATCATCATATTAGGTGGAAGTACTTATTT
>DOID01000108.1 GCA_003511465.1 Bacillota bacterium | reverse complement strand
AATCACCGGGGGAAAAAGATCCCGGGCCAAAACGGGATTTGTGTTTTGGATACTCCGCGAAAGATTGGGGAAGCCTTGGAAACATTCGAAGTCGGCGAGGTCTGGGGGATTGGGCGGCAGTATAGGAAGCTCTTAAATTCGATCAATGTGTATACCGCCGGGGACTTTCTGCAGTTGGACGATGATTGGGTCCGACGGAAAATGACCGTGGTCGGACTGCGGGTAAAAAAGGAGTTAGCAGGAATTTCCTGTTTGGAGCTGGAATTGATTCCACCGGCGAAGAAAGTAATCTGTACTTCCCGTTCTTTTGGCCATGACCAAATCGCACTGGAACCAATTGAAGAGGCGGTGGCGACGTACGCCGCGCGGTGCGCGGAGAAGCTCCGTCGGCAGCAGTCTTGTGCCGGGATGCTGATGGTCTTCCTGCATACGAATAGCTTTAAGGAAGACGAACCTCAATACGCTAAAAATTTGGTCTGCAAGTTGCCGGTTCCGACGAACAGCACCATTGAGCTGATCCACTATACCTCCGCGGCGCTGCGGGCGATCTATAAAAAGGGATATCGGTACAAAAAAGCCGGCGTGATCGTGATGGAGATCGTCCCGGAAGACCGGATCCAGGGTTCTTTATTCGACTGTGTAGACCGGGAGAAACAGGCTACCGTGATGCGGAAGCTTGACGAGATCAACAGGAAATACGGCCGGGATACGTTAAAAGTGGCGGCTCAGGGCTTAGGCCAAAAGTGGAAGCTCCGCCAGGAGAAACTGTCGCCCTGTTATACCACCCGGTGGCAGGATATTATTAAGGTGAGGGTGTAGTCCATGTGTTTCTTTTATGCGTTAAGCAAAACGGCGCAAAGTTTAGCCAACCGCTATCAGCTAGGCGATGGGCTGGATTGGCCGATGGAAGCTGGGCTTTCGGCCCCCAAGTATTATGTTTCCGGTTTTGACTTCCCAAAGATGCCGGTGCTCACCAACGCAGAGCCGGCTCGACTTCAGGTCTTAGCCTGGGGATTGATCCCGTCCTGGGTCAAAACACCGGCCCAGGCGGCCCAGATACGGAGTAAGACCTTAAACGCTCGGGCAGAGACCGCTTTGGAAAAGCCCGCTTTCCGTCAGGCCATCCGGCAGCGGCGCTGTTTGGTGCCTGCCGACGGCTTTTACGAATGGCGAACCTTTAACGGGAAGAAGTACCCCTACTATATTTCGCTCAAAGGGCGAGCGGTTTTTTCGTTCGCCGGGATCTGGGCGGAGTGGGTGGACCCGGCCACCGGTGAGATCTTAAAGACCTACAGTATATTAACTACGGAAGCTAATCCGTTGATGGCAAAGATCCACAATACCAAAAAACGCATGCCGGTGATTCTGCCGCGGGATGAAGAACGGACTTGGCTCCAGGATGGCTTAAGCGCTGCCGAGCTACAGGCCTTGATGAAACCTTTCCCCGCCGAATTGATGGAGGCCCACACTATTAGTCGGCTCATTACCTCCCGAACGGAGAATCGGAACCAGCCGCAAGTGCAGGAGGCTTGTGTTTATCCGGAGTTGGACGACATTTAAAGCTGTTCTGGCTTGTTAAATTTAATTAAAGCGGACTTAGAAAAAAGCCATGGGCCTATTTTAGGAGGCCTATGGCTTGATTTTATATATAGCAACCAGATCACGCCGATTAAAGGGCGGTCATATGCTGGTAAGAAAGATTGCGGTCGGGAGCGGGCTTCCTACCGGAACGGGAGGGAGAAAAGATGGGTATCCCAGGTTACCAAAGGTTAATGTCAACTTTGCTCCAATATGCCAAGGATGGAAGGGAAAAAACTGTCGGGGCCGCCGCCGAGGATCTGGCCGCCGCCTATAACCTAACGCCGGAAGAACAGCATCGGCTGTTACCAAGCGGGCGGGAAGCGGTCTTCGTAAACAGGGTACGGTGGGCGGTTAATTATCTAAACAAAGCCGGGCTTTTGGCCCAGAGTGATCGGGAATGCTTCCGGTTGACGAGGCAAGGGGCGGAAGTTTTGATAGGTGGTTCTGAGCGAGTGAATATCGACTTTTTGCAACAATACGCTGAGTTCCAGGAGTTTTTAGTTCCTGGTGGTCCCGGGGAGAAACCGGCGGTGGTGTTTGCCGAAACGGAAAAAACGCCGGAAGAGGTTGTGGAGGAGAGCTATCAGGAAATCCGCCGGAACTTGGCCCATGATCTCTTAACGAAGATTAAAAGCTGTTCTCCCAAGTTCTTTGAACAGTTAGTCGTTGACCTTTTGCTGAAGATGGGTTACGGCGGTTCCCGCCGGGAGGCCGGAGAGGTCATTGGGCAAGGTGGTGACGGCGGGCTTGATGGGATGATTAAAGAAGATAAACTGGGACTTGATCTGATTTACCTGCAGGCGAAAAGATGGCAGGGCACGGTCGGCCGCCCTATCGTGCAGGCTTTTGCTGGTAGCTTAGAAGGTGTGCGGGCGCGAAAAGGGGTGCTAATTACTACTTCGCGTTTTTCGAAAGAGGCCCAGGAGTACGTAACCACGATTGATAAGAGAATTGTCTTAATTGACGGAGCTACCCTCGTCGAGCTAATGATCGACCACAATGTCGGGGTTTCTGAAGTTGGTTGTTACCGGTGGCAAAAGCTGGATGCCGATTATTTTCCGTGCTAAACCAGAACGCAAAAAGCTTAGGTTAAGGGGGCGGGCGGGGAGGTTCGTGGTAATGAAAAACCGAAGGTGGCGCCTTTTCCTTCGGCGCTCTTAACCCAGATTTGCCCGCCCGAGGCCTGAATAATCTCCTTGGCGATGGCTAGGCCCAGCCCGACTCCGCCTTCCCCGGCGGTCCGGGCTTTATTTACTTTATAAAACCGTTCCCAGATCAATGGTTGCTCCGCTGCTGGGATGCCAGGTCCGTGATCAGTTATTTCAATCTGGACGGAGGTGTCCTGCGCTTGGAGGCGGATTAGTACTTCTTTGCCGGGTGGGGTGTAGCGGAGGGCATTATCCAAGAAATTTCTGACCACCTGTCCAATGCGGGCTTCATCGGCTTCAACCAGGAGTAAATCATCCGTGGGCGGGAGAATGGTCGTGAGGTTTATATTTTTCTCCTGGGCGATGGCCTGATATTTTCCGGCCAAGGTAACAATCAAAGTTTTGAGAGAAAAGACCTGCTTATTGAGGGCCTTAGCACCTCGGTCCAAATGGGCGATCTCTAGTAAAGCCCGGACCATTTCACTGAGGCGGACGGTCTCCCCAAGAATATCCCGGAGAAATTTCTCTTTTTCAGCTTCTTCTTCGATCACGCCATCCAAAAGCGCCTCGGTTTGGCCCTGAATGATGGTTAGTGGGGCTCGTAGTTCGTGAGCCAGGTCGGCGCTTAGTTGTTTCCGCAGCTTTTCAACTTTTCCCAATTCAGCGGCCATGAGGTTGAACGCCGTAGCCAAGGCACCTATTTCATCGGAACCGGAAGGGACGCGGACCTTAAAGTTACCTTGCGCCATGGCGGCGGCTGCTGCTTTTAATTTTAAAATCGGAGCAGAGATGGTCCGGGAAAGGTAGAGGGCAAGCAGCAGAGCGAAAGCGACTCCGATTAGGGCGGCGAAAGCGCCTAGACGCCACAGGCCGCTGATTAACCCGCCCATAACGGTTAGGGGCGCAATTAAAAAAACTGCGCCGGTGATTTGGCCGTGCTTGGTATGGACCGGGGTCCCCACAAAGATTGCATCCAGTTCCAAGATGGGATCATAACCGCGCCGGACAATGGTTTCTCCGCTGATCACTCGGGCAAAATCGGCACGGGAAAGCTGCGCTCCCCGTCGTCCAAGGCCGGGTGTTACCGCCAACCTCCGCCCCATTGGGTCCAGGACCATAATTTTGGCCTCTAAATGCTGGCCGGTGACTTCGAGGATTTTTTCTACGGTGGAGATGGGCATTTCTCCGTTAAAGAAGTCGATTACGGTCTGTCCAAGTTGTTCGCCTTTGTGTACTAACTCCCGTTGCTTCTCTTCGAATAAAAACCGGCGGGCGGTTCCGGCGAAGAGGAGTCCCAGGATGAGGGTGGCGACCACGATGACCAGGATGTAAGAGGCGGTTAGCTTTAGTCCGATTTTGCTGATCATTTCTGCTTTTCCTCAAACCGATAACCGATTCCCCAGACGGTGTGTAAATACCGGTAGTTGCTGCTTTCTTCTATTTTACTACGTAAGCGGGTCAGATGAACATCGACGGTGCGGACATCGCCTAAGGCGTCGTAACCCCAAACAAGTTCGTATAGTAAGTCTCGCCTAAACACCCGGGAAGGACTGGCTGCCATGAGCGTTAATAGGTCAAACTCTTTGGGGGTTAAAGGAACTTCCTGCTCAGCGACGAAGACCCGTCGCTGCTTTTTATCCAGCACCAAGTCTCCGTAGCTTAGGCGTTCCGACTTGGTGCTGGAATCCCATTCCCGGCGGCGGAGAGTGGCTTTGACCCGGGCAGTTACTTCTCGGGGACTGAAGGGTTTGATCACGTAATCATCGGCACCGATCTCCAGGCCTAACACCCGGTCACTCTCTTCGCCCCGGGCAGTTAGCATAATAATGGGGAGGTTGCTATCTTTCCGGATCTCCTGACAAACAAAGAAACCGTCTCCATCCGGGATCATGATATCCAGAATCAGCAGGTCCGGTTGGAATTTACTAACCTGTTCTAAACATTGGCGTCCGGTATAGGCGGCCTCTGTCTCGTAACCTTCCCGGTGTAAGTAGGCTTGGATTAGCTGCACTACTTTTTCTTCATCGTCACAGATTAAAATGCGTGGTTTTCCCATCCTCTTCCCCCCTCTTTTATTGTAAAGAAGCAATAGGGGTTCTGTCTAGAGCAAAAAATCAAAGGACAACGTAGAAAGCCTGATTGCTGCTGAAAAATAAGGGGAGAAGCGAGTTGCTTCCCCCTTTTGGCTTGTCAAGGCACATATGAGCTTCACAAGGTACGCACTGCTGGCTAAGGGGCGACTTTGGACTGTCTCGCGACTACCTTCCTCGGCGGGAACGGCCACATTGACCTCGGGTAACTTGTTGGAACTCCTTATACTTCGCCAGCTGCTCGGGAGTGAGGGTGCTTTCAATCTGCTTTTGCGCTTGCTGGATTTTGTTATTTAGTTCGAGGCGGAGGGGAGTCATTGCCGCTAGTTTTTGATTGATGGCGTCTTGGTCCGGAGCCTTAGCGGCCCAGAGTTGGCGCAATTCCAAGTTAAGACGCTGTAGTTGTTGACGAAGTTCTAAAGTGTCTTTTGTCAGTTCTTGTTGGATCGTCAGTAGCTTTTCTGCTTGTTCCGGCGAAAGATCCAGATCCAGGCGGCTAAGTCCCCTTCCTTGCGCTCCTCCACCCAATCTGCAATTAGATCCAAGGCCACCGCCCATACCGCCCCCGAACCCCATCCCCCACCCACCGGCCAGTGCGCTGGCGGCGGTCATGATGGTTAAGACTATACTCAAACCCACGATTAATGTTTTTTTCTGCATTTACATTCCCCTTTCTTAATGGTCCTGGAAAGATGCTTCTTTCTATTAATTGATCTTAACGTGAATTTATGAAGAAAGTATGAACGAAAGCAAAAGAATCCCCAAAAACTATTAGCCTGTTGGATATGCACCTGCTTCTATGGTAAAATGGACAAGATTATTAAGTAATGGTAAAGAAAAAATCTTGGTAGTAAGGGGGAAGCGACGATCTACTTTGGTGGTTACAAGCTTTCGGCGGTCAATCTTTTATTACTCCTCGCCTTTGTTATCCTGATTGCTTATTTCACCGTCAACTATGCGCCGATCATCACCGAACTGGTGAGTGAACCGGAGCAATTCCGGGCGCTGATCCAATCCGATGGGAAGACCGGGGTATTAATCTTTATTGCCTTTCAGGTTTTACAAGTGTTAATTTCCGTGATCCCCGGGGAAGTGGTTCAGATTGCCGGAGGCTATATTTACGGTTTGTGGCTCGGAACCCTCTACCTGGTAGTTGGTCTCTTGATCGGTTCGGTCCTGGCCTTTTATAGCGCCCGTCTCCTGGGCTATCCGGTTCTAAAAGCCTTGATCCCCCAAGCTAAATTCAACAAGTTCCAGTCCTTGCTGCGGAACAAAAAGTTTGAAGCCGTTGTCTTTCTGCTCTTTCTCCTCCCCGGCCTCCCGAAGGATCTTTTTACTTATGCCGCCGGATTAACCGCTGTGCCGCCCTTGAAATTCTTCCTGATTGCGACCGGAGCGCGGCTCCCCGCGCTGATTGGTTCTGTTTACATTGGTACTAACCTCCAAGAAGAGGATTATTTGACCGTCATCATTTTAATGGGCGGGGCGATCCTGCTCTTCCTGATCGGTTATTTTACCAAAGACCGGATCATCGACCGTTTGCATCAATGGAGCGCCGCGCGGGAGCGTCCCTTTTTGCTAAAAAAGAAAGGCAAAAAAGCAGTCTTGCGAAGAGAAAGGCCCAAGGGTTACAGAATAAAGGGTCTCGCGTTTAAAGAGCGCGGAGACGGAGAGAATAGGGGCGAAAGGAAGGGTTAAGATGACAAAAGAGCTTTTAATCGAGGGGATGAGTTGCCAGCATTGTGTCGAGCATGTGGAATCCGCCCTCAAGCAAGTTGCTGGCGTGCGGTCGGTAATGGTTGATCTCACTCGAAAGAAAGCGACGGTCGAAGCCGACGAAACGGTGTCCGCCGATCAACTGAAAAACGCCGTTGAAGATCTAGGCTACGACGTCACGGCGGTTCAGGATAATGCGTAATAGCATGCGTTTAAAAGTTAGAAAAGAAAGAATAGGGTCGCGCCGGTTCCGGTGCGACTTTATTGTGTCAGGTTATGCCAGCGGGTGCGGATTTCGTTTAGTTCGGCCAGGGCGGCGGCTTGACTCCGACCATTGATTAAACCCCGGAGGCGAGCCAGATTCAGGTTGATCTCAACGGCTTCATCCCGTTCAATACTGAATTGTAAGCGCGGAAGCATGGTGAACCAGGCTGTTTTTAACTTTTCCAGGTTAGCGACGGCTTCCGTCCAACTTTGTTCTTTCAGGTCACCGTCAAGCTGAACGAGGTAATAGCCGACATCTTCAGCCTGGGAACGCGGTTTTTTCAGCCAATCGGCGCTGAGCATGACGGCGACCGCTAGCACTAAGATTGCCGTTGGTACCAGGTAAAACAGAAATCTACGCATCTAAAGCCTCCCTAATTTGGTCCCGGATAATCGCTAACATCAACCGGCTGCGGAACCTGATCCCGGTAGCGGTCGACAAATAATTCGCCCTGGGTGTTTAGTAAAGCGACAAATACTTCTGCCGGGTCCTTGATGCCCTGTTTTTCAAGTTCAGCTGTCAGCCACTGGTGGTCCAGCTTAAGATCAGTAAGGTTTTGCTCGACAATTTTACCATCATAAATTAATTCCGTACTCATCCCCTTATAGGTGGTCGGGAGGTTGAGGTCATGGGGGGTAACCGGTTGATACTGGGATTTTTTCAGGACTGAAAGCTGCCCGCTGGTTTCTAAAACGGCAAATTCCACTTCCGCAAGATCAAAGATATTCTTTTTTCGGAGTTCTCCCAAAAGATCACTAAGGAGGAAGCGGGCCTGTTTCATCGCCTTTTCCATAATGTGTCCATTCATAATCAGGATCACCGGTTCACCGTCGACCATCATCGCCAGCGGCCTAGATTTTAAAGTGATTACTTCTACCAAAAGGACAACCACCGTCCAAGTGACGAGGCCTACCCAATGGAGCCACGC
>DOID01000052.1 GCA_003511465.1 Bacillota bacterium | reverse complement strand
TTCAATTCGGATCGCCAGCTCCAGTTAAAAAAAGGAATCCGGCAATGCCGGATTTTTGTTTTGCCCATAAATCGCCCATAATCTCGTTAAACCCTTATAGGGTAAGGGTTATATGATTATTACCAGTCAGTCATACTTGCGGCCAGCTCCTGAACTCTCTTGATTTGTTCTTCATCTGGCCTATCCTCGACTATCTGTTCTTCCACGATCACGCCCGATTTGATTTGCGCCTCTATCCTTCGGATCATGCTTGCCTGGCGTGCCACTTGCTCCTTGAGATTCGCAATCTCCGATTCTTCTTTGCGAAGCTCCATAGTCATTATACAGCACCGCTTAATTTCCTCTGACAAGATAGCATCACCAGGCAATTCCTCTATCCATTTGGCAAACTTCCGATCAATCTCCGACCGGTCCCCAACTCTTATACTAATCGGTGATCTAACCTCCAATTAGATCACCTTCTTCGCTTCTGCCTCCCACTTTTGCCGCGCATGAAGCGCATTCCCTCGGGCGTTTTCAAAGAGTGAAGTCTTTGCCTTTTCAACGGGCAAAGAAAACCTGGACTGAATCATTGGCGCCACCCGATCGGCTACTCCGCCAAGGACAACAATATCGGTGATCTGGTTGTAAAGGGAGGCGGGCAACTCGTCTTTAACTTCCCGATAGGCTAGCTCTACAGTCTCCTGTGTTGCCGTGATTATAACATCCCTCAGGCCAATCTTCTCCTGACCGATGGTGTAATACCCTGCTTCAGTTGCCCTTTGAAGCTGAGGGATTGAGGCCGTGACATAATAGGGTGCGCTATTAAGGAAGTCTTTAACTACATTTACTACCCGATAATTACCAAAGTCCCGGGAAAAGCAAGCTCCCTTTAAGAAAACCATCTTATCCATGATCGCAAAGTTAATCTGACCATGGCCGATGTCGATAGCTAAAACCGTTTTGTCCACCCAGTCATAGCGCCTAATGCTGCCATCATCATTCCGGAGAAGACTGTAGAGCCCCGCGGCCGCTTGGGGGTAAGTGTTACACTGGATGACCACCGGCTCGACGGTCCTGCCGGCCAGACTACCATATAGGAATTTGATTTTATGTTTCTTTTCAATTTTCCTGATAAGCTTATCTTTCTGCTCCTGGATATCCTGGAGAGTGGCCCCTACCGTCATCACAAAAGGCCTTCCCTCTTCATAAAGCAACCCGAGAACAGCCGGGACGAGTTGATTGACTGTGACGGATCCGGACCTGTCTCGCCGCCGATCTTGATCCGCCTTGTCTTGTGCTTGTTGCAGGGCGAGATTACCCAAAAATGTAAGGGCCTGAAATTCTTTGTCAGCGGACATCACCTCTACGGCGAGAACATCCTCATCATCCCCCGCTGGCGGGATATCGAGCGGAATGGCCGGCGCTGAAATGTTGGGAACGAACATGTACCCGATCCGGTTTGGTGCCTTGAAATAGGCTACCTTCAAACCATTATTGCCCGGGTCAAAGCCAACGAAACTAACCATTGTTATCATCTCCTTTTGTACTATGTTTTGTAATACGTTTTGTATTACTGCTATTTTAGCACGGTCGGACCCGGAACAAGTAAGTTCCAGCTATCGCCCGGGAATTTGAGATCAAAAAAAGGACGGGGACTAACCCCGCCCTCTTGTTTAGTATTTACCCTCTTATTTAAATGCGGTTAAAACAGACTCTGTAGCCATACTACGACCTCGCAGTATACGCCAAACGAGTCCTGATACAAACCTCCTAACGACACTAGATAATTGCCCCATTTTTTGCCTACGCCCAGTTTTAAATGCGCGCTTTCATCTACATATGCCCCGGCCACCAGGCACCATTTTGCCCGCTTATATTCTTCTATAGTTTTTTGGTAGAGCGCCTCGTACTCATCAATTATTTCTAGGGCTTCAGTCAAATCCTGATCTGCTTCAATATAATACTCTTTGAGTGTTTCGTAGTCATCCGGGATATAAAGGGCGGCCGCTGGTCGGCAGAATAGTAATCCCAAAACACATAATATAAGTAGAGGCCCAGATCGGCGCTTATTAACCCGATCCTTGAGATTGTCTGTTCGCTCTTTTAATTCTTTCTCTTCGCGTGCCCTAGTACCAACTAAAAGAGCTCCAGCGCCTCCCAGCCCCCCGAGGACAACCACAAGATATTCCTTTGCACGCAGGATGAGCAGCACTGCAAAGATAATAATGACCGTCCATATAATTGCCCGGACGGCCGTTTTATAACTTACCACATTTGATCCCCCTTTTCGGTTCTTTGGGTTTTTGATTCTTTTATTTTTTGTTTTTACTTCCTCAATTTAATCACCCCTTAGTTTGTTGAAGTTCCCTTGTTCACCCGATTTTACTTTAACCGGCCTTTTTCAAATACTTAATTGTACCTCTTACAACTGCTTCCACATATGGCTGCCAATCGTGGGCTAATCTCTCTCGATCCGCCGGATGATCACCATAACCATATTCTACGATGAGTGTTTGGACGGCACCAGTATCGCGATGCATGAAATAATAATCCCGTGCAGGTTTCCCAGAACCCCGTCTCGCGCGGATTGGTGTCCCGTTTGGGGGCATATCGGTCTGATTCAATTCGCACTTAATACACTCTGCGAAGTCCCGCTGAGCGAAGATAGAATGATAAATTTCAAAGCCACTTTGATGTCCATTGAGGGCGTTAACGTGGTTAGAAATGCATACAAGCGCTCCAGATTCTCGAACAATTCTTGCTCTTTTCTGAGGACCGACATACATATCGATATCCCTGGTCAAATCGGCTGAAAGGTCATAGCTTTCAAACAGTTTCTTCATATATAAGGAAGCCTGTAAGTTCCACTCTTTTTCTTTAAATAATGAGTTAGAGCCGCCGCCGGCGTCTTTCCCACCGTGTCCAGGGTCAACAATAATTTTAAGCATCGCCTTTATTTTTCACCCCTTTCGTTGTGTTGTTTCAGTAAGTTTCCCTTGGACCATTACAGTCAGGGCATCCAGAAACGGTATATGCACCCCCTTAAAGTCAGCTATTTTCTTGATGTTTTCTAGAATCGATTTTACTTCTGTCAGCACTACGAAAGCCTCAATAACTGACTGAATGAAGCTGCCGAACATAACGGAACTGGATTGGTGCCCGACAATAAGCAAGAGCAGGTATATAAGCAACTTGACGAGCCCATGAAACATACGGCGGCTGTCCGGTTTTATTTGCGGGTGCATCCAGGCGTAACTATATCCCGTGATGAAGTCCAGGATATACAAAACTCCTACAGCGCCATAAGCCGCCCGGAATGTTGGGCCAAATAATGCTTTAGCCATCCATAAGAAAACCCCGGTAATAGCTTTTATTACGGGGTATTCTCCCAACCGATCGAAGAAGTGTAATAAGGCTTCTTTGTCGTCCATTAATATCATCCCTTTCCCGCAAATAAAAAACGGCCTTACGCCGCCACATTAATCCCACCAGATTATTTCGGAGTCTTTTTCCCGCAAAATTGGCAGGTATATTGTGTTTCTTCCTTGGCCATTTTACGCCCGCACGTGGGGCATCTCTTTGGCAAGCTAAGCATTATAAAGCACCTCCAAAGCGTCCAATATCATTTGGATTTCCGCCCGGCACTCGTCTATTTCGGTTTGTGGCGCACCCGTGGCGAGGAGTTTCGAGTGGGCGCTGTATCGTTCGGCCAAGCATCCTTCCAACTGCCAGACTTCCTGCTGCCTTAACTCTTCTTCGGTCGGTTCTGGCTCGGGTTCAGGCTGCGGAATATCCTCAAGCTGCCATGCGTGTCCGCCCCAAACAACCTTTTGATTCTCGCCGGGTTCGGGTGGCTCAATTTCGGTTGCAAACGCCGGGACAAGATACCGTCCTGGATGTTTTGGATCTTCGGTGGCTTCGGCTGTGCCCCGATATTCCTTCGCGGTTGGGTCATATGCATATACTGTGATTGATCTCATTGTTACCATACCTCCCCTGTGTAGATTAGTTTTGGATAGAGGATATGTTTGGGCGCGGTTTCGGGGCCGGTACGGAGAGCTCCATGGTCACCCCCGTATATTTCGAGATATTTATATTCGTCATTCCCCGCCCCACGATAAGGGGCGAAGAATCCGCTCCCTGTGGTACCATAGAGCCCGTTACCTCCTGGCATCCTAACTTGGAATGACTGTAGCGTATCCTCTACCCACTGGCCCATCGGCACGCCGCTCGCCGGATTCCACCCTCGGTCAAAGTCAAAGTCCATCGGGATTCTAAATGTCGTCAACCCATCCCCATAGCTGTATGAGCCGTAACGTTTTTCCGCACTCCATACTTCGTCGGTGACGATGTTGTTGCTTTGATTTGCAGCAAAATTCCAAAGCAAAGGATAGTCGGCACGGATGAGCGTAGTTCCGGTTGCTATGACAAAGCCCGGCGTGCTGGAAGGCAGCCCGGTTAGAGTTATCATCGTGCCTACCGGCATGCCCCAGGAACCTGAGATCGGTCCTCGAATTATCCAAGCATCATTAGTAACGGTTCTTTGTTTAATTAGATTGGTCGCCGTATCAAACCAAATCAGACAAGGGTACGTTGGATACGGCTCGGTTGTTCCGGCCCAACACTCAAATCGGTTGTTTAGTTCGGCCATCGCCGCAGCCCCACCCATCCCGGTTGTAAATTGTTCTGCCATCTGATCACTCTCCTTTAATACCCGTTAGCGCTGCCGCCGATGCGGCCAGCGATTTGTGTCGCGCCGTCCCATAATCGCACATCAAAATACCAGCGACCTTCCTCGTCTTTGGTTATTATGTTATTTACAATCTCGTGCGTACACTGCCTCCCAATAGCAGAGTATGAAAAGAGATGGGGCATCGGCGTTGCGAAAAATCTATGATTCAGGATTATCCTGGCCGGTTCATCCTCCGGCACCAGAACAAAGTCAATGGTCTCGGTTATGGCTGTGACGTCAATCCGGACCGACACACTGCGGATACTGACGTTCTCCTCCCCATCCACCGAACGAGGTTTTAACTTTGGCTGGACGTACCGTCCCGCAAACTGATGATTTACCAGCGGGAGCCAGTCAGACCAAACCTCCCCGTCATAACTAGTCCGGTAATCTACCTCTACGTAGTTTTTATCGCTGGACAAAAAGTCCGGAAACACCGAGAGGAAAGTCTCGGTATAGTTGCCGTTGACCGCCTCCCCCAGATTGACCACACCGAGTATAACCTCGGCATCATCACACAGATGGAGTTTGGCGTCAAAGAGGTCCGCAAAAAATTCGAAATCCCCAACTTTTTCCTTGCTGTCTATTTGCCAGGAGTCGCGGTCACGGAACATACATACTGGTTCCCAATCCAGCCCCGATTGGTGCTCTTCGTGGATAGTATACTTATTGCTAACAGGATGCACCTCTGCAATAAAAGACGCTGCTTCTGCTGCGTAGTTTCCGCTGTTATCGATCGTCTTCACCCAAAAGGTTATTGTTCCCGCCTGGGTGACGTCTAGGGTAGTCTGCTGGTCCTTATACTGTTTCAGATATGATGAGGTCTCCCAAGACAGTCCACCCATCCGGAGCTCATACTTATTTATGTCGGGGTCCGCTGGAGGGACAACAGTGACTTTCAGGATGTTTTCCTGCTGGATAACGGTAAAGCCCTGGACGTTGTTCGGCGGTGTGTCTTTTCCGATAACTGTATACACTTCAGAGACCACTTCCGGAGATTTTAGCCCCAAAGTACTTTCAGTAAGCACTCTGAATTGTACCGTTTTAGCTTGGGCAAGCGCTTTTAGGGTGATGTTGTCCTCGACGGTTATCCCTGCAAACTCCCAGCCCTCGCTGTTGATGTCATAGCAGATTTCATAACGATCTAAGAGTTTATATGCGGGTCGATCGAACATGATCTTAATGTCAGATAACACCGTTCCATCTCTGAGTTGATATGTGTTTTCATGCACCCGTAAGTTAGCAACCACCGGCGGTAATATCGTCTCAATCGTGTACTCCATTGGTTCTACGTCATCAAGACCTTGTTCCGCCACCCCGTGGATGTTCCGGCTGGTAAGCTTGATAAAATACCTTTTACCAAGCTGTTCAAGCTCAAAAGGTAGTTTATAAATATGAGGATCAAGCCTTACAAATTTGCTGCCAGCCGGATGGTATTTAATCGGCGTGTTATAAACACCGCGAACCAGATACGTTAAACTATACTGCCGATCACCGGTTAATGTGGCCGTAGCGTAAGCCATAAGCTCCCCATCAACCCAACAAAGAGTATTTAAGTTTTCTGCGTCCTCCTGGGTGCCGCTGAGTAGCTGCAAATCGTTATAAAGCTCTACCTTGAGAGCGTTTGCGGTATCAACCCTGTCTCCAGCTGGTAGGGCTGCAGTTAATACTCCATGCCTACTGGGTCCGTCGATGGACCCCATCCGCTGGTAGCTCTCCCCGGTATCGCTAACCCAAACCGAGCACCCTCCCCAAATCTCACCACCACTAACCGCGATCCAGGTATCTAGTTCGCCCGATACTTCTGGTGACGGGTTAAAAATTGTGGCCACGGCGTCACCCGGTGGCGCGTTAAAATCAATTTCCGGCCGCTCGGCTTCATGGGTCGCGTATCGGGCTGGAGAATAGATGCCTGGCGGTCGACCTTTTGCCACTACCTCCAGTGCCCCATCTTCATCCTCTTCTATGCTTTCAATCGTAACGGGGATTTTCTCCGGGCTGATTACCGGGTCGTATACCGTCACAAAATCGCCAGGTTCCAAAAGACAATGAGACCAGCCCAACCTAAAACTATATTTATTCCGGCCATACAAGCTCTCCATCACCAGCTGGTTGGCTACGTATTCCGCACGCTCTTTAGTATGGAGATATGGAATATCTACAGCCGACTTGGACCGGACCCCACGACGGTTAATGTCTACCTGAATCTTAGCTTCAGCAGTTTCCTTTTCGTAAGAGTTTGCCCGGTTCAAAAATTCTACCGGCACATGGTTATAGGCCTCAGCGTTATCTTCCCTTTCGAAGCTCACCAGTTGGCCGTCGTTTGCTTCCAGAAAATCATCAGCGCCAAGGTCATAAAGCGGGGTGAGATCTGGTTCAAAGACGACACCATCCTTTTCCAGTCTTTCGTCGCACTTCGGAACGAACTTCAGTTTATCTTGAGACCAGAAAACAATAGTATTCGTGGCCTCACATATCTCGTTTATAATTTCATATGCCTTTTTAGCTTCGGTAAGCGGAACAGAGATAAGGAGATTGGCGGTTTTGCAGAACTTTTGATAGCGCTCTAGGCTTTCATCGTCGACATTGCCAACACCCAAGTCGACGCCGTTAAGTTCATCGAAAATAATAAATTGTATAGCATCTGCTGGGTTCACATCAACGCCATCCCCAGATTCACGGAGCAATCCCTTATATTCAAAATTCAAAACTGGCGGTGTACCGCTTTCGCCCAAATCTATGACGCCTGCCGCATAGGCCAGACCGCTATAGGGCAAAGCTTTCCCCGGATGCCTTGATTGGGTATAGGACCAAGGAGCCTGACCGTGCGCGCCATTAAAAAGCGTTAAATTTAATGTGGCCAGCCCGCTGACCTTCTCTCCGTTTGCCCAAACCTTCCCAATCCCCCCAGAGGGTCCTTCGGCCAAACCGAATAAAACTGCCGCCTCATAAGTGTAAGAGGTGTTCTTGATTGTAGTGTGCCCGCCCTTGCCGGTCCGTTCGCTCTCTGTGTGCGGTATAGCCTTAAAATCGTAATAGTCAATAATGTTACCAGCGATTCGGGAGGTGCCGAGGACAATCGGAACGACTACGCCGTAAGTGGCAGAATTAAGCTGAATGCCGAAAATCTTATCTGCTTTGTGCTCGATAGTTTTTCCGCCCACGCTGCCACCTCCGTTTCCTCGGTCTATAAAATCCGGTCAGTCGGCTGTTGCCATTTTGATCTAACAGGATTGACTCCTTCTCCGCATCCGTGATTACTACGCCCAGCCGGACGTAAGAGTGCATCACATGTGGCCACTCCAGGACGATTGCCGCATGACTTGAGCTTTGGCCGAAGCGGAACATGGCCACATCTCCCATCTCGGGAGACCCTTCCACTGGATCACAATACTGCTTAATCCACTCTAGGTATTTTTCCTCCGCCCGGTGGAGGTGGATCTCGTGGGGGTAATATCCTGGATCACACTCCCCAGGCTTTAGATAGCCAACTCCTTCATACACGCCGATAAGTAACATCCCACAATCCACACCAACCCCCTTGAGCCTCGCCCCACTATGATATGGGGTGCCGATCCACGATTCAAGTTCTACCTTTAGTTTTTGCTGTTGATTTTTCGTCAAGCTCATAAGACTGTCTCCTTGAGGGGGATATATGGAGTCGCACGGTTGCGACTGAAATTATTAAACTTGTTTTTGCACGTGGCCGGGGTTTTATCACAGCCCGGGTAAATCCTAAACGTATCGCCAACCGCGGGAGCCGCATCAAGCGGAATAAGCATAACTATCTGGCCATTGGTTTGATATGAAGCTTTAATGGGGGCAGAGACCCCGGCCAGAGCGCCGGAAAGCCACTCAATCCCGCCTTGTTCGTAATAACCGTCAGACCGATTCAGATCAGTATTAAAATCTTGATACGAACTAACCCCGGTAACTGTGCCGGTGGCAGTGTAACTAGCTAAACTAAGCCCACACCCAGCATCGTAAAGACTGTAGGGGCAAGTAGGATAGTACTTCCGGAGCGGATAGTCTACATTGAGTTTTTGGACGCCAGATTTAACCACCCATTTCATGCTTAGGCCGCCGCCGCCATCCAAGTCGACGTACCCAGTAAACATATCTACAGCGCCAACAACAACGCCCGGAGCGCTCATAAAACAACGATATAGAGACAGCGTTGCCTCGTCAAAGCCGCCCACATGGGCAATATGCATCATCGGGGTATTGCCGATCTTGTCTTCCATGTCAACGTAGACTGTAACTGTCAATTGATCCACGGTAATCCCGGCAGACAGTTTAATCCGGTCGCGTTTAAAAAGCGGTCCCTTATGGCTAAATTGCCGACCGTCTGACAGTTTAACATCTTGGTCGTAACTGGCATAACGGAAAACGAGACCACTTTTGAGGGTGATCTCGTATAAGTCACACATGAAATATTCCGTTCGGGAATGGAGATATTCCAACAATTCAGGCGGTACTTTCTTCATCGAACCGTCACCAGCCCTACTTTGTTTAATTTATAAAAACTGTACCAAAAATTAGCCCAGTCCAGTTCATCGTCAGCAAATGCTACTCGCCAGTAGTATTCAAAAGTAGCGGTAACAATCGCGCCAGAGGCCGGTGGTGTGGCAAGTTCAACCCAGCCCCCATCTTCGACTGATACTTCCGCGGATTCGTCATCAACATATATTTCAAGGGTTTCTAATAGAATATCCCCCACCGGCTCGACGAAGAGATTGGCGTAATTCCGGACCAGATGAAAACCGACACTCTGACCATCACCAACGCCGATTCTAACATTTTCCTCCCGGTAATCCTCCATGTCTTTCCAAAGAAACGGTTGATGTTGACCCCGGACCATTGCAAAAAAGCCCGCCGCTTCTTCAATCTCCTTCTGGTCCAAACAAGTGTAAGAGCACTCCAGGGACCACTCTGGATAAGACCAGCGGGAGAGGGTTTTCCGTCTCCCGCTTCCGGACTTTTGGATCTTCGTGTCCCAGCGCATGGTTTTAGTGTTGTTCCAGGCCATAGTTTTTAGGTCCGGAAAAATAGGCAGGTTCATCTACATCCCCTCCCCGGCAAGTACAAAACCCCTGGCTCGCTTTTTGAAATAGCGCTCCAGTTTGTCGCCTCCGCCATTTTCCAGCCACTGATCCACGCTCTTCCCGTCCCAGGCCTGGATCACCGGCTGAATGTAAACCGGTTCCCGTTCTTGTTTATCCCCCACTAACCCGACCTTCTCAAAAGCCTTTTTGTTGAGGGGCATAACGGCTTCTCTGTACCGCCCTTCCCCAATTTCTGCAACTGTGGGTCCGGTGGTGATGCCTCCCCCAGCCAGGGAAGGGAGCTTTGCCAGACCCACTGCCAAGCCGGTAGTCAATGTTATCCCGGTCATGGCCGCGGTCGCATTTCCGCCCATCGTAGCCAACGACACCATTGCTGCGGCTGGTGCCCATGCCGAAGCAGTAGATGCGCCCTGGGTAGCCGCTTGGGCTTGCTGCTTTTTGCCAAACAACTTCTCGGTCGCCCACATCATGATTCGAGAGGACATCCATTGTGCCACCATTTCGCCCAGCATAATCAGGAATTTGCGTTTTAGACTATCCCATGCGTCCTCGAACGTTTTTGCATTGTTGATCAGGTCTACAAAAAAGCTCTGGAGTCCGCTATAGAGGTTATCCGTAGCCTCTGCCATGTAATCCATCGCGGTCCGGTGACTGTCCTGCCAAAGGGTATAGTAAGTATCAATCATAGACTGTCGGCCAGCAAGATCTGCAGCTAATAGAGCCTGTTCGGTGTTTAAGATTTCGGCATACCGCTGAATGTGGCCATCGTTGTATGCCTCATCGAGCTGTTCTTCGTATTTTATCCGGTCGTAGTGGAGGTCGGCGATTTTTTGATTCTTTTGCTCTTCAATCTGGACTTGCTCATCCGCGATCTGCTTGGAGAAATCAACCATGCCCTCTTCAGTAATCTCAAACTGGATGCCGTTAGCCTCCCAGGCCTGCCTGAATTGTTCTCGCTGTTCTTCGGTCGAAGTACTATATTCATCGGCCCAATCCCGGTAGTGGCGGCGGACGTTTTCTATTTGTTCGCTCGCGTCAGTTCCAATATCAAATAGCTGTTTATCCGCACCTTGAAGGCCGAGACTGCTAACGGCTTGCTGATACTCCCGCGCCCGATCGGCAGCCTCGTCCCAAATCTGGGCAATCTGTTTCTGCTCATCCAATATAATTTTTTGCCGCCGGGCAGAATAGACCGCTGTGAGGCGTTCTAAATCACGTTGGTAATTCTCGTTATGATCTTTGGTCTCATCGAGCGCGGCCATCTGTTCGGCGTGCCAAATATCAAGCTGTTCCAGCTCGGTTTTTGTTGTCTGGACCCACTCATTTTCAATAGAAGAGCTGGTCTGTTTAACCTTATTTAAAATATCATCTAGTTCGGTATCCACTGCATCCCCGACATCGGTTAAACCACCAAAATCCGTTTCAAGTTCGGGTATGTCAAGATTAAGTTCCGGCCCTTTGCCGAAAAAGCCTTTTACAGCATCCATCCCAGATGAAAAAGCCTCTGCTGTAGTTTCTTTTACATCTCCCCAGGCATTACTAACCTTTTCTGCCCCTTGCTTCATTTTTTCTGAAGCATCTGCCATATTCCCTTTAGCTTCGTCAAGTGCCGCGTCTAAGCCAATAAGCCAACTTTCAACTGGACTTTTGGCACCGAAGAAACTAAATAATTTGTCTACACTGCCAATGATTGATCTTACTATGGTTAAAATATAAACCTTGTAACCATTCCAAGCCCATTTAAGAGCACTACCGATAATATCCCATAGTCCGCTGAAAAGATCGCCAAGAGGCTCCCAGTTCTTCCAGACAAATACGGCCAGTGCCCCTATGGCCGTCACAGCAGCGATATAAGGCATCATGGGTATTAAGGACTTAGCCAACCCCACAGTAAACTGAGTAAATGTCTTCAGGCTTTGTACCCCGAAATTAATCAACGCTGGAATTGCAGAAACAGTGATCGCTGCGGCAATCCCCAGAATAGCTATCCTCACTCCTGGAGGTATCATTGATTGCAAGGCCTGCCCTAACCCTACCTGTTTTACGGCCTGTTTAAAGCTGACCAGATAATCCCTAACGCCTTTTAGTAGTTTATTGATACCTAAAGACTCATCAATATCTTTTCCTATCTCTGCAAAAATCTGTTTTGTGTTTGACACGATGGTATCCCACACCACCGGCGTTTCGTCAGCCATCTTTTCCATGGCACCTTTATAATCACGTTGCATGCCAGACAGAATAGCGTTTATGGCCGTAGTAGAGTCCACCGCGCCTTTTGATATTTCATCCATTAATTGGGGCACAGACATCCCCAAATAGTCTGCAAGATAATCATAAGCATTAATCCCGGCCTCAGCTAGTTGTAGCATCTCCTGGCCTTGCACCCGGCCTTTAGATTGCATCTGGCCAAAAGCTAAGGTTATTCGATCAATACCCTCGGCTCCCATGCCGAGTGCGGAGCTAGCGTCTCCTACTGTATTAAGAATGGGGACAACATCTTGGGCTGCAAATTTAAAAGCTAGTAGCCTTTGCGCCCCATCGGAAAGGCTCTCGAAATCCAAGGCCGACTGATCGTCCAGGGTTTGCAAATCTTCAATCATCTGTTTTGCGGCCCCGGCGCTTCCTAACATTGTTTCAAAAGCGCGCTCGGTTAGCTTTATCTTGCCAGCCAGTCCGACACTGGCCACCCCAGCGGCACCGACAGCAGCCGCAAAACCACCCAGCAGCTTGACAGCTCCTTTACTGAAGGCCATTCCATCCTTGCCAAATGTCCGTTTCAGTTGGCGTTGGACGGCGTTTAGTTCTTTATTAAATTGGTCAGACTTAGCACCAATTTGGACAACTAGACTAGCTACTGTCGCCACTATCAACGCCCCCCTTTAGGCCGAATCTTTCTTTCAAATATTCTTCCTCTGCTTTGCGGTCTCGCGGGTTTTTGGGTTCTCTTAAAGGTTTTAAAAGTTCTTTGGGAGTCATTCTCCGTTTCAAAACTTTACCAGACACATTCATTAGACAGCTAACGAAATAGGCTAGCATATCTTCATTCTGTTCCTGCCGCCATATATAGCCGTCCCAGAGTTGTAAAAATTCCCCTGGTTGCAGCTGTTCAAGCTCCCGAGGTTTTAAAGCCAATGGGCCATAGGCGATTGGTTCTGCCCACTCTAGCCACTCAAAAATAGAGGAGACGGCTTTTACTTCTTGGCCGCCGTCTCCTTCTTCACGTTTTTTGGTGTTGGATCTGTTTCCTCATCTTCTTCATCCAGTTCTCCATCTACGCTTATAGCGCGATCGGCTACCTCTTTTCCGAAAATTCCGCTTGCTAAAATAGCTTTCACAATCGGCACTGCAATATCATCAAGGGAAGCGCCTTCTGTCGCCAAGTGCTCTTCGATCTTTTCCGCGAAAAAAGCGGCGGTGGGTTTATGATAATGTTGTTTCATGCCGATCGGCAAGGCCGCCAAGCAGAAATGGACCCCCGCATCTTGCCGCTGGATAATGTCGTTGATACTACAGCCAAGAGCCTTTTCCAGCTCGGCTAGGCGCAAAATATCGAAATAGATAGACTGATTAGCGCCAAAGATTTCAAACGGTATAGTCTTTTTCATTGATTATCCCTCCGTATCTTCAGTCAGTGCCGACAAAGGCCCGTTCCCCTCTAGCGTACCAGACAGGGACGCCTCCCCATCGTGCGGAGTATCGATACTAAGATCAGTAATCGCCGCCCAGCCGGTCCGGTATCGTTTGTCTGGATACTCAAACTTAACGTTAACTTCTTTGCTTTCCTCAAACGCCACCTCTAGCGCTTCGCAGCCGTCATCTTGTAGTAGTACCAATCCATCTAAGTCAATGCTCCATCCTCGGAGGCCTGCTTTACTAGATTTCCAGCCACCAGATGTTTTGTGGCTGGTGTCAATGCTATCAGCCGTCCGGCCTAAGTTACTCCCCCTCTGTCCACCAATTAATGTCCATGTCGGCAACTCAGCCGAACCTGTATTCACATATAAAAGATAATCCTTGCCCACTGTCGCGCTGGACTGGGAAGGATTCTCGGGGAGGGTTACGGCGTGATATTGTAAATCAAACTTCATTTTGCTAACCTCCTAAATTTTGAATTTTTGCCACGAAGGTTAATACCCCGTGGTATCCGGCTGCTTCCTCCGGAAACGCCTCGAAAAAATCAACGTCCTGACTCATTACGTTAAAGCCATCTGCCGATAAATCAAGTGGCCAGCTGGTCAAAACCGCTGTGATGTCGTTAGCTATTCCGTTGACCTCTTGCTTCCCTTCATGTTCAGAC
>DOID01000099.1:1728-5185 GCA_003511465.1 Bacillota bacterium | reverse complement strand
ATGACCCGACGCTTCCACTTGCGCGATGTAGGTGTCGATCCCTCCGTCACTGACGACTTTCCACTCCACTTCCTGGTAGGAAGAATCGGCGGGGTATAACCGGGCTTCCACCGTAAGCTCCCGGCGCTCTGCCGTCAAGATCCGGTCCGGGTCACAGCGCAGTTCGATCTTGCGGACCGGGATTTCGTCGGCCATCCCCAAGCGACAAGGGCGGGCGCTGCTTTGCTGCTGGGCAGAAACACCAACTACAGCCTCTGGGGCCACCGGTAAAGCTTCATATGTCACCTGTGCGGTGGGTAGCCCTTTGGAGGACACTTGGACTTGGATCGGACCCGGTTCTAAAGTCGCACCGATGATTGCCATCAGCTTCCCATTGAATAACCGGCGACTTAACCCCTTATACTGGTCATAATCGGTACTATCCCCATTATCCAAGCCCAACAAGCGACCGGCTCCCGTCACTTCCACGTGCACCCGATTCGTGGCATTTTCCACCGGATTACCCGCCTCGTCTTCCATGGTGATTTCGACAAAAAGCAGATCTACCCCATTGGCCTCAAGGTCTGCTTTGTCCGCCCGTAAGCAAATCCGCTTGGCATCTTCGAAGGACCGGCGAACCGCAGTGGCGATCTCCCGTCCCGTTTCATCATAGGCGAGGGCTTTGATTTCCCCTTTGGCATAAGGTATTTTCCAAGTCGCAACCAGTTGAACGCCATGGGCTCGGCCAAGGTCTTGGCAGCCTAGGGTGACCCCGTTCAGTTGCAATTCAACGCGGGGCGCATTGGAACAGACCCGTACATCAATGATTTGCCCCGGGTTAAAGTCCCAATAGGGAAAGAGATGCACCATGGGACTGGTCTTATAATCGGTCCAGGCTGCTTGGTAGATATAATAGGAGTCTTTTTGAAAGGTGGCGGTATCCAATTGGCCGAAATAGGAATTCTTCGTATGGTAAGGGGTGGGTTCCCCGAGATAATCAAAACCGGTCCAGATAAACTGCCCCAAGGAAAAGGGAGTCTCCCAATCCGCAATAATCGCCGCCTCCGGCGATTTTGCCCCATAACTGACACTACTGTTACCCAAAACCGAACATTGGCCATCATCATCGGCCAGGATCGATTTTTCCAAGGGAAAATGATAAACCCCTCGACTCTGCACGACCGAACTGGTCTCACTACCGTAAATCACCCAATCGGGATGGACCTCATGGTGCTTTGTGTACAGCTTTTCGCCATAGTTATACCCGGCGATTTTCACCAGATCGGCGCATTTCTGGGCATTCTCCCAAGCCATATAGTTGGAACCAATGGTAATGGCGGCATTTTCTTGCGGATCCCCTTGGCGGACAAGCTCCATTAGCCACTTGGTTATTTCCTGACCCCGTTCGTCCGCATGGGTATCATAGATCTCATTACCAATACTCCACAAGAGTAAACTGGGGTGATTCCGGTCCCGCCGCACCCAGCTTTGCACATCCCGTGGTGCCCATTCTGGAAAGAAGCGGGCATAATCATAAGGGGTTTTCGCCCGTTCCCACATGTCAAAAGCTTCGGAGACAACCAAAAAGCCCATTTCATCCGCTAAAGCCATAAATTCGACCGCCGGCATATTATGGGCGGTACGTAGCGCATTAACGCCCATCGCTTTCAGCAACTTGAATCTCCGGCGTAGAGCAACTTTGTTAAAAGCCGCACCCAGCGCGCCCAAGTCATGGTGTTCGCATGTCCCCTGTAGCTTCAGCCTTTTCCCATTTAGAATCAGGCCGTGGTCGGGATCGAGAATGATCTCGCGAAAACCAATCTGCTGCGTGAGCCCTTCAACTACCACCGGGGTGCTTCCTCCGTCCGGATCGGGTGGATCTACTTTCAACTGGGTAACCAGCTGATAAAGCTGGGGATTGGCTGGACTCCAGCGCTGCGGATTTTCCACCACCAACTGCTGTTCAACCGGGCCTTTAGTTTCCGCCGGGGTAATTATGCTGGTGGTCCTAGCCACTACATGGTCCTCTGCGTAAATGGTTTGGGTCAGTTCAGCCTTGGTCGCAAGGTGCAACTCGGTCTGGACCGTCACCAACCAGCGGTTCGCGGCAGAGTCAAGAATCCGTGGGGAAAAATAAACCCCATCTGTCACGATAAAATTTTCGCCCCGTAGCTTTAGCCAGACATTGCGATAGATCCCAGCCCCCGAATACCAGCGGCTGTTCGGCGCCTGGTGGACTACTTTAACCAGGATCTCGTTTTCCCCCGTACGCAATGCCGTGGTAATTTCGTGTTCGAAGGTAGAATAACCGTATTTCCATTCCCCAACCTTTTGTTGATTAACATAGACGGTAGAATTCATATAAACCCCGTCAAAGGCGAGGAGCACCCGGTCGGCCGCGGGACATCGAAATCGTTTGCGATACCAACCAATGCTGTTCTCATAAAGGTTGGACGTATCCTCGATCAGCCAATCATGGGGCAGATCCACCGGTTGAAATTTGAGGCCGGTTGGCGCGGAAGCATCTAAACCACTTTTGGCAAATTCCCAGCCGTCATTGAAGAGCAGTTTCTGATTGATCACTTACGTCAATCTCCTTCCTCCGGTTCATCAGGGCTTTTTACGTTTTTCTTGATCGCCAAAAGCTTTAGATGTAAGCTTCGAAAGGTGAAGCGGGGAGGCCTTCTTGGTTGTAAAGATTGGCCGCAGCGGGACTATCGGCCCAAGCATAGCGGACACCAACGGGCGCTTCCACCAAGGGGCTGGCGACCATGATCGAATCCCCCACTACTTCGGCAGTGGCTGGGTAGAACTTCCGGTCCGCGCCACAGACTTCAAAGCCCGCCGGCGATCCGCCTTTCGCCATCAGACCGCTGCCTATACTGGTAAAGGATAAGGCCAAACGCTCCCCACGGGTCTCTACCTTCTGGAGGAAAGGACCCTGCGCCACCACATCTTCCCCATATACCAACCGTTGGGCACCAAGGGCCAACCGGCGGCCAATCTCCTTTTTGTTCTGCGGATGTAAATCATTATCCTCACCCACATCGATCGTCACCGCCATGGCGGTATTGGTAACGTCAAGCGTGCGCCGCTGTTCTTCGCGAAGCCTGGCCCAGTTGGAACTGGCTGTTTGCTCCCCAGAAGCGAGAAAATTGGGCAATTGGACGAACAAAAAAGGGAGGTCGCCCAGTTGCCAACTCCGACGCCACAAAGCGATCATTTCTTTAAAAAGGAAATGATAATTCCCCGGATGGTGGGTATTGGACTCCCCTTGATACCAGAGGAACCCCTTGATCGTATAGTTCTTCAGCGGCGCAATCATCCCATTATAAACCCCGGTGGGCATGTATTGAAAAAAGGTCAATTGCGGCAGGGTCGATAGCACCGCCCCCACTTTATATTTCCAAGGACCGGACAGGTCAATTTCTGTCGCTCCGACCGTTAGCGAATAGGGTTTATCCTGGACGAACCCGCC
>DOID01000099.1:0-1527 GCA_003511465.1 Bacillota bacterium | reverse complement strand
CCGTTGAGATATGTATCATCCGCATCAATAATCGCCCCCAGTCGGAGCAGAGCATCGGCTTCGAGCATGGCGGCGGGAACCTCGAATTTCTTCCGAAACCATACCGCCCCATGGAGCCCTTCCAGTTCACTCCCTGCCCAGGAGCGGGGAATGTCCAAAGTCGACCAGGCCGAATCATCATAGGCCGGTGCACTCCAGGGACAGTCTGGGCGGCTACCCTCATCTTCCTGATTGAGCTGCCGGTACCAGCGGTCCATCTCCTGGTTCTCCGTGGCGATCGTTTTTTCGACAAAATGGTCATCCTGGCAACGGGTTAACAGCTCTTCATATCCCCCGATTTTTCGGATCACTTCTTCACTTAACCAGGCTTCAACCGGGGTTCCCCCCACCGCCGTTTGGATCAACCCAATGGGCACTTGATATTTCTCAAATAGCTCCTGGGCATAAAAGTAGCCAAGGGCGCTAAAAGCCAAGACATTTTCGGGGGTGACGGCTTTCCATTCACCACCGGAGAGTTCCGTGCAGGGCCCCTGGAAATCATAGACCATGGGGACGGTAAATTGGCGAATGAAAGGATTATTGGCTTCCTGTACTTCCTGCCCATATAGATCCAAAGTGCGGTTAATCGGTAGCTCCATATTGGATTGACCACCCAACAGCCAGAGATCGCCAATTAAAATATCATTAATCACGATTTCTTGGTGATCAGAACGGATCCGCATTTTAAAGGGCCCACCCGGCACCAGCGGTTCCAGCTTGATCAGCCAATTACCTTCTGGATCAGCAGTGGTAACAGAAGTTTGGTCACAGAAATTAATCCTGATCTGCTGATTGGGCGCTGCTTTACCCCAGATCTTAACGGGCGTCTCTCTTTGCAAGACCATCCCATCACTGAATAATGGCGATAAACTAAGGTTATTCCCCTCTGTTTGCATCACCAATGCCCCCTTCGGTTTGTTGCTGGATCCCCTTTTCTCCCCAGCTTACCATAAATTATAACATCTTCCCGTAAAATATGATATGCAATCAAATGCCAAAAATCCATTTTTTCACCTCAAATGAAATTTTTTCACCTTTCTTCTTTTCCGCCTGCTTAAAGGATTTCCTTCCCGTTCGCCGAAATATAAAAAAGTTCCCCTTCTTCCCCTGTGCAGCTTTGCCGTTAACAAAGTACGGGTTTTTAACCTTTCGTAGTAATGCAATAAAACAAAATTTGAGGTGAACGAGATTGAAGAAAAAAGTACTGATTGTCGGAGGAGTGGCCGGTGGCGCCAGCGCCGCGGCGCGCTTGCGACGGGTCGATGAAAACGCTGAAATTATCTTATTCGAAAAGGGCGACTATATTTCCTATGCCAACTGCGGCTTACCATATTATATCGGTAATGTCATCAGCCAGCGAGAGCAGCTTTTTGTCCAAACGCCCCAACGCCTGCGGGCCCGGTTTCAGATTGATGTTCGTACCGGTCATGAAGTCTTGAAAATCGACCGGAAACAAAAAACGGTGGCCGTCAAAGAAATTGCCAGCGG
>DOID01000136.1 GCA_003511465.1 Bacillota bacterium | reverse complement strand
GTAACCGGAACCTTAGCGGGAAAACCTTCGATGACTGCCACTAAAGCTGGTCCATGGGACTCACCGGCAGTTAGAAAACGCATGACAATCCCCCGTTGCTTTATTCTTCAGTCAATTCGGCTGTTCCGTCATGCCGTGGCTTCGCCGCTACCTGCTTTACCCCTTGCATTACGGCAAGTAAAGCATCAGCCCGCACCTGGCGGTCAGACTGTTCAACCCGGGCTAAGATCTCCCCCTCCGGGCTGACGGCGTAACGCCCTCTAATTTTACTTAAGGCAATCGCTACTACATCTTGTTTACATTTCGCACATTGGCAAAAATCAGGATTATTCCTTAGGACTTCCTCAAAAACTTCTCCTACTACCTCTTCCATATAATTTCGCATACTCATTCCCCCCAATTCCTGCTCAATACTTATCATTAACCACCTGGTCCATGGGAACCGGTAAAATTATGACTTGATCACTCCGTAGGCTGGTCACATCGGTGATACTATTGATCTCGACAAGCAATTCTACGGTTGTACCATAGCGTTGTGCGATCCGCCACAGTGTCTCTTTGGGTTGCAATTGATACAGATGAGTTGGGGGGATCGGGATTCGGATGGTCTGACCGACCTGAAGTAAATCCGAAGAAGCCATGGCGTTTTCCTGAAGAATCACGGTTGGATCAATGCCATACTTCCGTCCAATCGAAAAAACCGTATCACCCTGGACGACGCGGTAAGCCACCCGTAAGGCAAGGGGGGACGCTTCTGCTTCCTTGACTCCTGCCGTTGGTCTTTGGATCGACTCCGCTTGTTCTACCGGTGCCCCGCCCGGAAGTCCAACCGGTGCCGCCCGTTCGTCACCAGATGATTTCGGCTTTTCTAAGCCGACCACTTCCGTCAGGATCTGAGTAGCCGGAGGGTTCACCGTCACCACTTCCGGTTCGTCTCCACTGAAGATCTTAACATGAATCACTTCGGAGCCATCGGGTACCCCTTCGGTTACTACCAGTGGAGCCGTTCCGATGTCAGCGGATAAGTCTCCGCCCACTTTCGGCGTGAGAAATAAACAAACCGTTTTTGCCTTGGACGGTCCCCGCTGTCCGGGGGAGAGGATGAGCGCTTCCCCTACATTGCCAGTAAAGGTTAACCCGGAAAGAACACTGGTTTCACCCGGAGCGAGTGTCTGATGGAGCAAAATCTGGTTGATTCCCCCAATCCCGCTTAGGGTCAAGACCACCTCTAGGTCGGTTTGGCCGGCCTGCTGAGGAAGGGGAGTCGCCTCAATCCCGACTCCGATCCTTTGGTATTCAATGAGATCCGTTTGTCGACCAGGCTGAGAGATGATCACCGGATACTGATCGCCAAGAAAAACCACACCCGGTCGGTTGCTTTCCGTCCGCAGGCGGACGCCAGCCAACCGTTTGCTCCCTGGGTATTGGCTCCACTGCTCGCCGGTAGTCACCGGTAAAGCCGTCAGCCGTAGGGAAGATTGGATTCCGGTTCCAGGCAGAGCCCAAGAAAGGCCCTGTTCCTTGAGTTGATTCAGATCAAACTCGATTAATTCCGCTTCAATTAAATAGGAGGTGGCTTCGCGGTCTACCGCCGCCAACAACTCCCGCATATTTTCATCTTCCAGCGCCGCCGCGTCAACCATTACTGTTTTTGTTGCTGCTTCCACCCTTAGGCGGTCATGGGGCACCACTCGGGTCAACGCTGCCAAGATTGCCTCTTCATCCACGAATGACCATTGATACTGACGGGGTGTCCGCGCCGCTAATACAGTCGGGTCGACCCCAATCAAGGCGGTTCCTTCCACCCAGTGGCAGGAATAACCGTGCATCTGAGCTAAGAGTTCTACTGTCTCCTCGGCCGTTAGCCCCGGCTTCAACGGTAGGGTTACTCTCCCCCGGACTGTAGAAGCCAGCAGGATTCTAAACTCCCCCCATTCCGCCAAACTACGGAAGACGGTCCGCAGCTCGGCATTGCCCAGATGCAACTCGGGCAAGACCGCACCTTGCTCCGTCCCCTGTGAGACAGGGGTAAATATTAAAATGGAGAGCATGAACAAAAGCAAAAGAGGCATCAATCGTTGGTTGTTTCTGTTCCTCCATAGGCGGTCATTTTTCATGCTTGCACCTCTTATGTTTGGGCTTTTTGCCTTGTCTTTGCTTTCAGGATTCTGACACAATCTAAAACGCAATACCTACTTCGTGACCGGTCTACTTTTTCCTGCCGCACCGGGGGGTTTTTCCGTAACCAAACCCTCAAGGGATGCCTCTGGCCGTAAAAGTACGGTAAGCAGCTGAGACAATGGTGCAAAGGGCGGTGTGAAGCCGGTCCAGAGGCGACAGGCTAAAATTCCCTGGTAAACAAGCATCCCCAAGCCTTCCAATGTCGGAAGGCCAAGTCGCCGGGCTTGCTTTAAAAAGGCGGTTTCCAGTGGATGGTAGACTAAATCAGCCACTAGACATCCAGGCCGGCAGGCTTCTAAGGGAAAAGCGGGATACCGGTTGGTGTCGGGCGCCATCCCCAGCGGGGTGGCATTGATGATCAGATCGGCTTGCCCCGCCAGTTGCTGTAAACCGGGCACCGCAAAAGAAAATCCTTCTGCTGTAAAACCGGTTTTCTCCTGAAGCGCTGCCGTTAACCCCTGGGTTTTCTCCGCATCTCTACCCACCAGGTAAAGGGTGGCGATGCCCTCCTGGACGAGGCGAAAAGCAATTGCCCGGGCGGCTCCACCGACCCCAAGCAGCACGACGGTCTTCCCGGCAGGGTCCAACCGCCCTTCGTTACGGAGCGAAAGCAGAAAGCCCTCGCCGTCCGTACTGTACCCGATCAATCGTCCGTCCGCCGACACTACCGTATTCACCGAGCCGGTGAGGAGCGCATCCCCGGCCAATTGATCCAAATAAGGAATTACCTTTTCTTTATGGGGGATCGTAATATTCACCCCACCAAACTGAAGCACTCTCACGGCTTCTAAGGCCATACCCAACTCCTCCGGTTTGATCCGGAATTTCAGGTAAACCCCCTTAACTCCCAATAGCCGAAAGGCTTCGTTCTGGAGGTCAGGGGAGAGGGAATGTGCCACTGGATCGCCAAAAAGGCCATAAAGCCGTGGTTCCACCTTCTCCATCATGGATTCCTCCAGTCTTTGTGAAAATAAAAACACCCCTGCCGGAGCAGGAGATGTTTTCTACTCTATCCTACACTTCTGTGATAATCGGGAGGATCATCGGACGCCGTTTCGTCCGTTCATAAAGGAACCGGCTGAGCGTCTCACGAATCTGACTTTTCATAAACGACCAGTCGCTATTCCCTTGGGTCTGACATTTATCCAGCGCATCTTTGACCTTAACCCGGACCTCCTCCATTAAGGCCTCGGATTCGCGCACATAAACAAAACCGCGGGAGATCACATCCGGCCCGGCAATGACTTGTCCGTTTTCCCGATCGATGGTGACCACGGCAATTAAGATCCCATCCTGGGAAAGCTGTTTCCGGTCGCGCAGGACCACATTGCCCACATCCCCAACGCCTAACCCGTCGACAAAAATGCGCCCCGACGCCACGCGCCCGGCCACCCGACCGGAATGGGCGGTAAACTCCATGACATCACCGATTTCGGGAATAAAAACGTTTTCGGTGGGTACCCCCATCTCTTGGGCGAGACGGGCATGTTGCACCAGATGGCGGTACTCGCCATGAATTGGCACAAAATATTTGGGTTTTACTAAATTAAGCATCATCTTTAGTTCTTCTTGGCGGGCGTGGCCCGAGACATGAATATCGGTCAGGGTCTCATAGATAACCCGCGCGCCTTGTTTGAACAGTTGGTTAATCGTACGCCCGATCAGTTTCTCATTCCCGGGAATTGCGGACGCAGAAATAATCACGGTATCCCCCTGCCGGATCTTAATCCGACGGTGTTCGCCCATGGACATCCGGCTTAAGGCAGCCAAAGGTTCGCCCTGACTCCCAGTGGTTACCAAGGCGACTTCATTCGCGGGTAAATGATCTATTTGATCCAGATCGACTTCGAGGCCGTCGGGAATCTGGATATAACCAAGTTCTTTCGCGATCGAGACCACATTAACCATACTCCGGCCAATAAAGGCCACTTTCCGGTGGTGGATGATGGCCGCGTTCACCACTTGCTGGACCCGATGGATATTCGACGCAAAGGTGGTAATGATCAAGCGGCCTTCCGCCTGGCGAAAAATCCTTTCAAACTTCTCGGCTAACACCCTTTCCGAAACAGTGTAGCCTTCCCGCTCCACATTGGTACTGTCGGAAAGGAGCGCCAAAACACCGTTATCCCCCAATTCAGCGAATTTCCGAAAATCCAATGGTTCGCCGTCCACCGGCGTATGGTCGATTTTAAAATCGGCGGTGTGCACAATCGTTCCGACCGGCGTATGGACAGCCAGCGCCAAAACACCGGCGATACTGTGGTTAACATTAATAAAATCAACCTTGAACGAACCAAGTTTAAGGGTATCTCCGGGATTAACCGGAATCAGTTGGGCTTTGCGGTCCAGTCCGTGCTCCTTCAATTTTGCTTCCGCCAGACCCAGGGTCAGCCTGGAACCGTACACCGGCGCATTAAGCTGCCGAAGCACATAAGGAAGCGCTCCGATATGATCTTCATGCCCGTGGGTGAGCAGGATGCCTACCACTTTCTCCCGATTTTCCACTAAATAAGTGATGTCGGGGATCACAAGGTCAATCCCGAGCATATCTTCATCAGGAAACATCACGCCGGCATCGATCACCAATATTTCCTGCTTGTACTCGATGACCCACATGTTCTTGCCGATCTCTCCTAATCCACCCAAGGGAATCAGAGCGATCTTATTCTGTTTTGACAATAAAAAAAACACCTCCAGCTTCTATTAAGCTTTTATTTATAATAACCAAAGACCGTCTCCCATCTGACGGTCTTAAAGTCCGAGAAGGATTCGGGTTCGGTATACCCATAGTAATTATATCAAAAACATATTATTCCCACAACCTCATTTTTTCCATCGCCCCTAATGGGCTTTGGAATCCTAAAGCTTAAACCCGAGGAGCAGCTCACGGAACATCGCCATCGCTTCCGTGATCGGCTCGGGTTTGGATAGGTCCACACCGGCCTTTTCCAACAGCACGAGGGGATAGTCCGCACCCCCACTACTTAACAGATCCAAATAACCCTTCACTGCGGGTGGCCCCTCCTGACGGAAACGTTGGACAAAGGCCACGGCGGCGCAGAAACCGGTCGCGTACTTATAAACGTAAAAATTATAGAAAAAATGGGGAATCCGGGACCATTCGGCCTTCAACTCCTGATCAAGCGCCACTTCCGGTCCGTGGTAGACTTGGGCTAATTGTAGGTACTCCGTCTCCAACCACTCGGGAGTTAAGGCTTCGCCCATTTCCACCTGCTCATGGAGGAGTTTCTCAAATTCCGCAAACATGGTTTGGCGGAAAACCGTCCCCCGGAAATGTTCTAGTAGATGGTGAAGATAGTAGAGTTTCTCTTCTTTACTCTGCGCGCCATCGATCAAGTAGATCGCCAAGAGCACCTCATTAACGGTCGACGCGATCTCCGCTAAGAAGATGGGATATTGGGCATCAATATAGGGCTGGGTCCGGTTGGACAGGTAACTATGGAGGGCATGGCCTAACTCATGGGCTAAGGTAAACAAATCATTCCCGGTTCCCTGGTAATTCAGTAGTACATAAGGATGGCTGTCGTAACAACCCCAGGCGTACGCTCCACTAGTCTTCCCTTTATTTTCATAAACATCAATCCAGCCTTCCGCAAAAGCCTGGTCTAAAAGCGTACCGTATTCCTCGCCCAACGGCTTTAACCCAGATTTCACCACTTTTTTCGCTTCTTCGTAGTCGATCTTACCCCCAAAGTTGGCGACCGGGGAGACATATAGATCATAAGGATGCATCTCCTCAAGGTGGAGCATCTCCTGTTTCTCCTTAAAATATTGGTGAAAAGCAGGGAGCGCTTCGTGCACGCCGCGAATCAGATTCTCATAAACTTCTGTTTTGATGTTATCATCATCCAACGACGCCGTTAGCGCCGAGGGATAGCGACGCGCCCGCGCCTGGAAGATATTACTTTTCACTCCGGCGTTTAAGGCCGCGGCCAGGGTATTTCGGTACCGGTGGTAAGTGCCATGCAAAGTAAGAAAGGCTTCTTTCCGGACCGCCTGCTCCCGACTTTCAAGGAACCCCAGATAACGACCGTGGGTTAACTCTACTTCCCGCCCTGCTTCATCATGGACCGACGGGAACTCTAAATCGGCGTCGGTAAACATGGAGAAGATGTTCGCACCACTGTCAGCGATTTCACCGCTCAAAGCCAGAATTCTTTCTTCTTCCGGCGAAAGGATATGTTGTTTACGCCGGATCAGATCGGCTAAAAAATGCCGATACTTTCTAAGTTCCGGCTCCTCCCGGAGAAACTCTTCCCACGTACTTTGGGGAATAGCCATTAATTCCGGTAGGAAAAAGGAAACCTGCGCCCCGA
This sequence comes from Bacillota bacterium, assembly GCA_003511465.1. Classification (GTDB taxonomy): domain Bacteria; phylum Bacillota; class UBA4882; order UBA10575; family UBA10575; genus Capillibacterium. Next base: position 2,649 of record DOID01000136.1, on the reverse strand, counting down.
CCCGTACCGCTAAACCCTGCGCCCGCTCGACCAAAGCCTGACTTTGGGAATCGGTATTATCCTGATCCCGTTTCATCTTGGCATACACAAAGGTTTTATCCATCAAGCGGCTTAAGCGGTCCCGCAGTGCTAAAACCCCGCGGAACGTTTCTGCCGAAGCACCGATTTTCCCCTGGTAAGAGACGAACTCGTTGGCTAAGGTCTCCACCATCTTGAGGTCCGCCTCCCACGCTTCAGAAGAAGTGTAAAGATCCTCTAGTTTCCAGCGGTATGCCGCCGGGATTTCCTCGCGGGTCGGTAGTGCCCCTTGGATCTGATCCATTCTTGTAACCTCCTTGTCCCTCTAACTAGAAAATAGCTGTCCTGGCGGTAGCCAGGGTGAGCGCCTAACTTGTTTTCAAAAAGAAGGGGAGACTCTACGCTCTCCCCTTACTGTAGCGCATATTCAAGTGTCCGATCGACGTTGACAATATCTTGATCCTTGATCGACTGGAGAATCGCGTAGATTGTACGGAAATCTCCGATCTCCACCTCCGGCGTAACCGCAATCTCTTCCGTACCCATCAACGCATTATAGAAATTGAGCAATTCATTGTAATACCCGCGTCTTGGCTTATACCCAATCATTTCATGACCGCCATCCTGGTGAAATACATTCACCAGTCCGCAATCGGTATTTTCCAGGTAAAGCTGGCCCTTGGTGCCAAAGACTCTGAAGCCGACGGGCGGCTTGTGCACCTCGCGCCCAGCTGGAAAATAAGAAAAGGTCCCTACCACTCCGTTTAAAAACTCCATATTCACCGCGATCACTGCATAGGGACTGAAATCAGCTTCCTGGGGGACGCCAAAGGCGGACAAGTGTTTAATCCCTCCAAAAACGTGACGAAGACCAGCCACATCATGGATGGCCCCATCTAGGATATCTCCGCCCGGGTACTCTGGATGCTGACGCCACTCAATAGCGGAAAAGCTATCCTTCCTCATTCCGCAGGGGAAACAGCTACTGCTATGGTATATAAAGAAGACGGGTGCGCCGGTCTTCTTTTCTTCAACTAATTTACGGATCAAGTTAAACTCTTCACTATAGCGGTAATTCTCCGCAATCATCATTTTAATCCCATATCGGTAAGGAAGTTCCGTGGTGGCCACCGCTTGATCATAGGTGGCGCCCAGCGGTTTTTCGAGAATGATATGTTTCCCCATACGGGCAACTTCCTCTGCTACCTGGTGGTTTTGGGGAATCGGGACCACAATATCGACAACTTGGAGATCAGCCCGTTCCAGCATTTGGCGGTAATCAGTAAAAACATCACGGGTTACATCCAACCCCAAGCGGTGGCCCCAATCCTCCGCCACTTCTGGGTGGCGTTCGCAAAGCGCGACAATTTGGTACCGATCCGCCAATTCTTTGAAGGCCGGATAATGCAATTTTTCCCAGGCTAATCCACAACCAATAACCCCTACTTTTACTTTTTCCATGAAAAAACCTCCTTTTTTCAACTATACTGTCCCCAAGAAAAAGGAGGTTTATGAAAGCTTTTTGCGCTTATTTCTCTAAAGGATAGCGATTATTCTTCGTCACATACTCCACAATCTCGTAAGTTTCATTCGCCCGTTTCCACCGCTTGACTTCAGCGAGGAAATAATGGAAGGCAACGCTAAAAGTGAGCAGAAGAAGCAGCACCCAAATGATCTTTGCTATTAACTCCCGTCTTTTAGCCATCGCCGTATACTCAGCAAAGAAGATCGTCTTGGCCTCCGTGAACACGACATCCCGCTCCCGCTTGGCTTCAAACAAAGCTTTAGAAACCGTATCTACTTCTACTCTACCCTCCTGAGCAGGAACCTCAAGACTTAGGCTTTTCGCCTGCGCTTCCAGTTCGGTAATTTGCCGGTTCAATGCTCGCCACTTAGTTTGGTAGGCAGGCCGCTCTAAAACCGCCTCGATCTCTACCTTAAGCTCTTCCTGGGTGATATAGGGGATCCGTGTTCTACTATGTAAAGGATAAGGTTCGGCCGTACCGACTTCGGATAATTCCACCAATCCACCAAATAAAACAACCCACCGTTGACCGGTCCAATTATCTTTCGAATGTAGGATTTGATACTCCCCCGCACTTTGCATAGGTCCTTCCGCCCACCTAAAGTGCCCAGCCAGCAAAATAAGGATTAAAAAGATCATGGGGAATAACCACAGCTTCTTCATGATCAACCTCCAAGTCCGCCTCCGTCCTTCCTCACAACCCCTCGCGCTTAACGGAAGTATTTTCTTCCGGATCATCTTCGACTCGCAGGGCAGAAAGTCCTGTTTTATCCTCATCGTTTTACTGTCGTTTACCTAGAAAATACTAGTCTGTCGTCAGTCTCACATTTCGCATTCAATTCCTACCAAGAAAAACGCTTTCGCAGGCTTTCGCGTTTTCCTTGGTGGATCAAGGTTTGCGAAAAGTGAGATTACTCGCAGCTTAATTTTCAGCATTTAAGCTTAAGTGACGCCGCTCCCAACGACCAACTGTGGTGGCCTTCGGGGCTTGTCGACTCACCTGGCTTAAATCTTCATCACTTCACACGTGCGGGCGGTAGCCAGCGTGAGCGACTACCTAGAAAATAGCCCATGTTGTTCACCAAGCAATGAAGAGTAGTCGGCGT
>DOID01000061.1 GCA_003511465.1 Bacillota bacterium | reverse complement strand
ATCACGATCCCGATCTTCACCCTGAATAATGAAGCATATTCCCTGGCGATCTGGGAAGGGATGCCGGGAGAAGCAGGGAGCTCTTTACTGGCGGAGGCAACCTACCAGAAGGAGAGTAGATATAATGTGTATCAAGCGGCCACTTTCCGATTGAAAAAACGCTTACGGGGGGTTACCGCCCTTTGTTTTGTAACAGAGAATAAGATGCATATTAAAGGATTTTCCTTTTTGCAACAAAACAGAGCTTTTGCCCAGATTAATGCCGGTGACTGTGACCGGGTCTACGGCGACACCTATACCCGCCAGGGGGACTACGTAGAAGGGATCGGCAATAATGTTACTTTAGACTTTGGCGAGCTAAACTTCGGGGCGGAAGGCGCCCGCAAACTTGTGGTGTATGGCCGATCTGCACTGGCGGAAAACACCATTCATTTGCAGCTTACCGGTCCGGAGGGCGAGCGTCGTCAGATCATTGAGTTTGCGGGGACCAATCGGTACGAGGAACAGGTTTTCACCCTGGAAAAGGTCATCGGTAGGCAGCAAGTAAGCTTTATCTTTTTACCAGGCAGCCAGTTTGATTTTGGCTGGTTCCGTTTTGCGTAGTGGTCTTGGTGGTCTGGGCCGCCCTTTTGGCATACAAATCCAAGCAAGGAGGAATCGAAAATGGTGTTGATGAAATTTTGTTCGAAATTATTCAAAACCCTCCATTCGAAGGAAGATCCGCATAACATCGCCCTAGGTTTCGCTTTGGGGTCCATTATCGGTTTGACCCCTTTCTTCTCGCTCCATAATTTCTTCGTGATGATCCTTATTTTAGCGCTGAACGTCAGTATTTCGTCGGCCTTTTTCGGGGCGCTTTTCTTTAGCTATTTTGCCTACTTATTGGATCCCCTCTTTCATCAGCTGGGCTATTTTCTACTCGTTGACATCACCTGGTTACAATCGTTCTGGACTTATCTGTACAACATCCCCATCGCCCCCCTAACCAAATTCTATAATACCGTCGTTCTGGGGAGCTTGGTGGTGTCATTGACGACTTTTTTCCCGGTCTATTTCGGCTTTAAGCAAATTGTTACGTTCTATCGCGCCAAAATGGCAAGCAAAGTAAATAATTTAAAGATCATGCAGATCATGAAAGCGAACAAGTTCTTCCAAATGTACCAAAAAGTTAAACTGCAGTAAATGAAGGTGAGGCAAATGCGAAATCAAGCCGGACGGATTCTTCTGGTTTTTCTCGTCTTAGTCAGCCTGGTGGTCCTACTTTGGGGTAATACCTTTCTGACCTGGGCTTTTGAACATACGTTGCAAGCAATTGTGGGCGCTAAAGTTGAGATTGAAGGCTTTCGCCTGAACCCTTTTAAGTTCGCGGTCAAGATGGATCGTTTCCAAGTGGCGAACCCGGCTGATCCGTGGCGGAATCTGCTCTCTGCGCAAAACATGGTTTTCGAATTAGCCCCCGGTCCCCTATTCGAGGGGAAAACGGTGATTGAGGAGATCAGTGTAGCCGATCTGATCTTTAACGACAAACGCCAGACTAGTGGCGAGCTGAAAAAGAAAGCTGCCCGTAGCACTACGGAAAAAGAGTCCAAATTGAGCCGGACCATTGCGACCATGCCGATTTTAAAACCGGAAACCATTACAGAAAATTTAGATCTGGACCGGATTACCGGGTCTTATCAATTCAAAACGGATCAGGCGGCCGACCAGATCAAAACGGAGTTTGCCACGGTTCAACAGCAATGGGACGTTAAACTGACCGAACTTGGCCAGCTCCAAGTGGAACTGGAGAAATTGGCCGCCACCATTTCCCAGTTGGGAAAGCCCGGTAATCTGCTGGAACTAAATGAACAAGTGGCTTATGTCCAGGAGATTCAGGAGACAGCTGGGCTAATTCGGACCGCCATCGCGGAGACCGATGAGCAGTTTCAAAAGGATCGGCAAGGGTTGACGGACGCCATTAACCGGTTACCGGCAGCGGCTGCCGCTGATTACCAAGGGTTATTATCCTTGGCGCAAGTGCCGGATCTGGAAAAAACTAATTTTGCCGAAGCCCTGTTGGGAAAGGAAGTGTTTCATGCTTCAACCACCCTTTTGGACAGCATTAACTACCTCCGGGAGCACCTTCCGGAGACAGGCAATCGCTCGTCAAAGGCTAAACCGAAGCGGGGTGGGCAAGACATTACTTTTCCGGGCCGGGAAACCGTTCCGCGTTTTTTAATTAAGAAGATCGTCGTTTCCGGCCAAGGGGCCTCTGATTCGGCCCACGAGGGGTTTTATGCAAAGGGGAGCATAACCGGGATTACGAGTGAACCGATGCTGTACGGCGCGCCAACTACCTTTGCCTTTTTGGCGCACACGCCCAAACAGACTTTGCTACGGATGGACGGGAACTTGAACCATGTCACCCCGGCGGAGTTTCAAGACCAGCTAAACTTCTCTATACAGGGTGTGCCTTTATCCCAGCTGGAATTGGGTGACAGTCCCTATTTACCGGATAAAATCCTGGCGGGACAGGGGCAGATCGATGGGGTGTTGACCATCAAGCCAGCCGGGTTGAAGCTGACCACTGCCCTTACTGCCGCTCAGCTTGAGATGGAATATGGCCACCAACCGGAACCGGTTGATCTGATTGGGGAAATCGTCAGGAACACCCT
>DOID01000003.1:5149-5615 GCA_003511465.1 Bacillota bacterium | reverse complement strand
GATGCGAACGCAGCGCTCTCCCAGCTGAGCTACAGGCCCATATTGTTGTAAAGAAAATACTGCCGCCCACCCGGACTAGCCACGATACAAGCATTTATCACCATAATGCTCATCCCATTTTGGACACTTCCGCACTAAATTTAAGGTCCGTGGAGATTCACTACCTGATTGGCAAGTATCGTCTGACGCTTGATAATTACTGCATCCATTGCAAACTTTCAGAACCTCGTCTCTAGATAGCTGGAAGATCATAACCTTCACCACCTCTTGAGAATCTATTTGAGGTCTTTTTTTATGTGTTTGCGCTTTCTAATTTCATTATAGCATATTTATGCGGGATTTCAAGTCATACTTGTAGCGGGTTTTTGGGGTAGATCCGCAGCAACATTCATCCTTTACGAAATATCAGGATGTTCTGATGGGTGATATTTGAAACAAAACAGCGTTTAACAGCGTAGGGCCTCAG
>DOID01000003.1:2708-4905 GCA_003511465.1 Bacillota bacterium | reverse complement strand
GGGGCTGCAACACCCGAAAGGCCTCCCGCGCAAACACGCCCATCTTGGCCAGATAAGCGGGAAAATCGGGCGCATTGCCCAGATCCTGCGTTTCTCCTGGGTTGTACATGCTGAAATTTGTTTCCTGTGTAAAGGTCACCCGGTGGTCGCAACCGTAGGGGGGGTCGGTGATGATCGCCGCCACTTGCGCCGAAGGGATTTTTTTAAGCTCCTCCAGACAATCACCGTGGATCATAAAACCCTTGATTTCCCGCCCGGCTTTTCCCCGGATGATCCCCTGCTCACCAACGCTAAAAGTAGCGCTGATCTCACGGAAAATCCGGATCCAATCGGCGTTCAATTCAATCCCGACCGCTCTCCGCTGTTCTAAGGCCGCCCCTAGCAAGGTACTGCCAACCCCGGCAAAAGGATCAAGCACTAGTTCTCCTTCTTTGGTAAAAAAAGCGATGATTTCGGCCATCAATTCCGGAGGTTTTATCGCCCCATGTCTTTTCCGCAGTTGGTGGGTGACATCCGGCGGGAAGTTCGTCGGATACAGAGAATTCGTCCAGTACAGCCACTGGGAGCCGGTTAAATGATTTAAGGGGTTTTCCAACTTTAATCCTCCACTGTTGTCGCTCTTAAAGTATTTTACGCCCGGAGGATTTTATTTATGTGAGAGAATTGGGCCTTTACCAATTGAACCCCAAATTAAAGCTGATACTCTCATCCAAGAGATCGTACCCTAGACCCAAATTAAAGCAGTGCAGGTCTTTTCCCAACTTTACTTGGCTGCTCACCCAGAGTGGGTCAATCCCTTCTTGCCAGCGGGCTTCACCGGAAACCTGCATTCGCCAGGTGGGAGCCAGTTTAATCCCCCCCGACCAGGTAGTCCGCAAGTACCAACCGTTTAAATAATTGGTTTTTAAATCGCCTTGGCCGAAGTACAACCCGCCGCCTAAGGTGAAGCCGGGAATCCAACTTCCGTTTACCTGCAAACCGTAATCTTCACGGCGATGCATGCCATTGGTTTTTTCGTTAAAACTAGAAGTATAGTTTAATTCTAAATTACTCTTCTCGGTGAGCGGTCCCCGTACCGACAAGGAGTGATCACCGGAAGTTACTTCGTCCCAATCACGACTGACTGCTGCCCTGAACTGCACGGGCGCCCACTGATAAGTCAGACTGGCCTTCCCCCGCAGATACTCCTCCCAGGTTAAGGTGGAGTTTAGAACCAAATCGGAAGTGAGGTCCCAATTCATGCCGGTCTGCACATTCCACCACTTTTTACTCCCAACCCCACCGCCGTAATCCAAACGGACCTGGTCATTGACTTCATGGGTCATTTTCCCCAGCACGTAATACCCACGGGTACTGCTGGCACCGACTTCCAACTGGGGCCAGTTTTCAAATTGATCGATGGCGAAGGTTAGCGGGGGCAGTGGCAGCACCGGTAGATTTTTCACGTAGAGCCAGCCTCTTTTTACCTGCACTTTGTCATTTACTAGCCGGACCTGACCGGCTTTTATTTTCAGGCACGGCGTCGGCAGCTCACATTTGGCAAAAGAGCCGCCCTGAACCAGAATTTCTTCCCCGCTCAGCTCGCCCTTGGTGCCGCTAATAAAAATATCCCCGTTTTTACCGGAGAAAGTGGTCAGTGTTCCCTGCTCACCCCGGAAGGAATATTCCAAACGCTCCCCTTCCCATTCTCCCGCTGCCGTCTGCAGTTTAACCCCTTGCTCCGCCGTGAGAAAATCAGCTTCCTGGTTGTAGACCAGCGTTTCAGCTTGTAGTCTGAAATCGCCACTGGTAAACTTCACACCCCCAGTGGCTTTATATACCTTAGAAACGGGATCAAACTCCAGTAAGCTGGCTTCAATCTCCACCTCGGTCGCGGCAGCCGCCCGTGCCGGAGTGCTTTCCCCGGTCACAAGGATTAATAAAACCATGATCAGCAAAATTGTTCTACGTAATCGCATAAAGCTTGCTACCCTTTCCTCTTCAGCGTTGAAACGGATTAGTTCCGCTCCCTTCTGATTTCTCTTCCCGTGCCTAAAATCCTTTTCGCACTTGGTAGAACATTATGTCAGCCTTTGCTTATTAATCCAACCTTTTGCGCTAAAAGCCCTATTCTTTACGGGCTTTTTTAAAAAGCGGATAGCCCTGGGGAGTATAGGTGAGACCGGTTAATTTTCCAGACACCAGGTAGGGTTTGACA
>DOID01000003.1:976-2565 GCA_003511465.1 Bacillota bacterium | reverse complement strand
AAATGGTAGATCTCGTACCGGTTGATACTATCCATGGAACGCTCTGCGAAGGAAAGCCAGTAATCGTATTCTAAATTTTGGTAGGCTGAGAAGTTTTCTGGCGCTTGGGACTGAAACAGGCGAAAAAAAGTCATTGGATCCGGATAGTCACCGGTCCAACCTTGCCGGGCCGTATAAAAACGACCCGTCGTTGCCAACTCAAGGAACTGATCGTAACTAACCGCCTTCACTTTGGTCTTTAAGCCGAGATTAATCTCCCACATCTCCGCGATGGTCTTTGCCATTTCAAGTGGGACCAAGCTGTCTACCACCAAAATATCCAGTTCAGGATAACCGTCTTCATTGGGGTAACCGGCTTGGTACAATAATTCCAAGCTCTTCTTTCCATCAGCCAGACCAATCAGATCGCCGCCAACCTGCCGGAAATCACTCCCGCTTTTACTATCAGCCATCCCATGCGGAATCAAGCCGGTAGCGGGAACCCCCGCGTAACCCAGGGTTTTGGCCACTAAAATGTCCCGGTTAATAGCCAAAGAAAGAGCTTTGCGAAAAAGCACGTTATTTAAGGGCGGACGCTGGGTATTTAGATAGAGAAAGCCTGTCCCCATCGTCGGCACCTGAACTAACCAGTCGGTATATTCCCCAAACATGGAAAAGGGCGGGTCCTCCACGAGATCAACCATTCCGGCGCTAAACAGAGTATTTCCGGTTTTTGCTTGCAGAAAGGTTACTTTGATCTCTGCAATATTGCCTCTTTCCCCCCGGTAATGCTCATTGGCGGTCAGTAACCCGTAGTTACCTGTTTCCAACTCCTTAATCCGAAAAGGACCATTACTGCAGTAACCAGGGGCGTAATTCATGTTCTTTTCCTGAAGGTATTTCCCATGGATCGGCAGAAAGGCGGGGAAAGTTAAGAGGTTCAAAAAATAACTACACGGTTCTTCCAGCACGACTTGGAGAACCCGCTGATCCAATGCTTTGACCCCGACCTCTTCTCCCCGGGGCAACTTCCCTTCCCGATAAAGCTGGGCGTTTTTAATCACCGCCAACAGGGTACTGGCGGCAGTCTCCATTTCGGTATCGAGAATTCTTTTCCAGGATAATTCAAAATCTTGGGCTGTGATGCGGTCCCCATTGGACCAGTACGCGTCCTTCAGATGGAAAGTATAGGTCTTGGCATCAGCCGAAATATACCACTTCGCCGCCATCCCGGGGGCGATCACCCCCTGATCCCATACCACCAAACCTTCATGCAAATTGGCGAGGAGAATCTTCTCCGCATCAATCATGGCGTAAAGCGGATCAAAAGATAAGGGGTTCGCCGCCAAATTAATGGCCACGCTTTTCCCTGCTTCCGCCATGGTAAGTTTTAAAGGAGTAAAGATGGTAACAAACAGAAGTAAGATCAAAGCGAACATTAGCTTTCGGTTTTTGTTTTTCATTTTGAAATGATCTCCCACAGCCTTTTTCTCTATTCTATCAGAATCAGGAAGGGATTTGAATAGGTACCGTTTTATCCTTTTGTGACATAATCTTGAATTACCTGCCAAAAAAGGGAGTATAACATTATACTCCCTTTTAAGCTTTTT
>DOID01000003.1:0-789 GCA_003511465.1 Bacillota bacterium | reverse complement strand
TCATCTTAACCCGAGCTGTTGGAGGATCTCCTTCAGTTGATCCAATTCATTCGCTTGTGGTCCGAACAACGGCAAGCGGGTCGTTCCCACTGAAATCCCCAGCAAATTAAGGGCTGCTTTCACCATGATCGGGTTCGCCGTAATGAAGAGCACCTTAAAGAGGGGCAGTAATTCCTGATGGAGCTTGGCCGCCTTCTCCACATCCCCCTGGTGAAAATGTTCAATCATCGTTTCCATTCTTCTCCCCACCAGATGGGAAGCGACACTGACCACTCCGGCACCGCCCACGGAGAGGATGGGTAAGGTCATACTATCATCGCCGCTATAGACCAGGAAGTCTTTGGGTAAGACATGCACCATCTCGGCGGCCTGGTTCAGATCGCCAGCTGCTTCCTTTAAGGCGACAATATTATCAACCTCCGCTAGCCTGCTCATGGTAGCGGGGGTAATATTGATCCCGGTCCGGCTTGGTATGTTGTAAATCATCACGGGTAAAGCCGTGGCCTCCGCTACCTTTTTGAAATGTTGGTATAACCCCTCTTGCGGTGGCCTGTTATAGTAAGGGGACACGAGTAAAACACCGTCGATGCCGGTGCGCTCCGCCTCCTTCGTAAACTCCATGCTCGCTTTGGTATCATTCGTACCTGTCCCCGCCAGCACGGTAGCTTTACCACCCACTGCTTCAACTACCGTTGAAAAAAGCTTCAGCTTCTCTTCCTTAGTTAAGGTTGGCGATTCGCCGGTTGTGCCGGCAATGACCAACCCATCGGAACCATTCTCTACTAATTT
>DOID01000146.1:11739-12709 GCA_003511465.1 Bacillota bacterium | reverse complement strand
AAAATAATAAGAAGCACCACACTGGGAATACCGATTGCTCCTAATAATGTCGGGATCTCCTGAGGTATCCCCGTCCACTCAAAGGTGGTTTTAAATATAAACACCCCAAAAACTATCCACAACAGTTTAAAAGAAAAGATCTTTTTTAAAAGCTCCTTGAGAAACCCTTTATCTTTGTATGTTTGGCAGAACAAAAATAGATCAGTTAACAACAATGGCCAGAGAATTGAGACCCTAAAAACAACGACCGCAAACATAATTACCAAAACTGGCCAGATAATCCTGAGCAATCCACAATAGGTTCTCACGGTTCTAATCCCCGAATCCATCTCGGCACCAGTTTGACCACTAATAGCGCCGGCTTCCGACGCCTCCTGATTCTTCTTTAATACCGGACGCAGAAAAAAGAGATAACCCAGAACGAAAAAGATAAGGGTAGGCGGCAACATCAGCAAGATATATTTCCACATCTCAACCCCAGAAAAATAGATGGCCAAAATCACTCCGGGAAATAAAGGACTGGAAAATTCCCAGACATGCCTGAACCAATAGTTCAAAAGAGACTTCTCAACAGAGTCAATAACAAGGTCTTTCCCGGCTAGTTCGACCAATGGCGCCGATAATTTAGCTCCCCCAAAGGCCGGTATAGAACCAAATATGGCTGGGAAAACCGCGGTGATTATGACCCTGTTCTGAAAGGTCTCCTGCAGAATCTGGAGGGCTCGATCAAAATAAGCAGTCTTCCTGAGTAACTCCTCCAATAAGTTAATCAGAAGAATTATCCCGATGATCTCTAGAAAGTAACTGTCTGTAACGGTATTTCGAACAATATTTACCATCTCGACTAGTTCAATCCCCACTCCTACCATCAGCGTCCCAGCTGAGAATAGGAGGGACCAACCTAGATTAACTTTCAAAAGCAACAAAACAACTAAGACAACAACCGATATAACCAGCGGCAAGAGTTGAT
>DOID01000146.1:0-11528 GCA_003511465.1 Bacillota bacterium | reverse complement strand
TTAGATGTTAGCTGAAAGAAATACCACCGGCTATTATTATATAGGCTAAAAGCGCCACGATCAACGCATAAATGAAACAAGGAAGCGCATTTCTCTTGATCAGTTTCCCTTCCGCCCCCACGGTACCAACCGTCGCGCAGGCGGTCACCACACTATTGACACTGATCATACTCCCAATCGCTCCGCCCACCACTTGGAGTGCAACGGTGATTAAGGGTGGCAGTTCCAGGAACAACGCCGTCTCGTATTGGAAGGAAGAGAATAAAATATTCGAGACCGTATTCGACCCAGACATAAAAGTACCCAAAACCCCAATGAAAGGCGCAAAAAGGATGAAAGCGTTACCGGCAAGAGCAGCCACCGTCTGTGCCATCGTCGTCATCATACTGTCTAATCCTTGGGAGTTTACATGAGAATTCAGCATCAACTGTACCATTGCCACCCCAAAGAATAAGGCCCCCGCCGCTCCGGAGATTTGGCGAAACGTATCGCACCACGCGGCTTTAGTCTGTTCAATTTTCATCCCATGAATGAAATGGGTAAGGACGGCGACAAGACTGAAGGGGATAATGCCCGGGAGATAGCCCCAGACTAACTCATAATCCAATCCCCTTATTCCCATGATGTTAGGCACCACGAGCTTAGCAGATGATAGAAGGTTTTTCAGCCCAAAAGCCGGAATCCTGGTGGCAACCAAAATCAGCGCAATTAGGATATAGGGGATCCAGGCCTTTAACAATGCCATGGGCGCATCCGCACTTACCTTTTCTACCTGCGCAAAATTGGACTTCCAATCCTCTGCCCAGTCGTTTTGATCCGGGAAATCCCACGGGGTCTTCGGCATCAGGAAACCGGATTTGGCCGCCCAGAGCAGAATAGGTAGTCCCACCAATGCTCCCACCAAAGAAGGAAACTCCGGCCCCAATAGGCGAGCGGTAAAATAATAGGGAACCACAAAGACCACGCCGGCAAAGAGCGCAAAGGGAGCGGCGGCAAAGGCATGTTTCAGGGATTTCTCCTTCCCAAAAAACAGCACCAAAAAACAGAGGCCGATCAAGGGGATAAAAACTCCGGCGATACTATGCAAGAAGGCAACCTGGTTGGTGAGAAGCCCCGTAAAGCGCTGGGCACCGCCACTTCCCAGGTACGCCGTAAGACTATTAACCGCTCCGAAGAGAGGCGTACCGACGGCGCCAAAAGAGACCGGGGTGCTGTTAAAGATAAGGGAAACCATCGCGGCTGCCAATGGTGGAAAACCCAGCCCGACTAGAAGGGGAGCAGTTAAGGCAGGTGGGGTTCCGAACCCGGCTGCCCCTTCAATAAAGGCACCGAACATCCAACCAATAATGATCGCCTGAATTCGCCGGTCTTTTGTGATATGCATAAAACCGTTATTAATACTCCGCATCGCCCCCGACTGTTTGAGGGTGTTCAAGATCAAGACCGCACCAAAAATGATGATGATTACATCCAAAGCCTTTAAGGCCCCAAAGAGGGAGTAACCTAGAACATGCCCAAGATTCATCCGCCAAACGGCCAAGGCGATTATACACACCAAAAACCAGGCCAAGGGCAAGACTCGTTTGGCAGTCCAATTAAATACCGCCATTAAAACAACTGTGACCAGTATTGGTAAAAAAGCGATCACGGTGAGCAAGTCTAAACAACCTCCTACCTAAGACTGCCGGCAAATTTTGCCGATTCACCCAGTTCTTCTTCGATCTTTAACAACCGATTGTATTTCGCATTTCTTTCTCCCCGGACCGGAGAACCCAGTTTGATTTCTTCAGCCCCTAAGCCCACCGCCAGGTCGGCAATGAAGCTGTCATTGGTATCACTTGACCGCAAAGAGACCGTAACCGCAAGACCGTTTTGTAAGGCTAGGATACCAGCGTCATAAGCCTCACTCACCGTTCCAATCTGGTTTACCTTTAAAAGCAAGGTGTTTCCGGCCTTCTGCTCAATTCCCATCCTTATTCTCACGGGATTAGTAACAAATAGATCATCACCAACGATCTTCCTGTCGGGTAAAGCTGCGGTCAACTTAGCAAAACTTTCAAAATCATCTTGATCAAAGGGATCCTCAATAAAGACAAGCGGATACTGTTTCGCCAGACTAATATAGTAATCAATCAATTCTGCCGGCTCCATCTCCCGCCCGCTTATTTTATACAAGCCCCGATCTTCCAGATAAAGATCGCTGGCCGCCACATCCAGGCCGAGCGCGACCTTACCGCCGTAACCAGCCTGTTCCACCGCTTCTAGCATCAAGTCAAAGGCCTGAGTATTATCGTTAATCGGTGGGGCTAGCGCGCCCCCGTCATCGGCGACCAGACCAAACTTCTTCTGTAAATTTTTTTCAAGTAAATAACGAATCTCCACCAAGGCCTCCAAGGCTTCGGCGAAGCAGGTAAAACCATCAAAGATTAACAAAAAGTCCTCAAAATCTAATGCCGAAGGGGAATGTTTACCTCCTGAAATTACCGTGGCTAGCGGAACAGGCAATCGGACGCCGCCCAGTCCACCCAAATAGCGGTAAAGCGGTAAGCCAGCAGCTTGGGCACCGGCTTTGGCTACTGCCAAAGAAACCGCTAGGATAGCGTTGCCACCCAATCGCTGTTTATTCTTTGTCCCATCAAGTTCAATCATTATATCATCAATTTTTCTCTGCGCGAGTACACTCTCGCCAATTAGTTTGGGGGCGATCTCCAGATTCACATTTTCCGCAGCCTTCTTCACCCCTAAACCTCTAAACCTTTTTCCCCCGTCATAAACCTCCCACGCCTCATACTTCCCTTTCGACGTGCCACTGGGCACGGAAGCCTCAACCCTAATCCCATCGGCAGTGGTCAATTCCACCTCCACAGTAGGTCGGCCCGGACCACTCAGTATCTCCCTTGCTCTAATCAGTTCTATAACACTTTTCATTACTTAACTTCGCCCCTCTTCTTTTGATAATCCCCCATTCTTATTGTAAAAGAAAGAGGCGTTCCAAAAAGGTGCCTCTTCCCCAGTTTATGCCGGTTAAACTTCACCGCGCCGCTCCCCTGAGGAGACCCCACGCAAGCTAACGAATAAGAAGAACCCGTAAATTCATGACATTGGTTCCAGTATGTCCGGTAACCAAGGCATCTTTTAACTTGGTCAGCGCCGGTGAGCTGTTGTGGTTCTTAATGGCATAGTCGATATCCACACCTAACTCTTCCGCTCTTTCCTGGGTTAAGGAGTCTACGATCCCTCCCGCAATCTCAGTCGGTCCATCCGTGCCGTCAGTATCCACCGATACGCAAACAACTTCCGCTGAAGACTTAAACTTTTGGGCAAAGGCTAACACCAATTCTTGATTAGGTCCGCCCTTCCCACATTCTTCCCCAATGGTTACCGTAGTCTCACCGCCGGAAATTAAAGCACAGGGTGGGGAGAGCGGGCGTTTATAATTAACGATCTCTTTAGCGATCCCAGCAAAACAAATCCCTACATCCTTTGCTTCGCCTTCAATGGTCGATGATAGAATAACCGAATTGTACCCTAATTCCGTGGCACACTTGGCCGCTGCCTCACAAGCGCCCACCGGATCGCCCACGCTAAAGATGGTTGTTCTCATACCTTCCAGCGTCTTTACAGTTTCAAGCTCTGGTCTATTTCTTCCCTCCATTATATAATTCTTGATGGAGGGTGCCACCTTCTCCAATAGGTCGTAATAATCCAATACATCAATGGCGTCTTGAAAAGTGGATGGATCCGGTAAAGACATATCAGGCCAAGGCATCCCTTCCGGAGCCGTGTCTAAAGTGAGGGTGACCGCCTCGGCCGGTTGAATATAAGCCACTAAACGGCCGCCTTTCATTTGACAGAGATGTTTCCGCACAATATTGATCTCCCGAATCACCGCACCACACTTTAAAAGTAAATCTGTGAGGTCTTGCATCTCTTTGAGGGTAATTCCATCCGCCGGTAAGGTGACTAACGAAGAAGAACCGCCAGTAATCGCCGCAAAGACCAGATCCTTTTCCCCCGCCTTTTCCACGACCTTTAGGATCTTACGGGCGCCGGCTACACTATCCTCATCTGGGATCGGGTGCCCAGCTTCGTATATTTCTATATGTTTCAAACGTCTTGTTTCGCCTTTTTTCACCACTACAATCCCTTCGGTGATTAGATCCCCAAGAATATCCTCCAATGCTTCAGCAATAGGATAAGAGCCCTTACCGGCGCCAACCACATAGATATGTTCAATCTCTTTTAGGTTAAAGACCTTATCACCGACATAAAGTAGTTCACCCTCTAGTTTTACTTGATTATATGTACCGACCCCCGGATCCGCCCCCCTAATCCCGGCTTCTGCAATTTGTAGAGCATCCCGGCGGGCTGTTTGTTGACCATGTGAGACAAGCGTGTCAAAGTTTTTCAAAATCCTTTCTTTGTCATCAAGACTATTCATTACAGTTCCCATCCTATCTAAAAGTGATATTGATTATCCCAATCGTACTTAGACAAGCCGCCAAGGCCACAAGGAAAAAGGCTTAGTTAAAATTGCCGTTGCGTAAGGAGAATGACTTCATAAGTTATTTCGTACATAGCTAAAGCCATAGATACTCTGCCTACTCTGATCGAAAGTCCGTTTTTTATATTAATTATCACAACTAAATTCTACAACGGTCTTTAAACTATCAACATTACGCTTTGATTGATTCATCCTTGCGGCAGCGGGATTTTAACTAAGCCATAGGTTATTGAAACTAGATACTTGCCTCTACCTGATCAGCATTCTTCCCTTTCTTAAAGGACTTAACCGCCACTGTTAAGGCGATCAATAAGGATACGCCTATAAACACAGCAGAGATCGGGCGGACAAAGAATACACTCCAGTCACCACCACTAAGAATTAAAGTCCGGCGGATCTCACTCTCCAGCATTGGCCCTAGGACTAGGCCTAAAACTGTTGGGGCCATCGGGAATCCACCCCGCAACATCAGATAGCCAAAGAGGCCAAGCAATATGGTAAGCCATACATCAAACAAACTATTTCGTAGAGCATAAGAGCCTACCACAGCTAGAATCACCAGCATTGGCGCTAAAAAGTAAGTGGGCACCCTTAGGATCCGCACGAAGAACTTAATCCCCACCAGCTGGATCACCCACATAAAGATGTTGGCGATCAGGAGGGTGGTAAAGATCCCCATGATAATATCAGGCGATTTCGAAAAAAGCTGGGGACCAGGCTGTAAACCATGGATCATCAACCCCCCCAACAAAACTGCAGTCACACTGTCACCAGGAATGCCCAAAGTGAGCAAGGGGACTAGGGCACCGCCGGTTACCCCGTTATTCGCCGCTTCCGGCGCGATTACCCCATCAGGACACCCTTTTCCATACTCCTCCGGACTTTTGGAAAACCTTTTCGCTTGGTCATAAGCGAGAAAGGCCGCAATATTACCACCGGTAGCGGGTATAATCCCGATGATGGTCCCGATCACACTTGAACGCACAATATTGAATTTAGACCGCCAAATTTCCTTGAGCGAGGGAATAAAATCGGATAAATTCAATGTTTTTGTATTCATCTCCATGGTCTGTTCTTCGGAGAGACTCCGCAAAATCTGGGGAATCGCGTAAAAACCAATTAAAGCTGGCATGACCGCTATTCCGCTCATTAAATTAATATTACCAAAGGTAAAGCGGAGATCGCCTATAATTGGATCCACCCCGAACGTCGAGAGCCAAACCCCGATCAATCCGGAAATGACTCCTTTAATCAAAGACTTGCCAGAGACCGAGGCGATGATCATCAATCCAAACAAAGCCAAGGCCGCATATTCGGGCGGCCCAAAACGCAAAGCAAACTTAGCGACCTGCGGAGCGAGCGTGGCCAGAATTAACCAGCTGATAAAGCCCCCAAAAAAGGAGGCCGTCGCCGCCCACCCCAGAGCTTTAGCCGCCCGACCCTGTTGGGCCATGGGATGCCCATCAAGAACAGTTGCCACCGCCGAAGGCGTACCCGGAATATTCAATAGGATGGCGGCTACTGCTCCCCCGGCGATCCCCCCCACGTAGACCCCTAACATCATGCCTAGAGCATGGATCGTCGGAAAAGAGTAAGTAATCGGCACCAGTAAAGCAATACCCATAGTCGCAGTTAATCCGGGCAGACTGCCGAAGACTAGCCCCATAAAGGTACCGACAAAAGTCCATAACATTGCCATAGGATCGGTTAACACTGCCATAACCATTGAGAAAGAAGAAGCTACTTCCATTTCTCTCACCTACCTCCAAGTAAATCTTTACGCCAATGGTATCTTAAAAACGTAAACGAAAAGTGTGTAAATGACCAGTGCATAGACGCCTGCTAAGACCAATGAGCGCCGAAGCGACCGTTTTTCCTCGGGCACCAGCAGTAATGAGGCCCCTGCTACAAAGAGAAAAGCAACAACTATAAAGCCCAGATACCGCCAGAGAAAGACCAGCAGTAGGCACATGATAATTATGTTTAGCGTTTGGCGGGGGATGTAAGGAATAACCCTCCAGATCAGTTTTGTTTGGGATTCATCTTCAGTAGGTGCTGCCTTTTTTGTTTTTACCTTTTCCCAGATGATCGAACCGAGCAAACAGGCGTTTAAGATTAAGACCGCCCAAAATGTGATGAGGGGAAAGGTCCGGGGGCCGATGCCCCCGGGTAATGTAGTAGAAGCGACATTTTGAGCTTGTTTTATAAAAAAGAGGGCGCCAATTGATAAAATACCGATTACCCAACATTCGGCTACTCTTTGTTTCATTGTCAAAACCCCTTTTGATTTTTCCTAATATATGTTCGCTGCCACTTCTGCCAGTGCGGATGATAAGTTCCCAATATATTCGTCAAATTCATCCCCGTAGATTGGATTGCAGACAAAACCAGATTCCTTCGCAAAATTTTGGAATTCTTCGTTTTGCAATGCTCCTCTGAAGATCTCGGCCAATTTATCCTTTACGTCTTTATTTAAACCAGCCGGGGCTACCAAATACGAGATCTGGTCAACCGGCCCGTACGGGAAGACATCATATCCTAACTCTTCGAAAGTAGGGACTTGCGGAAGAGATTCCAGGCGTTCATTTCGGAAAATCCCAAGCGCTCTGAGTTCTCCGCTCTGAATCTGGCTGATTGTTTCCGAGGGTTTTAGAACCACAGCGTCAATATGTCTGCCTAGTACCCCGGCGATGGCACGAGAAGCCCCATTAAAGGGAACCTGCCTGATTGTACTACCAACACTTTGTGCGGCTAAGACTGCATCAGCGTGGTTCACGTTTCTACTCCCAGCCGTACCAATGGTAATCGTTCCTGGATTCGCTTTTACATCAGCCAAAAACTCATGAAGATCATTCCATTTGGCGTCCTTGCTGACCCCCAAGAGCATCGGATCTTCGGAGACTAGGCAAATATTGGTAAAGCGGTCGCTCTTCCAGGAGATCTGGTTCTGGGCCATTAGGCTCAAAATCGTGCTGGAGGCTAGGCCAACAGTATATCCGTCGGGCCGGGAAGTAATTAGTTCAGTCAGACCAACAGCGCTATTGCCGCCCTCTTTATTAACAACTACAGTATTGATGCCAAATTCTCTTCTGATAATCGGTTGCAGCTTTCTGGCCATGATGTCAGTAGCTCCCCCTGGCGACCAGGGTATAATGATCGTTATCTCTCTCCGGGGTTGCCACGCGGCAAAGACCACTGTTGACGAGAGTATGACCGTGCATAAAACCAACAACAATAATACTTTCTGCAAACGCTTATTCATTATCTTTTCCTCCCTCTACTTTGTCCTTTAAACTACCTTCTCTGAAACAATCAACAATAAACCACCGATTCCTTTTAAATCTTACAATTACAAGCTAACTCTCCTCAGCCAACACCTCCTCTACTGCAGTCTTGAGGTTTAATATATGATCATACATAACCTCTCGCGATGCTAATGGGTCTTTATGCTGTAGGGCTTTATAGATCCCCCGCATCTCCTCTTCCGTTGGAACCGCTCGGTTTGCTAATTTTAGTGTAGATTGACGAATCCGGTGGATCTCGTCTTGATAACTATCAATGATTTGGTAAATTTCATTATTGCCGCAAAGGCGCCAAATCATTCGGTGTAAGATACTATCCGTTTCGTAGATGCACTTTTCCTTTATTTCCTCATTATTGTAACTTGCTAGCAGCGTAAACTGTTTATCCAGGATCAGGATATCATCATCCGTGATCCTTTCCGCGGCTACTTCCGCCGCATGCGGTTCTAATAGCAGCCTGACTTGGCAAATATCTCTTGCTTTCTCCAGGGAAACTGGTGCAACAATCGTACCAATCTGTGGTTTAACCAGAACCAATTTATCCTGCTGCAAACGACGAATCGCATCCCTTACCGGCGCTCTGCTTACATTGTATCTTTCTGCCATGCGCGCTTCGGAGATCTTTTCACCCGGTTTAAGTTTTAACGTATTAATGTCAGAACGTAAAGCTTCATAAATAGAATCAATGATCGTTTTTCGCGTATCCATTTCACTCCCCCTAACATACTAGTATACTAGTATGTTTATTTAACTTTAACACCGCTTTCTGTTTCTGTCAATATTCTTTTTGCGTTTTTGTAGTCATTCTGTGATAGTGTCATGTCGAACCTATTCTGGTAAAATGCCACCTATGAGCGAGGAGTCATGTAAGTTGGTATTTCATCCTTGGATAAACCCTAATAACCGTGCAGAAGCTGCCCAATCAAAAGTACACAAGCGTAGTCCTCCAAATGGTTGATGTAACGGCAAAAATGAGAACTATGACCTGACGTCTCATCACCGGAATCACCATTTATGGGTTAAATGGGGTCTGTTACAGGTCGGAAGCAATCGGACTCGCCCCCGGGGAATAGCTTGACGGCCTCATGACGTTGGCTTTAAAAATCTACAACCACGACCGGGAATTAATTGGCTATCTATTGGCAGACCTGAGAATAACCCCTTTTTTACACTTTTTCAAAGACCAAAGGGAAAAAAGCGAAGTTTATGTCTTAACAGCTACCGGCGAACTGATCAAGGGAACAACCAACGAAATCCCGGACCCTCTTTTTCAAGACATTAAAAAATTGGCCCCGCCAGCCAATTACTACATCACCCGAGATAAATTAAACCTCTGTATTCCCTTTGCCATCCCCTACTCGTCCGACATGGTTCCTTTCCGGTTTTTGCGTCTTCGCCAGCGCCAGCCCTTCTTCACCATTACTGGCTTCACCGCTAATTCGGAAATTATAAGCCTCCCATTTTAATCGTCTCCCGAATCCCAACGCGGACTAAATACTCATCATCAATAATCAAGATAGTCAGGTTCTCCGGCCTGTTCACCCTATCCCTCCTCCCCTGGAACTTTAAATGATCACCCGAAGCCAACTGTTTATGGCCTTTTGTAACAACTTATTTATAGTTTAACATTATTAGGCTATTCCTCCAAGCACTCCCGGGGCTCGTATCTACAATCGTCTATATTTGCCTAGTAAAAGGGCGCAAATGATTATCTACCCTTTAAGCCAACTTCAAAATTAAGGAAGAGCGTACAACAAGTCACTTTTAATCGAAAAAAAGCTGAGCCCCGTCATTGACAGAGCTCAGCTCAACCTTTTAAACCCTTTTGTATTATGTGTGT
Source organism: Bacillota bacterium (assembly GCA_003511465.1). Lineage (GTDB taxonomy): Bacteria > Bacillota > UBA4882 > UBA10575 > UBA10575 > Capillibacterium. Next base: position 1,882 of record DOID01000146.1, on the reverse strand, counting down.
TTTTATTTGTCAATCTATTCTATTCTTCTTCCAGTTTACCAATTTGCTCTGTCGCTAGTTCCCTTTCCGTATCGTTTCCGTATTCTTGTAATTTCTTATAATATTCCAAAGCAGTTTCCTGGTCACCGGTAATTTTGGCCAAATGGGCAATGTTATTTATGACGATTGTATCAAACGGGTTGTGTTCCACCGCCAATTTAAAATATTTAATGGCTTCTCCATAATTACCTTCATAGTAATAAAGGCTGCCCAGATTGTTATAAGCATAGACACAATCAGGATATAGATCAATCATTCGTTGACAAATTTCGCTTATATAATCGTTTTTCCTTTCGTCTTCCAGATAAAAATATTGACCGATTCGGCCTTGGATATTTTCAATCATAAAGTTATAAGCATCTTCCAACCCTGCCCCATCCTGGAATAGCCATTGGTTATCAATTCCTGTGGAAATATTTAAGACCTCGAGCAAGGCATCTTTCTGCGCCTCATGCCTGGAAACCAGACCTAATATATGTATCTTCCCTAAATGCATGTCCAATCGGGCGGGATACCTTTTTAATCCTTCATTAAGGTAATTTAAGGCAAGCCCGATTTTTTCTTCGTTATAAACGATTTCGCTATATAAATACCCGACCAGTTTGTCCGGATCATCCGGGTCGTTTAGCCTAAAAAATGTGCCTTCCGGATTGACTTGGTCGATTTGGCTTGGGCTTATTACTAAAACCCTTTCTTCCCTAGATAAATTGTAATAATAATTAAAATATGCAATGTACAACTCCGGGTTATGGGGATCAGCTTGTTCCCAATCCGCCAGATGCTGGTATAACTCTTCATCCTTGTTGCTTTTTAATAATTGTACATATGTATCTTTGAAGTCATCGGCCAAGACCGCCGACACTAACATAATAAGCGCAATAACAATAACCGCAAGTCTCTTTTTCAATCGTTTGCCCCCTCTTCCTCTTCTCTCACCCCTAATTACTCATCCCTGGAATACCCGCAATCCCTACAAGTCCATCGATCATGAAAAAATGGCAATGGAATTCCTAATAAAAGCCAGCTTAAGTAGAGCCATCGTTGATCAACGTTTTCGTAATAAATGTTAGCCAAATTACATTTGGGACATCTGTCGTCGGTCTCCAATTCTATTTCATTTTCATCATTAAGAATTTCATACGCACGTTCCAGATCATCGGCTTTGACGTAAAGCTTAACACCGTGTAAGGCATTGGAGTATAACCAATACATCGTAATTGTCATCTCGTCAAAAAAATAACATCTGATACCATCAGCCTCTAACCTTGATTTTGCCAGATTCGCATCCAAGGGCCAGAGAAAAGAAACAACTTGCACTAGTTTATCCTTCATATCATTCACCTGTCTTAAAAACAACTAACCTACACTCGATTTGCCAATCAATTACTTCCATTTTATCATAAAAACCGATATTTCTAATTTCATTACTCCTTGTTTTTCCCCACATAATCCGACCAAATATTTCTTACAATCAATGTCCGGATAGGAGGAGAAACTCAACTAAAACAACCACGCAAATCATTGGAGACAGCAGTAAGAATCAGATGTTGATTAGCTATGTAAACTGGTGTGCTTTGCACCAAAGTTTTTCATTCCTTGCGGTTTTAAAGGTAGAATCTATATAATGCCCCCTTTGTCCAAACACGGAATATTTTTAATAAGATATCCTCCCTCCCGTGTTCATAAAATTTAGGCAACTCTGTTAGCTTGCATACCATCATAAACCAGGGATGGACATTGGCCTCCAATTGAAGAATGGGGACGATAGGTGTTGTACTCATAAATATATCGGTTTAAAGCAATTCTCAATTCCCGCGGAGAACTATGCACCGGCTGTACCAGT
>DOID01000065.1:5637-6521 GCA_003511465.1 Bacillota bacterium | reverse complement strand
GGCGATTGGGCGGGGGGTATTAGGGAATAAACCGGCTTCGGGGACGGAAATTATTCAGGAATTAGGACCGGAGCATCAAGCCACCGGTGATCCGATTGTTTATACTTCGGGGGACAGTGTCTTCCAAATCGCCGCCCATGAAGAAGTGATCCCCATTGACGAACTGTACCGGATCTGCCAAATCGCCCGTGATCTGCTCCAAGGCGAGCATCAGGTGGCGCGGGTGATCGCCCGCCCATTTATGGGAAAAGCCGGTTCCTTTACGCGTACCACACGACGGAAAGATTTTTCGGTGGTACCGCCGGCGGAGACGATCCTGGATCGGGCGGCCGCAGCGGGGATTGACGTGGTGGGGGTCGGAAAAATCGAAGATATATTTAGTGGACGGGGGTTGACTGATAGCTACCATACGGGGGATAACCGGAGTACCTTTGAGCAGCTAATGGTCTTAGGTGAGCACCTCGATGCTCCGGCGCTGGTTTTTGCCAATTGTGTCGATTTTGACAGTTTATACGGCCACCGGAATGATGTGGAAGGGTTCGCCGCGGCGCTGATGACAGCCGATGATTATTTGCAAGCGCTGGCCGCTTTGCTCAAGCCTGACGATCTGTTGATTATTACTTCGGACCATGGCGGCGATCCGACGACACCGAGCACCGATCATTCCCGGGAATATGTTCCCCTTTTGGTAACAGGGCCTAATGTTCGCAAGGATGTGGCTTTAGGGGTGAGAAGCTCCTTTACTGATGTGGCGGCGACCATCGCTGATCTGTTTGGACTGACCGGATGGGAGAAAGGGGAAAGTTTCCACCATGAACTGGTAGTGGCGGCAGGAAATTAAGGATGAGATTGAAAGGTTTTACGCTTTAAAACAAGAATTATTA
>DOID01000065.1:2438-5386 GCA_003511465.1 Bacillota bacterium | reverse complement strand
TGGTGTATGGCGGTCTATTTCCAAGGGATGACCCCGCGGGAAGCCAGGGATTTGGCGGTTAAAATGGCCGCTTCCGGTGACCAGGTTGATCTTTCACCCTTAGCCGGTGTGAAGATAGATAAACATTCGACCGGCGGCGTCGGGGATAAGACTTCCCTGGTGGTGGCGCCTCTCGTGGCGGCGGCAGGGATTCCGGTTTGCAAGATGTCCGGGCGGGGACTGGGGCATACCGGCGGAACCATTGATAAACTAGAAGCGATTCCGGGGTTTCGGACGGAAATGTCCCTTGCAGCTCTGTTTGATCAGGTCAGGGCGGTCGGGATTGGACTGGTTGGACAGACCGGTAATCTGGTTCCTGCGGACAAACAACTCTATGCCTTACGGGATGTCACCGGTACGGTGGCCAGCATCCCATTGATTGCCACCAGTATTATGAGTAAAAAGCTGGCTGGCGGCGCCGACGGCTTCGTGCTGGACGTGAAGGTGGGTGATGGTGCTTTTCTAAAAACGAAAGCGGAAGCGGAAGAACTGGGCCAATTAATGGTTGCGATCGGGAAAAACGCCGGACGGAAGACGATTGCGGTTTTGTCGGCGATGGACCAGCCGTTGGGTAAGGCGATTGGTAATGCATTAGAGGTGAAGGAAGCGATTGCAACTTTACGCGGTGAAGGACCGCCCGACTTGGAAGAGCTTTCCTTGGCGCTCGGCGCGCAGATGTTGATTTTGGCCGGGGCAGAGCAGGAAACCTCCGCGGCGCAGGCTAGGCTGAAGAAGCTGATTGCCAACGGCGAGGGTCTGCAGGTCTTTACCCGCTGGCTGGCGGCGCAGGGCGGCGACCCGCAGGTGGTGGAAGACCTAAGTCTACTACCGACTGCCCCCATTGTCACCCAGGTGCAAAGTTCGAAGCGGGGTTATGTCGGAGCCTGGCACACCGAGGCGCTGGGTCTTACTTCGATGCGCTTAGGTGCCGGACGCGCCCAAAAAGGGGATCCGATTGACCATGGTGTTGGGTTGGTGATTGAAAAGAAGATCGGGGATTGGGTCGAAACGGGTGACATCATTGCTCAAGTTTACGCCCGGTCCCAAGCGGAAGCAGCGGTTGCTGTAGACGAGGTATTAGCGGAGGTCGAATTGACGCCAACTCCTCCACCCGTATTACCACTGGTGATCGGCTATATCATTTGATAAGCCTTGATCCTTTTACCATTGCTCTCACGGAAGAATTAAGCTAAGATGAGACTAGAACTATAAAGGAGTGGGATGATGGGGAACGTAACATTTAAAAAGGGGATCCACCCCCCGACGAACAAAGAACACACTGCTGCTTTATCGATTGAAAAATTACCCCTTCCGGCTCAAGTTGTTTTACCGTTGGGACAACATATCGGTGCCCCGGCTGAACCGTTGGTGAAGGTCGGCGATGAAGTGGCGACCGGACAGATGATTGCCGAAGCGAACGGGATGGTTTCCGTTCCTTTGCATGCCAGTATCTCCGGGAAAGTAGTAGCGATTGAGCCTCGGCCTCACGTTTGCGGACATCCGGTACCGGCGATTGTCATTGAAAGTAATGGTGCTGATCGCTTATCTCCGGACTTGAAAGCCCTTGAGAATCTGGAAGCAAGATCGGCTGCTGAAATCCGGGATTTGATGAAAGCTGCCGGTTTGGTGGGGATGGGGGGCGCCGCCTTTCCGACCCACGTCAAATATTGTCCGCCGGAAGGAAAACAGGTTGATTATGTGCTTTTGAATGGCGCCGAATGTGAACCGTTTTTAACCTGTGACCACCGCTTGATGGTGGAAAAGGCCGATGATGTCCTCCTCGGCTTGCAGGCCTTCATGAAGGCGGTTGGGGCGCCGCAAGGCGTGATCGGGGTCGAAGCCAATAAACCCGATGCCATTGCCGCCTTACAGAAAGCGGCGGTCGGTTTACCGGTAACCATCCTTCCCCTACAGGTTAAATACCCGCAAGGGGAAGAAAAGATGTTGATTTACGCTGCCACACGTCGGGTGGTACCGTCCGGCGCTTTACCGATTGAAGTTGGCGTTATCGTGAATAATGTGGCGACCGCCGCGGCGTTTGGCCGTTACCTGCGTCAAGGCCTTCCGCTGATCGAACGGATCATTACCGTCACTGGAGCCGGGGTGAAGAATCCGAAGAATTTGTTGGTACGGATCGGAACTTTAGTAGAAGATGTGATTAATTATTGCGGTGGATTTACGGAACCGCCGGGGCGAATTATCATGGGTGGCCCGATGACTGGTCCGGCTGTTTACCGGCTGGATATACCGGTGATGAAAGGAACCTCCGGCCTGGTCGTGCAGACCCGAGCCGAAGTGGACGAGCCTCATGTTTTGCCGTGTATTCGTTGCGGAAAATGTGTAGGGGTATGTCCTTATAATTTACTCCCTAATTTTCTGGGTGACTATGCAGAACATGAAAAACTAGAAGAAGCAGAAAAATACGGAGTCTTCGATTGCCGGGAGTGTGGCGCCTGCGCTTATATCTGCCCGAGCAGGAGACCACTACTGCAATTAATTAAGAATTCCAAGCAACAAATTACAGCAGCGCGGAAAAAAGGATAAAGGGAGGTCATATTCTTGTTAGAAACGGAAGTTGTTGTCTCGGCTTCCCCCCATATTCGAGGGAGGTTAAGTGCCGAGCGCATTATGGGGCTGGTTGTTTTTGCTTTAGTGCCGGCTTCCATCGCCGCGGTTTATTTCTTTGGCCGGCAGGCATTGATTTTGATTATAGCATCGGTAGTTTCGGCAGTCCTGACCGAGGCGGTAACGCTTATGTTGATGAAACGACCATTAACAATTACTGACGGGAGTGCCGTGGTGACCGGTTTATTATTGGCTTTAACCCTCCCGCCGACGGTTCCGGTGTGGATTCCAGTGGTGGGATCGGCTTTTGCCATTATCTTTGGGAAACAAATCTACGGCGGATT
>DOID01000065.1:471-2162 GCA_003511465.1 Bacillota bacterium | reverse complement strand
ACGACCGGAATCCCCTATCTCCAACTTTATTTTGGCAACATCGCCGGTTCGTTGGGGGAGACCTCGGCGCTGGCCCTCTTACTGGGGGGGTTATTCCTGCTGGCTTGTAAGATTATCGACTGGCGAATTCCCTTCGGTTATCTGGGAACCGTTGCCTTGTTCGCCTTTTTGTTGGGGGAAGATCCCCTCTTTCACTTACTGGCCGGAGGGCTATTACTCGGTGCTTTCTTTATGGCAACCGATTACGTGACCACGCCGATTACGCCGCGGGGTCGCCTGATCTTCGGCATTGGTTGCGGGTTCCTCACGATGTTACTCCGCAAGTTTGGCGGTTCTCCGGAAGGGGTTTGTTATTCAATTTTGCTGATGAATGTTACCACTCCCTTGCTAGACCGTTGGACAAGGCCGAAAAGGTTCGGGGAGGTGAAAGCCAATGGGTAAATATAAATATGAATGGCGTTTAATCATGGTTTTAACGATTATTTGTGTAGTATCCGGAGGGATTCTCGGTTTGGTTAATGCCCTAACTGAACCGGTGATTAAAGCCCAGGAAGAGTTGGCGCAACAAAAAGCTTTACAAGAGGCCTTACCCTCGGCGACCGTCTTTCGGGCGGAAAAAGCCACACTGGAAGCATTGAAACAGTCGGGCTCCACCGGGCTGGTGGAGGTCTACCGCGGTCTCCGAGATGAACAGCCCGCAGGGTTTGTTTTTATCGTTGACCAACAGGGTTACGCAAGCTTAATCCGGATGGCGATCGGGATTACCCAGGCCGGAAACTTGGCCGGGGTAAATGTGATAAGTCAGTCAGAAACCCCTGGACTGGGGGCGAAGGTGACAAACGCCGAGTTCTTAACCCAACAGGCTTTCCAGGAAGCAACCAGCGAGAGTCAGCTTGCCGTCACGAAGGATAAAGGTGAAGTGGATGCGATTACGAGCGCCACGATCTCTTCCCGGGCGGTTGTACGCGGCGTGAATGCCGCCTTGGCGGCTGGTCATTCTCTCCTGGCAGCGGAAAACGAGATCGGGGGTGCTGTAAGTGACTAAGTGGGAGATCTTCAAGAATGGTGTTTTCAACGAAAACCCCACCTTTCGTCTTATTTTAGGGATGTGCTCCACTTTGGCGATTACGACTGCCGTCGTCAACGGCATTGGGATGGGTTTGGCCCTTACCTTGGTGCTGGTAGGCTCGAATGTCATCATTTCTCTGCTCCGGAATGTGATTCCGAAAGAGATCCGGATTCCCGCTTACGTGGTGGTGATTGCCACTTTTACCACCATTGTTGATAAAACTATGGCGGCGGCCACTCCTGATTTACACGGGGTGCTCGGGATCTTTATCCCCCTGATTGTGGTCAACTGTATCGTGCTCGCCCGGGCGGAAGCTTATGCTTCCAAGCATAATGCCATCGAATCGACGATGGATGGTTTGGGGATGGGGGCGGGCTATACCGTGGCTTTACTTGTTGTATGCGTGATTCGGGAATTATTAGGAACCGGTACTTTACTTCAGGCGAAGGATTTCGGTTTTGCCGGTTTCCATCTTTTTGCGGAAGATATGGGGGTTAAACTTCTGATTTTACCGCCCGGCGCCTTTCTGACCTTAGGTTTACTGCTGGCCGGGATCAACTGGTACGTGGCCAAGAGGGAGGAGAAGAAGCATGACTGATTATTTATTGATCATTTTCGGCTC
>DOID01000065.1:0-214 GCA_003511465.1 Bacillota bacterium | reverse complement strand
TTGAGTTTCTACAGACGATCACCTTTATTCTAGTCATTGCCGTCCTGGTCCAGTTTGTCGAGATGGTGATTAAAAAGAGTAGTCCCGTACTGTACCGAGCTTTAGGCATCTATTTGCCGCTGATCACCACGAACTGCGCGGTCTTAGGGGTGACGATTATCAATGTCAACGAGAATTACAACTTCATGCAATCCGTGGTCAGCGGGATCGGCGG
>DOID01000068.1:5688-5876 GCA_003511465.1 Bacillota bacterium | reverse complement strand
AGAGCCATCGTGCTCCGGACCGGGATTTTTATGGACGAGGCCTTAATTAAAGCGGCTGATGACCTATGGACGATCTCCCGTACCGGTGGCGGAGTTGATAATGTGGATCTAAAGGCGGCGACCGAAAACGGTGTGATTGTCACTTCTAGTTTAGGTGTGAATGCTAGTACCGTTGCGGAACACACTCT
>DOID01000068.1:3805-5460 GCA_003511465.1 Bacillota bacterium | reverse complement strand
TGGGGATTATTGGTTTCGGCAGAATCGGCCAAATCTTGGCTAGTTATTTCCACCCGATGTCTCAGACGAAACTGCTAGCCTATGATCCGATCTTACCGGACGAAGTAAAAAGTAATTATAGTACGGTGGTTGACTTTGTCAGTTTAGAGGAACTCCTGAAAAACGCCGATGTCGTCTCTATTCATGTCCCGCTCAATAAATACACCCGGAATATGATTTCCTGGGAACAATTGAACATGATGAAGTCGGGAGCGTATCTTGTTAACGTCTCCCGTGGTGGAGTAGTCAATGAGCAAGATCTGATTCGGGCGCTAAAGCAAAAGGTAATTCGCGGCGCCGGACTTGATGTCTTTGCGCAGGAGCCGATTGAGGAAGATAGTCCGCTGCTTGAAATGGAGAACGTGATTCTTACTCCACATACGGCAGCCTTGACCGACGAATGTGTGCTTCGAATGGCGACCGAAGGTGCAAAAAGGGTAATCGATCTCATGAATGGTAATGAACCGGAGAAGATTGCCAACCCTGAGGTGCTAAAACTAGAAAAATGGCAACAACTGAAGAAAAGATCGGCAATGGAGGGAAAATAGATGGAGATTTCCAAAAAAATGCAGGCAGCGCAATTGGTGGCCCGTGGGCAGATTGAAGTACGCACCGTTGATGTACCGGTCCCAGGCCCCGATGAAGTGCTGCTTCGGGTTGAAGCTTGTGGGATCTGTGGTACTGATGTGGAGATCCGGGATCATGGGATGTCCGGCGAACCGCCGATGCCGTTTACCATGGGGCATGAATACGCCGGAACTGTTGTTCAAGTGGGGTCGACGGTTGACGAATTCAAAGCCGGTGACCGGGTGGCTTCGGAAGTCCATAAGGGCTGCGGCCGTTGTCATAATTGTATTATGGGCGAGTATACCGCCTGCTTGAATTTTGGCAACCGGGAAAAAGGCCATTCCGCCAGTGGGATGACGGTGGACGGAGGATTTGCTGAGTATGCGATTAAGCATGTCAATACCCTTTATAAAATACCCGATGCGATCTCCTTTGAAGAAGCGGCGATTATTACCACGGCTGGTTCCGCTTTTTATGCCATTGATGCGATGGGCGGTTATGTGGCCGGCGATACCGTAGCCATTATCGGTCCCGGACCGATTGGACTCGCCTTAACACAAGCCACAAAAGCCTTGGGGGCGGATCAAGTGATCCTGACCGGAACCAGGAAAGGCCGTCTGGAAATGGGTAAACAGATGGGCGCTGATTATACTGTTAACGTCCGCGAAGGTGAAGACCCCATTAAACTGGTTAAGGAGCTAACAAATGGCGTTGGGGCCGACGTGGTCTTTGACGCGGCTGGGGTTGGTAATTCCTTGGATGATGCTTTGAATCTGGTCAGACCGGGGGGCGCCATTGTGATGGTTGCTTTCTATAAAGGCCCGGTTACCGCCAATATCGGGAAAGCGGTTGTCCGTAATGTTAATCTCTATACGGTGCGGGGCGAAGGCCGACGTAATGTCCGGCGGTCCCTTTCCTTGGCGGCACAACGTAAGATCGATTTAAGACCGCTGATTACCCATGAATTTGCGCTGAAAGACATCAATCAGGCCTTTGAAACATTTACAAAACGGATTGATAATGCAATGAAGGTTATTGTCCACCCCCAA
>DOID01000068.1:3091-3712 GCA_003511465.1 Bacillota bacterium | reverse complement strand
CGCCAATACTCTCCTCAAGCTTTGCTTGTTGCTAATTTAACATTACAACGTTATGTAACCAGATTAAGCAGACTGCGGTAATCTGGTTAGCATAAAAACAAAAAAAGGAGCGAAAGGAGAAAAATTGATGAAAAGGAAAAAGGTTGTCAAACTGGTTCTAGGATTAATGCTGGTTCTAAGTATGTCTACGGCTCTCTTTGGGGCTGCCTACCCAACCAAACCGATCCAATTTTTGATCCCCTTTGGGATTGGGGGGGCAGCTGATGTTTCCGGACGGGCAATTGCTGCTGCTGCGGAGGCAGTTCTTGGCCAACCGATTGTCCCGCAAAATAAACCGGGGGCTAGTGGGGCCATTGCCTACAATGAGGTGCGAAATGCCAAACCCGATGGTTATACTATAGTATGGAACTCAACATCGATTGTGACGAGTACGAATGCGGGGACCGCACCTTTTGAATATGATGCGTTGGAGAACATATGTCGGACCGAGGTCACCGACCAACCGCTGGTTGTTCGAGCCGACGCGCCGTGGAAGACTTTTGAGGAATTCGTGGCCTATGCGCAAAAGAATAAGGTAAAAATCGGGGATGCGGGGACCGCCACCGGAACCCAATTGGTTGC
>DOID01000068.1:0-2929 GCA_003511465.1 Bacillota bacterium | reverse complement strand
TTAGGGGGCGAAGTGGACGCAGTGGTGACACCTTTACCCGAGATTGAGGCACAACTCCAGGCCGGACAAGCCAGGGTCCTTTGTTTCCCCAGTGATGAATCGCCGGAGGGTTACAAAGATGTGCCGACTCTTAAGGAGTTGGGTTATAATGTATCACTCCAAATCTTCCGGGGGATTTCCACCACGAAAGGGACACCCAAAGAGGTCGTGAACAAGCTGGAAGAGGCCTTTAGAAAGGCTACAGCCTCGGCTCGTTACCAACAATTGGCGAAGGAATTCGGTTATCAACCCAGTTTTATGGGGTATAAAGACTTCCAAAAATTCCTGGCCGAACAGAATGAATTGGTGGCTAGTGCCATGAAATCCGTGGGCATGCATAAATCACAAAAGTAGGTTCTAAAATACCGTCTAAATCATGGCTGTGTTTGTGATGTAATACATTACCGCCAAAGGATCTTCCGTTTTTCTTAAGCGGGGGATCCCCGGTTGGTAATGGGCATAGGTAAGAGACAGATACATGGGATATTTGAATTTCCATAAAAAACAAGGAGAACGTTGCCATGAATATATTCAAAAAAGCAGATAATATTATCTCCTTTGTGTTCTTAATTGTAGCGATTATTTATGGATACATGGCATTGCAAATGCCTTATTTCGGGGGAGGAATTATTGGCGCGGCGTTTTATCCGAAAATATTGGCCATCGTGATGATCGCGCTTTGTCTAGTCTTTTTGGGGTTGAATAGTCAGACCGATCAAGAAACTAAAACCATTAATTTACGAGGGATTCAACCCAAAAATGTGATTAAACAAGTTGCCGTTGTCGCTTTGATTGCGGCTTATGCTTGTGGGCTGTTTTATTTTGGGTTCAAGATACCAACCTTTACGTTCTTCCTGGCACTGATGCTGCTGTATGGTGAGAAGAAATGGACTAAGCTGATCTTTATTCCCTTGGTAACCACGATCCTATTTGATGTGGTCTTCCGAATTATATTTAAACTACCCTTCAACGAACTATCGATATTTTAAAACAAAGAGGTGAACTATATTGAGTAGCTTCCAACAAGCACTAGGTATGGCATTACAATTGGAAAGTCTCTTGGCGGTTATCTTTGGATGCCTCTTTGGATTAATTGTCGGCGCCATCCCGGGCCTAACGATTTCCGTTGGGATGATCTTTATTTTGCCGTTGACCTTTTTTCTTCCGACCCATGTTTCGATTGCATTACTATTAGGAATCTATTGTTCGGGGATGACCGGTGGATCGGTATCCGCCATTTTGTTGGATATTCCTGGGACCCCGTCGGCGTCAGCCACCGGAATTGACGGTTATCCGATGACAAAAAAGGGCGAAGCCGGGCGAGCGCTTGGAGCGGCAATATTTGGGTCTTTCTGGGGTGGGATGGTCAGTTTTTTGGCTTTGATCCTGATCGCGCCACAGATTGCGAAAATAGCGCTGAGATTTGGGGCTCCTGAACTATTTAGCCTGCTGCTTTTGGGTTTAGCGTTAGTGAGCAGTTTTGGTCTTGGTTCGGCGAAAAGTTTACTGAAAGCGTTAATTGTGGCGACCTTTGGTTTGATGTTAGGCACGATTGGCCTGGATTTTCAGTCGGGAGTCGCCCGCTATACTTTTGGTAGCACCAATTTACAGTTGGGGGTTCATATTTTACCGGTGATGATTGGTCTCTTTGCCATCCCCCAAATTATCCTGGGTGTGAAGGAGGAAGGCGCCAAGAAATGGGGGACCATGTATGATAGTAATGTCACGGCGACTTTACCTTCTTGGCAGGATATTAAGCGCTTTCCCAAGGGAATCGGGATTGGTAGTTTGATTGGTACCTTTGTCGGAGCGCTGCCGGGGGCTGGTGGTCCGATTGCCGTCTTTTTGGCTTACGATTATACCAAGCGCTTTTCCAAGAATAAAGAAGAATTCGGCACCGGAATTCCGGAAGGGGTGGCGGCACCGGAAGCGGCCAACAACGCGGTTACCGGTGGCGCGCTTATCCCCGCCTTAACCTTAGGGATTCCCGGTGATGGTATAACAGCGGTTTTACTGGGCGCTTTGATGCTACAAGGGGTTAAACCGGGCCCGTTACTTTTCCAGCAAAACCCGGTCCTGATTTATACCACCTTTATTTCACTATTTCTGGCGAATATCTTTAATGTAGTTATTGCCTTTGCCTGTATTAAACTGTTGGTCCAGGTGCTCCGGGTCCGCGGCCGTGTTTTGTTACCGATTATTGCTGGTTTTTGCGTGATTGGTTCCTATGCGTTACGTAATAACCCGATTGATATCGCTATTATGCTGGTGTTAGGTGTGATTGGTTACTACCTGAAGAAAGGCGGTTTCCCAACCATTCCGCTGATCTTAGCGGTGGTGTTAGGTCCGTCCATGGAAGAACATTTGCGGATGGCTTTAACCATCTCCGAAGGAAGTCCGTCCATCTTTATTACACACCCGATCAGTTGCGTCTTTATGATCTTAGCGCTTATCTCCTTCCTCGTACCGGTTTTCTCAGGTAAGGGACGAGCTTCAGCTTAAACAATGGACCAAACAACATTGCTTTAGAAAGAGCATTGAGGAGGTAAACAATGAAGATTCCGGAAACAATGTTAGCAGCGAACCTTGAAGCTAAGGGAGTCGTCAAATTAGTGGAAAAACCGGTTCCGATCCCAGGACCGGAGGAAGTTTTAATCCGGGTTGAGTCCTGTGGTGTTTGCGGTGGTGACTTAAAAGTACGTGATCTTGGACTTCCAGGACAACCGGCTTTTGGGGAACCGTTTACCATCGGTCATGAATATGCGGGGGTAGTTGTCCAGCGGGGCGCGACTGTTGATGAATTTGCCATCGGTGATCGGGTAGTGGTGGAAGTCCATAAGGGCTGTGGCCGTTGTCCCAACTGCCTGATGGGAAATTATACCGCCTGCTT
>DOID01000075.1:28453-32160 GCA_003511465.1 Bacillota bacterium | reverse complement strand
ACCGTTGACTTAATACTTTCGATTCCATCAAGTTCAAGCAGGGGCGTGAGGAGATTAAGCTCAAAACCATATTCTAAAAGAGAGAGCCGTAGCGCTTTTTTGAGATCCGAGTCATCGGAGCTACAGATTAACGGAATGGTGTGGAGATCGGTCAGATCTAAACTGGTAACTGTGGTGGAGGGTGGAGCGGCCAAGATGAACCGGCTTTTTAAAACCGGGCTGTAATTGAAATCTTTTAGATCGCAACCATTTTGGATAAACCCGATTTGAATGGAATGTTCCCGTAGTTGACCAAGGATCTGTAACGAAGGGAAGCTTTGTACGGAGACACTTAACTGGGGTTTTTTTTGTTTGAAAAGATATAAAGCGCAGGGTAAAGCATATTGTCCGATGGCGGCACAGGTTCCGATTCGGAGGGAGGTGTGGTTTTCTTCAACAGTGGCCAAATCATTCTGGAGATTTTCCCACAGGGTAATAAAGCTTTGTGCATAAGAATAGAAAATATTACCATATTCGGTTAGCTTCACCCCTTTATTACTGCGCAGAAATAGCTGGTGGCCTAAGCATTTCTCCAGGGATTGCAGCTGTTGGCTAACCGCCGGTTGGGTTAGGTGTAAATGATGGGCGGCTTTTGAAATACTAGCCGCTTGGGCTGTTTCGATAAAGGCTTTCATTTGAAAGATATTCATTGTATGTGCTCCTTTGGCTTTCCGTGCCAATGGTATTACCTAACAAATTCGTTTTTTTGATCATGTATTCCTTCCAAAAGATAATCTTATATAGCATAATCAAGTCTTATGAAGTGTTTAAGGCTGAAAGGGATTATAATTGATTTGGGACAATCGGTTGTAGCTTGTGAAAAAAATCTCAATCTAAAAGGAGGTAATCTGGATGGAAACAAAAACGACAGTAACGGAAAGAGTTGCGGTGCGGCCCGGCAGAAAAAAGAAAAACCAGCTTCCGGCGGCTATTGTTGTTCTTTTGGGCGTAATTTTGTTTGGTGTGATGCTCGGTGGTAAATCCGCCGGTCTGGCCATTTCATGGATTTTTGGGATCGCCTTCGGGATTGTGCTCCAAAAATCACGGTTTTGTTTTACGGCCGCTTTTCGAGATCCGGTTTTAACCGGTAGTACTTCATTGACAAAGGCGGTCATTATTGCCGTAGCGGTTGCTTCTGTTGGCTTTGGTGCGATTCAGTACGCAGCAGTCACTAAAGGTGGAACGCTTCCGGGATTTGTTAGTCCAGTGGGTTGGCATGTGGCTATTGGCGCATTGATGTTCGGGATCGGGATGGTGATTTCGGGAGGCTGCGCCTCTGGAACCCTGATGCGGGTCGGAGAGGGCTTCATGATGCAGTGGCTGTCACTAATCTTTTTTGTGCTTGGTACCTTATGGGGGGCGCATGATTATAGCTGGTGGAAGAGTATTTTTATCGACGGGACTTCAGGCGTACATTTGCCTTCCGTGCTTGGTTGGCCGTTAGGAATTGTTCTTCAATTAACAGTGCTTGGATTATTATACATCCTCGCTGACCGGTGGGGAAATCGCCAAAAAAGCTAATTAAATGTCCTTTTTATGTGATCAAAAACTTTGTAAAGGAGTGCTTGAAATGGCTGAATATCGTCTTGATTGTTTAGGTGAAGCTTGTCCGGTTCCGCTTTTAAAAACCCAGAAAAAATTTGCTGGCCTCAACGTGGGTGACGTGTTAATTGTCGAAATTGATCATAGTTGTGCTATGAAAAATGTGCCGGAATGGGCGCGCAAAGAAGGGCACAATGTGGAGATCGAAGAGACCGGTGATGGTGAATGGGAAATCTATATTGAAAAAGCAAAGTGAGGGAGAAAGCGATGAAACTGGAAGAAAATAAATATTTTAAAGCTGTTGTTAAAAATGCTTGGCCCTATACAGTAGGAGCCGTGCTGCTTGCGCTGCTTAATATTACCCTTTTTATTGCTAACGGAAGCCCTTGGGGCGTAACAACACCCTTTGTCTACTGGGCGGCTTGGATCCATGAAACCCTGGTTGGTCCGGTGCGGGACTGGGTTTATTTTAACAACCCAACCCATCTGAAAGCTTTAGATCTTACCTTCTTCACCCATGGTGGTTCTTTAATGAACCTTGGTATTATCATCGGCGCGTTATTTACTTCTTTGGCTGCTTCTCAGTTTAAAATCAGAAAGATTAAATCCTTCCGACAAGTAATTGCGGCGATCGTTGGCGGTCTACTTATGGGCTATGGAACCAGAATTGCTTTTGGCTGTAATATTGGTGCTTTCTTCAGCGGCGTTGCCTCTTTTTCACTGCATGGGTGGGTTTATACGATCTTTATTTTTGCTGGAGCATGGATTGGCAGTAAGTTACTGGTAAAATTCTTTATGTAGTTATTGTGGTCAAATGCATGCTTGAGGTAATTACGCAATTCTCCCATTTAAGGAGAGGTAGGAGAGATCAATGGAGAAAAAAATAGTTGATTATGATGTGGCAATCATTGGGGGTGGCGCGGCGGGACTGACGGCCGGGATCTATTGTGGCCGCGCCCGCTTAAAGACAATTATATTTGAGAAATCATTAGTCGGCGGGCTAGCTACCTATACCGATGAGATCGAAAATTACCCTGGGTTTGCCGAACCGCAAAAGGGTATTGAGTTGATGAAGAAATTCGAAGCACAGGCCAAAAGATTCGGGGTCGAGTTTAAGTTAACCGATGTGAAGGGTGTCCGCGTGTTAGAGGATGGGCGTAAGTTGGTGGAAACCTTCCGCGTCATTTACCGGGTACGAGCATTGATCATCGCCACCGGAGGAAAACCTAGATTAACCGGGGCGAAAAACGAAGAAGACTTCCTGTACGATAAAGGGATTTCCTTCTGCGCTACCTGTGACGCGGCTTATTACACCGATAAAGAAGTCCTCATTGTCGGTAGTGGTGACGCCGCAATTGAAGAGGGACTTTTCTTGACCAAGTTTGCCCGGAAGGTAAAAGTATCGGTTATTCACGATGCCGGAACACTCGATGCCAATAAGATTGCCCAGGAACAAGCCTTCGCCAACCCAAAAATGGAATTTATCTGGAACACCATGGTTGAAGAGTTCCGGGGCAATGAGCGGCTGGAAACAGTTATCCTTCGTAATACAAAAACAGAAGAACTGATTCCGGTCACCGTTGATGGGGTTTTCCTTTTTATAGGTTATCTCCCTAACACAGAGATCTTCCAAGGACTCATTACCCTTGATGGACGTGGTTATATTAAGACGAACGAGCAGATGGAGACGGATGTGGAAGGGGTCTATGCCGTCGGTGATGTGCGTGAAAAGTATTTACGCCAAGTCTCGACCGCCGTGGGCGATGGGGCAATTGCCGCGGTTACTGCCGAACACTATATTTCGGAATCGAACTATCTGCAAAACCAGCTACTGGCCGGGGAGAAACCAAAGCTGATTTATGTCTGGGAACCGACCAAGGAGGACTGCCGTCAGTTGTTACCGGTTGTTGAAGAGCTTAAGGTAAAATTCGAGGATGAACTCGTCATTGAAAAAATCGACGTCTATAAGTCCCAGTCACTGATCACTAAACTCTGTAGCAAGATGCCTTCCGCCCTGCCGGCTGTGATCACTGTTGAGGACGGGAAAGTAACGTCAGTTGTCTGCCAACAACTGACGCCGGAAAAATTGCACCAGCTTGCCTCGGATTTGCTCCCCGGTTAGGTAG
>DOID01000075.1:24393-28280 GCA_003511465.1 Bacillota bacterium | reverse complement strand
AAGACAATTCGGCTTTGTCGCGTGAAGCCGAATTGTCTTTTCTGTTTTAAGATTGAAGCTCGAGTTTTCACGTTAAGCCTAGTTTGTTGACCGCCTGTTCAATGCGGGTTAAAGCCTCGGTGAGGAGGGGGCGGGGGCAAGCGATATTAATCCGCTCATACCCTTCGCCGCCGGGACCGAAGGCACTTCCGGCGTTTAGGCCGACTTTAGCCTCTCTGCTCAAAAACTCATTTAGCCCTTGGGGAGAGAGGGGCAACCGGCGACAATCTAACCAGACCAGGAACGTTCCTTCCGGCGGCACCGGCTTGATTAAGGGAATTCGTTCGGCACAAAACTCTAGGAGGTAGTCGAGGTTGCCCTGGAGATAAAGGATGAGTTGATCCAACCATGGGCCTCCGGTTTGGTAAGCGGCTGTAAAGGCGGCGAGACCGAAGGGATTATACATCCCCATTCCTAAAGCGCCTTTCATCTTTTGGAACTGGTTACGCTTGGCCTGATCGGCAATGACGACAATGGAAGTATTAAGTCCGGCCACATTAAAAGTTTTGCTGGGTGCCAGACAAGTAATGGTACTCGGGGCGAGTTTGGTCGAGAGGGAAGCAATAGGCGTATGGGTATAGTTTTTATAAACCAGATCCGAATGGATTTCATCGGAGACAAGTAAGATCCGATGGCGTAAACAGAACTCACCGAGTTGCTGCAGTTCTTCTGGCGTCCACACCCGGCCGACTGGATTATGGGGGCTGCAAAGGATCAACATCTTTACGCTGGGGTCAGCGACTGTTTCCAAATGGGCAAAGTCCATGGTGTAACGGCCGTTTTCTTCCTTTAATGGATTCAGCACTGGTTGCCGCCCATTTTGCTCGACGACGTTAAAAAATGGGCCGTAAACTGGAGGTTGGATGATGATCCGGTCGCCTGGGTTGGTGAAGGCCAAAACCGCTAAGCTGAGCGCCGGAACGACCCCTGGGGTAACTAACAGCCATTCTTTTTCTAATTTCCAACCATGTCGTTTTTGCATCCATTCCAGAACAGCCTGGTAAAACTCGGGTGGGGGATAGGAATAACCATAAATGGGATGCCCGGCCCGGTTTTTTAGGGCATCGATTACCGCCGGGGGTGCTGCAAAATCCATATCGGCCACCCACAACGGGAGTAAATCCGCGTGCCCAAAAACGGTGTCCCGCTGATCCCACTTTACACAATTGGTCTGATTACGGTCGATTTTCTGGTCAAAATAATTAGGCATGAAACTTGCCTCCTCTTCTTTCTTTTTCTATTTTCGTCATTTAGAGGAGAAAACATAAGTTAAGCTTTTTGCGTAGTAATCGCTTGTCTTTATGGACGAAGCGCGCTAGGATAAAAGAGGAAGCATTTACGGGGTCGGCTTCGAGTGAAGGAAGGTGAAGAAGCTTGAAAAAGCAAGTAATAATTATCGGTGGCGGAGCTGCCGGGATGATGGCGGCCATTACAGCCCGTCGCCAAGGAGCAGAAGTTACACTGCTGGAACGGAATCCACGGGTTGGTAAAAAGTTGTTGGTTACCGGGAATGGCCGGTGTAATTTTACCAATACCAATGGGGATCTTAATTGCTACCAAGGGGAGAATCCCCGTTTTGCCGAATCTGCGCTCCGGAGCTTCGACAGTGGGGAGGCCATGACATTCTTCCGCAGGCTAGGGGTGGTGCCGAAGGTGGAGGATGAGGGAAAGGTGTTTCCCTGGTCTGATCAAGCTTCCAGCGTTTTAGATCTGTTCTTGGATGAAATGGAGTACCTTGGAGTTAAGGTGGTAGTGAATGCCTTTGTCCAAAAGATCCGAAAAAAAGGGACAAAGTTCTTGGTGCAATTGGCTAATGGTTCGATCATGGAGGGCGATGGTCTGATCTTGGCCCCCGGCGGTAAAGCAAAACCTTCGACCGGGTCCGATGGTAATGGGTATGATCTGGCCCGGAGTTTGGGTCATACGGTTACTCCCATTTATCCGGGCCTGGTCCAGTTAAAGCTGGAGGGGTCATTTTTCCCGCAGATTCAAGGGACAAAAATCCTAGGGACAGTTGCGCTGTTGGTTGGGGAAACAGTGCTCGGCCGGGAGCAGGGGGATATTGTCTTTGGCAACTACGGGCTTTCGGGCCCACCGATTTTGCAATTAAGCATGCTGGCCGGGGGGTTGTTGGAAGCCGGAGAGGAACCGGTCATCAAGCTCACCATCGTTGACCGGATGGAACGGGCAGAGCTAAAGGCATTGCTGGGCGATCGTTTTCAGCAGGCGCCCGAAAGGACGCTTGGTTTTAGCCTGGTAGGGTTCATTAATAAACGTCTGCTTCCTGTTTTACTAAAAAGGGCGGGTTTTACGGATTTAAACCGGTCTGTCAATAGGCTTACTTCGGCAGAGGTGGAAAGCATCATTGACATCCTCACCGATTGGCGGTTTACGATCACGGGAACGAAGGGTTGGCCCAGCGCGCAAGTGACCATCGGCGGGGTGGCCACCAATGAGCTTGACCCAGCAACTATGGAGTCAAAGCTGGTTCCGGGGCTTTATTTTGCCGGCGAGATCATCGATGTGGCGGGAAGATGCGGCGGCTTTAATCTGCAATGGGCTTGGTCTTCCGGGTTTCTGGCTGGAAAAAACGCGGCGGGGTTACAATAAGGAAACATTAAATCCCGGAAGAAACTGGTCTACTAACTAGATCTTACCTCGGAAATATATTATGATAGATGGTAAAGGAAAGGTGAATCATATTTTACTAAGGAGGTTTTCGCTTTGGCAATTGAACTAAAAAAAGATTGTACCTATGCTATGCTGGTGCCGACTAGTATGGGGGTCAGGATCACCCCTTTCCACGGTCAGCCGGTCTATGCTAGCAATACCTTTTTCATGCAGACGACCAGCGCCGAGACGAATGTCGCCAGTATCTCTTCCTATCTTGGTCTGCCGGTTAAAGTCCTGACTACCTTTGTCCAAGGCAGTCCGATTGCGCGGTTTATCAAGGATGATCTGGCCAGCCGACATATGGTTTATGAAGGACCGGAAGTTCCCCAAGGCGGTCCCTGGGGCTATCGGCACCAATTCAATATCGCCGACAGTGGTTATGGGTCACGGGGACCACGGGTTCATAACGACCGCGCCGGTGAAGTAGGGCGGACCCTTAATGTTAAGGATTTTGATTTGGAGCGGATTTTTGGGCGGGAAGGGGTGCAGATCGTTCACCTTTCCGGTTTGATCGCCGCTTTATCCCCGGAGACCGGGGTTTTCTGTCAGCAGTTGGCACGGACCGCCAAGAAATATGGGACCCGGATCTCTTTTGATCTAAACTACCGCGCGACCTTCTGGAAAGGGCGGGAAGAAGAGTTGCGGGCGATCTTTACCGAGATTGCCAGCCTTTCCGATATTCTGATCGGAAATGAGGAGGATTTCCAACTCTGTCTGGGCGTTAAAGGGCCGGAAGCTGGAGACAAAGAATTGGCCACGAAGATTGATGGCTTTAAGGCGATGATCAGCCGGGTGAAGGAAGCTTACCCCCATACCTCCGTCTTTGCCAACACCCTGCGGGAAGTAGTGAGTGTCAACAGCCATCTTTGGGGTGGCATCCTGCTGGAAGGGGAAAACTGGCATGTAGTGGAACCCAGGCCGATTACGGTATTAGATCGGATTGGTGGCGGGGATGGGTTTGTCGGCGGACTATTATACTCGATTCTCCGTGGTTGGGAACCCGCCAAGTGGATCCAATTCGCCTGGGCGACCGGCGCGATGGCCACGACCTTCCTGACCGACTATGCTCAACCGGCTGACGAAGACCAAGTCTGGAGTATTTGGGCTGGAAACGCCCGTGTTCAGCGGTAATAATTTGGAGTAGTCGCTTGCCTATTGGTTAAAAGAAGAGACAA
>DOID01000075.1:20673-24246 GCA_003511465.1 Bacillota bacterium | reverse complement strand
TTGGATTGAGAGTCAGCTTTTCCGACTTGTTTTTTTCAGATTAGATCAATCCTTCTGCTTCCAAGTAATCGCGGGCGACTTTTTCGGCGGGGATTTCTTCCGCATCTACCTTGTAGTTTAAGAGCTGCATGCTTTCGTCGTCAAACTCGCTGAGCGGCGCTAAGATCTCTTCAATTTCCGGATATTGATCCAGGATCTCTTGGCGCACACAGACGGCCATGTTATAAATGGGGAAGAAATTCTGCGGATCGGTGAGTACTTTCAAGTTAAATTTGGGTAGTTTCCCGTCGGTGGCAAAGACCATCGCCACATCGATCTGTCCGCGGTCAATGGCTTCAAAGCTTAAACCAGCATCCATGTTTCTAACTTGGCTTTCTTCCACTTTCATCCCATAGGCATCGGCCATCGCCCAAAATCCGTCGGCACGCTCGTAAAATTCATGGCTGATCCCGAAGATGATCTCACCGGGGTGGGCATTGTTATAAGCAGCTAAAGATGTAAGGCTATCACCGTACGCAGCGACATCATCTGCTCTGACGGCCAGGGCAAAAGTGTTGTTCATCGGTGCCGGTGCCAGCCATACAATTCCATTGGCGGCATCTTCCGCTTTCACCATATCGTACAAGAGCTCGGGGTCACTAATCACTTCATCGGCACGGTTGAGATAGACTGCCCATGCAGTTCCGGTATACTCCGCATAAAGATCGGTCTGAGCAGTCTCCAATCCTTCTCTAGTGATGGTACTACCGGTTCCGAACTGTTCGGTTACATTAAATCCGTTTTCACTGAGTAAGACAGAGATCATACTGCCCAAAACGTATTGTTCAGTAAAATCTTTCGCACCGACCGTAATTGTTTTGTCTCCTTTACGGTTGAGCATGGGCCCGATCAGCAAGGCTACCCCAATTACGATCACCAGGATCAGCAGTAGTTTTCGGTTTTTCATAAAAATACCTCCTGTTTATTTGATTTAAGGGAATTGCATAATTAACAATTCCTTTAGAAATAAAGCCGGTAGGTTAAGAGCGCATGGCGTTTAACCCTTTTGGCGTAATTGTTTTTTCTAGTAAAGCAAAGAGCGCATCGACGCAAATCGCCAATAAAGCAGTGAGGAAAGAACCAATAAAAATGATTTCACCGCGGTTTAACTTCAGTCCGATGTAAATTAAGTCGCCAAGACCACCACCACCGATGACCGCAGCGATCGTGGCGGTGCCAATATTAATGGTGGCAGTGTTTCTAATCCCGGCGATGATGACCGGTAAGGCTAAGGGGAATTTAATTTTCCATAAGATCTGACTTTTCGTAAAACCCATTCCTTTTCCGGCTTCAATAATTTTCTGGTCGACACTGCTCAGTCCGGAAGTTGCGTTAAAAAGAATTGGCACAATACTGTAGATGACAAGGGCGATGATGGCCGGGGTGGCACCGATGCCTACAAAAATAAAGGTGAGCGCAATGATGGCAATGGAAGGGACGGAGAGGGCGGCGCCGGAGATCGCGATCACCACCCGGGCTAGTTTTTCTCGGCCTTCATCAGTAATCAAGATACTTAACGCAATCCCAATCACGATGGCAACTATGATCGAAATGGCAAAGAGGGCAAAATGTTGTTCCAGCGCCGACCAGATCATCGATGTATTTTTAGAGAAATAATTTACCACTGACATAAGCAGAACTCCTTATTAAATGTTTTTCTCGGCTTTCGCCGCTTCGACTTTGGCAAAGATCTGGGTCAGTTTAATCACGCCCCTTAATTTGCCTTTACTCGTGACTACTGGAAGTTGATTTTCTCCAGTCTCCAGCATCATGGAGAGGGCTTCGATGAGGTTATTGTTCCGGCTCATGACAACCGGTTGCCCATCATAGCTTAATTTTTCTCCGTCCGCTTGGGTTGAAGATGGTTCTAGATTGTAGCGTCCCTGTAAGATTCCGTTTTCATCAACAGCCAGGGCCAGTTTCCGGTTTGCCGTTCGTAGCTTTTGCTTAATTTGTTCTGGATTAGTTCCGGGAGCAACCGTCAAATAAGCATCTTCATCCAGATAATCCCGGATTTTCTCTAGTGACAGCGCTTTAAGGTTCCGGTCGGCACCCAGCAAGTGTTCGACAAAATCATCCTTGGGATTTTGCAGAATTTCATTAGGCTCGTCATACTGGACCAAATGACCGGCGTTCATAATGGCAATCCGGTCGCCAAGGGTAATTGCTTCGTTGATATCATGGGTGACAAAGATAATGGTCTTTTGGATCGTTTCTTGGATCTCCAAAAAAGAATCCTGGAGTTTGCTCCGGTTAATCGGATCGATCGCCCCGAAAGGTTCATCCATTAAAAGAATATCTGGATCAGCGGCGAGGGCTCGGGCTAAACCGACCCTTTGTTGTTCCCCGCCAGAGAGTTGCAAGGGATACTTTTTCCCATAAGAAGCGTTGAGGGTAACCAGATCCAAAAGTTCGTCCACCCGCGTTTGGATCCGCTTTTCATCCCATTTTAATAATCTGGGGACTAAAGCGATATTATCAAAGACGCTGTAATGGGGAAAAAGACCAACATCCTGAATGACATAACCGATGCTCCGGCGAAGGGCGACCGGCTCCTGGGTAAAAATGGATTCACCGTTGACCAGGATATCACCTTCATCCGGTTCAATCAGGCGATTAATCATCTTTAGCGTGGTGGTTTTACCGCAGCCGGAAGGGCCGATGAACATCGTTATTTTACCTTTTTCTAAGCATAGTGACAGATTATGAACAGCTTCGAGTTGGCCAAACTTTTTAGTGACATTTTTTAATTCAATCAAAGGGGATAACCTCCTTAAAAGTATTTGCCTGACAGTCTTAATTTTTGATTTTAAGTCCCGCTGGGGTTAGGGCGTCTTCAAGGATGAGGAAAAGGTAATTAACTACAATTCCTAGGAAGGAAACGAGGAGAGCGCCCACGACAACCATCTTCAGGTTGGTGCGGCTGATTCCGGAGAAGATCAAGGACCCCAGTCCTCCGGCGCCGACTAGCGAGGCGAAGGTAGCGACGCTAACGCCAAGGATAACAGCGTTACGTACCCCCGCCATGATCACCGGAACGGAGAGGGGAATTTTAATTTGGGACAGGATTTGTCCACGTGACATCCCAAGGCCAACAGCAGCTTCAACAATACTGGGGCTAACCTGGTTTAAAGCGGTGTAGATGTTCCTGGTAATGGGCAGGATGGAATAAACGCTAATAGCAACAACTGCTGGAGTCATTCCCAAGCCTAGTTTAAAGGGGGCAAGGACGACAACCATAATCCCGAACAAAGCCAGGCTGGGGATGGTCATGAGGATACTGGCGAAATTTAAAACGATCTTGGCCAGTTTTGGCCGGGACGAGATCAAGAACCCTAATGGGGCGCTGATCAGGATTGCAATGGGAATGCTGATCGTAATTATGCGTAGATGCTGAACAAATTCGAGCCAAATTTTCGATTGGTAGACCTGTAAAAATTCAAAGAATGACATAATCTCAACTCCTTAATAAAGTAAAAATAACCATAATACAGAATATACTAAATATAAAACTAGTCGCAAAAAAGAACGCTG
>DOID01000075.1:15461-20379 GCA_003511465.1 Bacillota bacterium | reverse complement strand
AGTTGTTCACCATGGAAAAATAAGCTATTATAGTGTTAAATCCCGGATTTCTGGTGGATCTGCTTTATAGGTACATATTTAAACGAAGCAGTTGTTCTTGTTCTATGAAATGTTGTGAGGAGGAGAGGTTAATGAAGAGTTTACGCCTGATGGTCCTAACCGTATTCCTGGTTCTGATCATGGGCACGGTCGCCCAGGGTGCCTGGGAAAACACGGTATGGCTAGGAACCGATCTGGGTCAGACCGGAAGGGAAATGGGGTATCGGCATGACGCCGATGTGGCGACTAAGATCATCTCTAGTCAAGTGAACGGGGTATTTGTCTCCGAGATTCAAGTTGGAAGTACGCTGGTGGATTTCGATAATGATTCCGGACTTTATGCAATGGTGGGGGCAAGTATCGATAATAAACTAGATTTTCTCTTTGGGGCAGGGTTTAATTACTACAACCGTTATTCCCCGTTTCTAATGAGTGGTGGGGTGAAATGTTTAGTTCCATCCCAAAGGATCATTTATGAAATCGAAGTGTTTTACCAGATCTTGCCGCCAATCTTAATCCATTTAGGTTATAACAATCACGCTGATACGATCTTTCTTGGTTTAGGCCTGTCCTATAACTAGTCAAACTGGCGGCTTTTGGCAGAAATGTCAAAGGTTAAGGGGTTCTGCACCGACCCATTTTTATGTTATCCTTAATAAAGGAATTGCTAATTTAATTCCTGAAGTATAATTAATGGTAACGAAGGTGGAGGTGAAGGGAAATGCCAGTTTTCTCATGGATCAAACCAACCCATAAACGATGGGTGGCTATATTCTTCTTGTTATGCTGGGCAGTGCCTTTCCTGGGCGTAATGGGCTTTAGTATAGTAGGGGGGGTGCCGCTAAACGCTCAGTCGGAAGTAACGCAGATGGCAGCGGAGCAAACGGCTGATCCCGCCGAACGCCAAGAGAAGGTTGTGGAGCGCACGGAACCGAAAAGAGCGGAAGCGTCGATGATCGAAACCGCTATAGACCCGGAACCAGTCCAAACGGCTCCCAAACCCGCTCCAACCACGACGGCGGCCAGCAGTCGGCAAGCCAACCCGATTGACCTTAATTTGCTGGCGCGGGTGATTTATGCGGAAGCCCGCGGTGAACCTTTAGAAGGTCAAGTTGCTGTAGGCGCAGTCCTCATTAACCGGGTCGGGAGCAATAAATTTCCAGATGATCTCTGGAGTGTTGTCTTTAAAAAGGGCGAGTTTTGTACCGTGCGCGACGGACAGGTTTGGTTGGAACCGAACGCTGAAGCTTATCGCGCAGCCCAACTGGCCAAAGACGGCTGGGATCCGACCAATGGTGCCTTGTACTTTTACAATCCCAGTAGAACAACGTCTGCATGGATCTGGTCACGCACAGTAACCACGCGGATTGGCAGCCATGTATTTGCCGTATAGAGTTAGTAGCGCAATGGAAATGAAAGCGAGCAGAGAAGAGCTTCCAACAATCCGGCAAGGATGCTCCCCGGCGCGCTGGGGTAAAAGCGCCGGTTCTTGAGAATGCGGTGAAATAAAGCTACAAAGGCGATCAATCATCACGAGCGACGAGTGACCAGCGACGAGCCTATTGACGTACACCTGCTATTTATGATATTATATTGAGGTGAGTTGTGCGAGAGTGGCGGAATTGGCAGACGCGCTAGACTTAGGATCTAGTGGGCAACCGTAGGGGTTCAAGTCCCCTCTCTCGCACCAAAACACGAACTTTAGAACGGCAATAGCCGTTTTCTTCTTTTATTTACTTGACACTCGATCATTGTAAAGTTAAAATTTAGGCACGGCGTGGATAATTACACCGTAAAATCCCATGAAAACTGAGCCGATAAAACCCCAGGTTTTATCGGCTCATCAGTGCCATGGAGGTTCTTTATATTTATGGTTATACTAAACCATAATCTGTTAATTTTCGAGATGAGAGGTAAGGTGGGAAAAGATGCAATCAAACTATGAACAACTGGAGAATAACCGCGTTTTACTTAAAGTTGAGGCTGCAGCGGAAGAAGTGGCCAATGCTTTTACCGAGGCCTATAAAAAGGTAGTCAAGCAAGTAAGCGTACCGGGTTTTCGCAAAGGAAAGACCCCCCGGGTTATTCTGGAGCAACAATTCGGTAAAGATGTATTACATCAGGATGCGGTGGAAATATTAGTAACCCGCGGCTATTTCCAGGCTGTGCTGGAACATAAACTAGAACCTGTAGATCAACCGCAGATTGATTTTGAAGGGGAAATTGAAGAAGGAAAACCTTTTAACTTTCAGGCAGAAGTGGAGGTTTTACCCGAAGTTGAGCTTGGTGCCTATCAAAACATCAAAGCGCCTAAAGAACTGACAGTGGTGACCGATGAGGACGTGGAAGCGGAGTTGAAAACGCTGCAGGAACGCCACGCCGAACTGGTAGCGGTCGATAAAGAAGCTTTGGAAAAGGGCGACTTTGCCGTCATTGATTTTGAAGGATATTTAAATGAAAAAGCATTCCCCGGCGGCGCTGCGCAAGGATATACTATAGAAGTGGGTGCTGGCCGTTTTATACCGGGCTTTGAGGAAGGGCTCATCGGGATGGCTCTCAATGAAGAGCGGGATTTACCGCTGACCTTCCCTGTCGAATATCAACAGCAAGACCTGGCGGGGCAAGCGGTGGTTTTTAAAGTAAAACTCCATGAAATTAAAGCCAAAGAACTACCGGCGCTCGATGACGAATTTGTTAAGGCCTTAGGAGAGCATGAGACGCTTGAAGCATTTAAAACGGCTGAACGGAAGCGACTGCAGGACAACAAGGAAAAGGAAGCGGATCGTAACTTCGAAGCGGAAGTCATTAAGCAAGTCGTGGAAAATAGTAGGGTTCAGCTGACGGATACCCTGGTCAACCGGGAATTGGAACAGATAATCCACCGTCTGGAGCATGATTTAGAAACAAGAGGGTTAAAATTAGAGGAGTATTTAAAATACACCGAGCATACCATGGAACAAATGCAGGACGAGTTACGTCCGGAGGCCGAAGTGCGGGTGAAGACGGATCTGGTCTTGGGGGCGATTGCCAAGGCAGAAGGAATTTCCGTCACTGAGGACGAATTAAAGGAACGAGTAGCTTATTTAATCCAGTTTTACGCCCCGGCTGTCCAAGAAGAGATTCTGCAGGGAAAAAACCGTGATTTTATCGAAGGGGTCCGGTCTTCGTTGGAGCGGGAAAAGACGGTTAAACTAATCGTTGATTCCGCCGTACCGGAAGGAGAAGCTTTGGCTCCGGATGAAGCCGGAGATAAAGAGGAAGAGGTGAAGACAGAATGAGTTTGGTTCCAATGGTAGTTGAACAGACCAATCGAGGAGAACGCGCTTATGACATTTTTTCGCGTCTACTAAAGGAGCGGATCATCTTTATTGGCGGTCCCATTGACGACACGATGGCAAATTTGGTTGTGGCCCAATTAATTTACTTGGAAAGTGAAGATCCGGATAAGGATATTTCTGTGTATATTAATAGTCCCGGCGGCGTAATCTATTCTGGATTGGCTATTTACGATGCCATGCAATATATTAAGCCCCAAGTTTCTACCATTTGTGTTGGTTTTGCCGCTAGCATGGGAGCGCTGTTACTCTGCGCCGGGGCGACTGGTAAACGGTACGCCTTGCCGAACTCGCGGGTGATGATTCACCAACCTTTGGGCGGAGCCGAGGGGCAAGCAGCTGATATTGAGATTCAAGCCCGTGAAATCCTGCGGCTGCGTGAAGTGACCAATGGGATTATTGCGCGCCATACCGGTCAGCCTATGGAAAAGGTAGTCCAAGATGTTGACCGCAATTATTGGATGAGCGCCGAAGAAGCGAAAGTTTATGGGATCGTAGACGAGATTATTCAAAAAAAGACGAAATAGGTTCTCATTCCAAAAG
Organism: Bacillota bacterium; assembly: GCA_003511465.1. GTDB lineage: Bacteria > Bacillota > UBA4882 > UBA10575 > UBA10575 > Capillibacterium. The sequence continues at coordinate 16,462 of DOID01000075.1, read as the reverse complement.
AAAGAGGTGGTGAGAGATGTTTAAATTCGGCGATGACAAAGGACAGTTAAAGTGTTCCTTTTGTGGTAAAGCACAGGAACAGGTAAAAAAACTAATCGCCGGACCAGGGGTCTATATCTGTGATGAGTGTATTGAACTCTGCAACGAGATTATTGATGAAGAATTAACCGACGATACCTCCTTCGACTTGGAAAACATCCCTAAACCAGCGGAAATTAAAGTGATTCTTGACCAATATGTCATTGGACAGGAAGAAGCGAAAAAAACCCTTTCCGTCGCGGTCTATAATCATTATAAAAGGATTAATGCCGAGGGCATGATCGATGATGTCGAACTCCAAAAGAGTAATATACTGGTTATGGGCCCGACCGGAAGCGGTAAAACTTTACTCGCCCAGACTTTAGCGAAGATCCTTAATGTGCCATTTGCCATTGCGGATGCCACCTCGCTTACGGAAGCCGGTTATGTGGGTGAAGATGTGGAGAATATCCTATTAAAATTGATCCAAGCTGCCGATTATGATGTGGAAAAAGCAGAGAAGGGGATTGTCTACATCGATGAAGTCGACAAGATTGCCCGCAAGACCGAAAACCCCTCTATTACCCGGGATGTTTCGGGGGAAGGGGTCCAACAAGCCTTATTGAAGATCTTAGAAGGAACGGTCGCCTCCGTCCCGCCCCAGGGGGGACGGAAACACCCGCATCAGGAGTTTATCCAGTTGGATACGACAAACATCCTCTTTATCTGCGGGGGTGCCTTTGACGGGCTGGAAAAACTCATCGAACAACGGGTCGGTAAAAAGACGATGGGTTTTGGCGCGGAGATCCAATCAAAACAAGAAAAGCCCATTGGCGAGCTTTTGCGTAAAGTCATGCCAGAAGATCTTTTGAAGTACGGGATGATTCCGGAATTCATCGGTCGCCTGCCGATCATCGTTTCTTTAGATGCATTGGATGAAGCGGCCCTGGTTAAGATCTTAACGGAACCGAAAAACGCCCTTG
>DOID01000075.1:14773-15344 GCA_003511465.1 Bacillota bacterium | reverse complement strand
AACGGAACCGAAAAACGCCCTTGCTAAACAGTTTAAGAAGATCTTGGAACTGGACGGCGTTGAACTGGAATTCACCTTTGATGCGCTGCAGGCGATTGCCGCTCAGACCATGAAAATGAACACTGGTGCCCGTGGCTTACGGGGGATCATTGAAAGGTTACTCTTAGATGTTATGTACGAGATTCCTTCCCGGACTGATGTAAAAAAATGCGTCATTACCAAGGACATGGTGGAGGAGCATAAGGAACCACTGCTATCCACCAGTGCCAAACCGAGTAAACCGAAGAAGGAAGAATCAGCATAAAACCCGCAAAATGCGGGTTTTTTTTTGGAAAGAACTCATGAAAATTGCGTCAATGGAGATAATAAACGGCAGAAAGTCGGTACTTAAGGGAGGAAGAACGATGAGTTATGCCGGAAATATCTTAGGTTTGATCAACCTTTTTTTTGCCATCGTCATTGGCTTGTATTTTTGGAATCTCCTGCGCGCACAGCAAGGGACAAAGGTGGCCGTTGATCGGGAAGCGAAAAAGGAGATGGAAAAACTGGAACGCTTGCGTAGTATCTCCCT
>DOID01000075.1:0-14491 GCA_003511465.1 Bacillota bacterium | reverse complement strand
AGCAATGCTAAATTCATCGAATTGGATGCGACGACCGCCCGTTTTGATGAACGGGGGATCGCCGATCCGCTGATTGGATCGGTGCACGACCCGATCTACCAGGGAGCAGGACCGCTAGGGATGGCCGGGATTCCCCAACCCAAACCGGGAGCGGTCACCAAGGCCCACGGGGGGATTCTCTTCATCGATGAAATGGGTGAACTGCACCCCTACCAAATGAATAAATTACTGAAAGTGTTGGAAGATCGGAGAGTATTCTTTGAAAGCGCCTATTATAGCTCTGAAGACCATAATATCCCCTCCCATATCCATGATATTTTCCGGAATGGCCTGCCGGCCGACTTCCGCTTAATCGGGGCGACGACGCGTCAACCCCATGAGATTCCACCGGCGATCCGCTCGCGTTGTGTCGAGATCTTCTTTCGCGCCCTTACCCCCGCAGAGATCAAGCTGATCGCGATGAACGCCATCAAGAAAATCGGTTTTGAGCTTGAAGAGGGCGGGATCGAGATTATTAGCAAATATGCACATAATGGTCGTGATAGCGTCAATATGGTCCAAGTTGCCGCCGGACTAGCGTTGACGGAGGGCCGGAAGTTGATCCCACGGAAGGATCTCGAATGGGTAGTCAACAGTGGCCAGTATACCCCCCGTCCGAACAAAAAAGTGCCGTCCAAACCGCAAGTGGGTTATACCAACGGGTTGGCGGTTTATGGGCCGAACCTAGGGATGATTGTTGAATTGGAAGCGACGGCCATTCCGGTTCCAGCCGGGACAGGACGGGTGATCACCACCGGAGTCATTGATGAAGAAGAGATGGGCGAGTATGGCCGGACGATCCGGCGGAAAAGCACCGCCCGTGGTTCGGTGGAAAATGTGTTAACGGTACTAAAAAAACACTGCGGACTCGACTGTACCAATTATGATTTGCATATTAATTTCCCAGGGGGAATTCCGCTGGATGGACCGTCGGCAGGAATTGCTTTGGTTACCGTAATTTATTCAGCCATCACCGGTGAACCGGTGGATAATTTGGCGGCTTTAACGGGAGAAGTCTCGATTTTGGGATTGGTAATGCCAGTGGGTGGGATTATCCCGAAAATTAAAGCAGCCAAGGAAGCCGGGGCCCAGCGGGTCGTGATCCCGGCCGAAAACTGGCAGGATGTTTTTACGGAAGAAACAGAGCTGGAAATCATTCCTGTGCGGCGGATCGAAGAAGTCATTCAACTGGTGATCAGTACGGAGCCGGTGACAGAAAAGCTTGCTGCCAGCAGTGGGCAACAGAAGGAGAACTTCGGACCGCCGCAAAGAGGAAAAGAAGAACTAATCGTGGCTGCCGGAAACTGAACCCTACGGGGCTTTACAACGCAAAAAGCTTAGGCGGAATTCCCCTTTTCGCCCATGAATGGCTATGGTATACTGAAATGAGGGGGAATTCGATGAACGCTTTACAACCAAGACCACGGATCGCCTGGGCGTTAGGAGGGGGTGGTGCCCGCGGTTTTGCCCACTTGGGGGTCCTAAAGGTACTGAAAGAAGCAAGGATCCCCATCGATGCGCTGGCTGGAACCAGTATGGGGGCGGTAATGGCGGTTCTGTTTGCCGCCGGTACCGATTTGAAATACTTAACTGCTTTGGCGACCACGATTGCTTGGGAGAACTTTGTTGATTTACGGTTTCCCCGCTACGGACTGGTGGAGGGGAAGCGGATCACGCCTTTAATCCGCTTGCTGACGAAGCGGAAAAAGCTGGAAGAACTAGCCGTACCGGTCCGAGTGATCGCCACCGATTTGTTGACCGGCGATGAGGTGATCTTTGACCACGGCCCCCTTGACGAGGCGGTGCGGGCATCCATCTCCATTCCCGGGATTTTTACGCCGGTTCCTTCTGGGCAGCGCCTCTTGGTGGATGGGGGGCTGGTGGCTGGTGTTCCGGTGAACGCGGCGGCGGAGATGGGGATGGAACTGGTTTTTGCTGTTAATGTGGGCGGGGAATTGGATACGGAGCCGCCCCGGAGTGTTTTTGATATTCTCTACCGGAGTTCGGAAATCATGATGCGCCAGTTGGATGGGATTCAGATGGAACAAGCCGCTTTTGTGCTTACTCCAGAAGTTGGTCATGTCGGAACCGTCCAGTTTAACCGGGCGGAGGAATGTATCGAAAAAGGTGAAGCCGCCGCGCGGGAAGCATTACCCGAGATGCGCCGGATTATTGAGGAATATCAAGGTCGCCGGGAGCGGGAACGGGCGGTCGGGGAACGGGTTTAACGGAAGGGACTGGCGCAAAAGTGGAACGTTTGGGGAGAAAATTGCTGATTATCCTTATTATTGTCTTATGTTTGGTACAGATCCTGTTAACGATTCCAGCATTTCGCGCCACTTTTTGTGTTGTTGAACAGTTGGAAGGACGACCCGTCGAAAAACCTTTTTAAATAAGATTAAAACCGTCTTGCACAAAATAGGGAAATGTGTTAGATTGATAGAAATAAGGCAGGACGGTAGTGTGGCAGCTTACATAGGAGAAAGCCGGTTTTTAGCACTCCGTAGGGTGCTTTTTTTGTTACTATGCTTTTTTGCGTTGGAACGGGTTCATCGGTGCCCATGACAACGGAAAAAACGATTGCAGAGGTGAGTCCATGACCGGGAATAGTAAAGAGGTAGCCGCGGCAGCCTTAAAAATGGCCATCAGCCGTTCACGGGAAGAAGAACGGGTTTTCAAGGAGCAACTACGAGAAGAGGAGATCTGGTCAGCGGCTGTTGATTTTGGTGGGGAGACGGTACAGACGATCAAGACCATCATTGAACGGGCTGTGGTTGCCGCTAAACGCGAGTTTTTGATCGGCGATACCCATGCCGAAGAGGGTGCGGTCGCCGGGGCGACCCATGAAGCCCTGCAGCAGATTATCCCGAAAGCCCTCGGGTTAAATATGGGTGGGAAGATCGGCCTGGCTCGCCGGGGCGATCACTTCAGTGTGGCGGTTTTCAGTGCCGTTGGTCTGCTCCATCTTAATGAGGTTGCGGTTGGCCTTGGGCACCGGGCGCTCATGTAGGCTTTTTGCGTTGTTGTTTGATTTAACTATCCCAATACAATATACTGATAGCCTAATATAAGTTGGACACTATATATTGTATTGGGACTTTCTAGATAGGGCGCAACGCAAAAAGCTCATGTAGGGCTTTAATGATACCCATAAGGGGAGAGATTGAATGGAAAGGGTGCAAGCGATCCGGGGAGCGACAACAGTCGCTGCCGATACGCGGGAGGAGATTCTCGCGGCGACGCGGGAGCTGATTACGGAGCTGATCGGCCGGAACAACCTGGATCCACGGCAGGTCATTAGCGCTTATTTTACAGCTACCCCTGATCTGACAGGGGCTTTTCCGGCGGAAGCCGTCCGGCAGTTGGGGTATACTGATTGGGCGGCCTTAGATAGTGTAGAGATGGCGGTATCGGGTGCTTTACCCCGTTGTATCCGGGTCCTAGTTCATGCTTATTTCGATTGGGGTCAGGAGGTGTCCCATGTCTACCTACGAGAGGCCAAATCCCTCCGCCGCGACCGGGTCGACTGCGGTGACTAAGTTCTGTCTGGTCCGCCACGGTACCACCGACTGGAATCAGCAGGGGCGGATCCAAGGCTGTACCGATACGGTCTTAAACGAACAGGGTCGCGCCGAAATTAGCCGGTTGGCAGCGGAACTAGCGGATGAAGGTTGGGAACTGGTGGTGACGAGCAGTTTACAAAGAGCCGAGGAAAGCGGCGAAATTATTGGCCGGATCCTTAAGATTCCGGTTTTTTCTTATCAAGATTTGCGTGAACGGAGTTTCGGGCCGTTAGAAGGATTACACTTTACGGAGATCAAAGCCCAATATCCGGCGGGTAGTGATCAGCCTGGCCTCCCCGGCCTGGAATCGAAACCCGAGATCGAAGCCCGGGCGCTAATGACCATGACGAGCCTGGCTTCGGTCTTTGCCCACCGACGGGTGATCATTGTCTCCCATGGCGGTTTTTTACGGGCTTTTTTCCGCGTCGGCTTGAGTTTAGAGCGGAGCGCCCCAGCCAATGCGGAACGGGTGGTTGTGGCCTGGGATGGAACATGGCATCTATTATAAGCTTTTTCCGTTGTATCCAGCTAGAGAAATTTCGTGTATCGAACTCCTCAAAGCAAATAACAACGCAAAAAGCCCATTATGAGGGAGGAAGCAATTATGACCATTGATAAACTGATTCGCCGGGAGATTCTGGGGATTACCCCATATATTCCGGGCAAACCAATTGAGGAAGTCCAGAGGGAGTTGGGGATTGAAGAGGTAATTAAACTGGCTTCCAATGAAAACCCGATCGGCCCTTCGCCGCAGGCGCTGAAAGCAGCGGCGGAGACGCTGACGGAGGCCCACTTATATCCAGATGGCAGCAATTATCAATTAAAAAAGGCCTTAGCCGTACACCTTGGAGTGGAACCCGAGGAGATTATTGTCGGGAATGGCTGTGATGAAGTGATCAAACTCGTGGCGGAGGCTTTCTTTCATCCCGGGGACGAGGTCATCGTTGCTGATCCCACTTTTGGGGAGTATGCCTATGCGACCCAATTGATGGGTGCCCAGTTGGTAAAAGTGAAGGGAGAAGGATTAGGCCACGATTTAAACAAGATGGCCGCGGCGGTGACCACCCGGACGAAAGCGATCTTTCTCTGTAATCCAAACAATCCGACCGGTACCATGAACACGCGGGCAGAATTAGACGCGTTCCTTGCCCAGATTCCCCGGCAGGTACTGGTCATTCTGGACCAGGCCTATTTTGAATATGTGGAAGATCCCGCTTACCCCAATGGTCTTGATTACAAGGGAGACGGTCGGGTGTTGACCTTGCGTACCTTTTCGAAGATTTACGGTCTGGCCGGTTTCCGGGTAGGTTACGGGGTCGGGGACCGGGCGCTGATTGCTTATTTGAACCGGGTCCGCGAACCCTTTAATGTGAATCGCCTTGGCCAGCTGGCGGCAACAGCCGCCCTAACCGATCAAGAGCATCTGGCACACAGTTTGGAAGTGAACCGGCAGGGTAAAAAGGAGATCGAACAAGGATTGAGCGCACTGGGGCTGAACTTTACTCCCAGTCATGCTAATTTCATTCTCTTGGCCACCCCGTTTCCGGCTTCCGCTGTATTCCAGGTTTTGCTTCGGAAAGGAGTAATTATTAGAAGCGCCGATATTTTCGGTTTACCCCGGCATCTGCGGGTGACCATCGGTACAGCCGCGCAGAACCAAAAGTTTTTGGCGGCGCTTGCGGAAGTGCTTGAGGAACTTAAGGAATAATTGAAGAATTGCTCTTAGTACAATCTCCGCCGGATCAGAATGGTGTTTTCTTGTTTCGCTGAATTTCTTCGAGTATTCTAAAGCTCAGCTCCGTTGAAAGCGGGCACCCGCTTTATGGTTCCTCCTGAACCAAAAGCGGCTCGCGACTTCCCTGTCGCTCGACCCGCTTTCAATCTCCGCCGAGCTTAAGAATACTATACGAAGAAATTCAAATCACCGAAAAACACCATTCCGCTCCGGCTGGGTGTCCACAGACGAATATTTCTTAGGTAAATAATGGATGCAGCGTTTTGCTTGGTATAGATTGAGATGCAAAAAGTTGAGAGTTGAGACATGACGAGTAGGACGGTAGTAAGGTAGAGAGGATGAACTTATCATGATTATCATTATGTCGCGGGACGCTTCCGGGGAAGAGGTTGCCCGGATTGAAGAGCGTCTCAGTGCTGCGGGCTTTGGTGTTCATCGCTCCCAAGGGGTGGAAAGGACGATCCTGGGGGCGATTGGTGAGCGGAGTCCGGAGCTATTGTCAACGGTGGCAGCCATGGCTGGGGTGGAGAAAGTCGTTCCGATTCTAAAACCCTTTAAGCTGGCAAGTAGGGATTTCAAACCAGAGCCGACTTGCGTTACGGTGGGAGATGCGGTGTTTGGCGGGGCGGAAGCAGTTCTGATCGCCGGTCCCTGCGCGATTGAAGATGAGGAACAACTGTTGTCGACCGCCCGGCGGATCAAAGCGGCCGGCGCGAAGCTGTTACGGGGTGGCGCGTTCAAACCCCGGACCTCGCCTTACTCTTTTCAGGGTTTGAAGATCGATGGCTTGAAGCTCAGCCAAGAAGTGGCGGCGGAAACCGGTTTGGCGGTAGTAACGGAGGTGGTCTCGCCCCACGAGGTAGAGCTGGTGGCTGAGTACGCGCAGATGCTCCAGATCGGGGCCAGGAATATGCAGAATTTCGCCCTCCTGCAAGAGGTGGGAAAGGCCAAAATCCCGGTGCTCTTAAAACGGGGAATGGCCGCGACCATTGAGGAGTGGTTAATGGCCGCAGAGTATATTATGAATGAAGACAATTACCAGGTCGTTCTCTGCGAACGGGGAATCCGGACTTTTGAGACTGCGACTAGGAATACGCTGGATCTTAGCGCCATCGCGTTGGTGAAAGAATGGAGTCATCTACCGGTGATCGCCGATCCTAGCCACGCCTCAGGACGGCGTAACCTGGTGTTGCCACTGGCTCGCGCGGCCTTAGCTGCTGGTGCCGACGGTTTAATGGTGGAGGTGCACCCCCATCCGGAAACCGCGCTTTCGGACGGTCCTCAATCTCTCAATTTTGCTGAGTTTGATGAATTGATGCAGGGGATTGAACCAATTCTGGCCGTGATGGGGAAACACCTATGAGCCAGTACCGGATCGGGATTATTGGCTTAGGCTTGATCGGCGGTTCGCTGGGGATGGCTCTTTGTCGGCAACCGGGTAATTTACGGGTGGTCGGGTATGATTCGGAGCCCGCCACCGGTCAGGAAGCGCTAGCCCGGCAAGGAGTCCACGAAATTGCCGTCAGTCTTGAATGCGTTGTGCGGGGGGCCGACTTGGTCGTCGTGGCGGTTCCGGTCGGGAAAATTGAGCAAGTGGTCGCGGAGATTGCTTCCGCGCTGGCCCCGGGGGCAATCATCACGGATGTGGCGAGTACGAAAGGGCGGTTCGCTAAGGTTATACCGCCGCTGTTGCCGCCGGGGGTCCACTATGTGGGCGGACATCCGATGGCCGGGAGTGAACAATCAGGAATCGCTGCTGCCGACCCCTTCTTGTTTCAGAATGCCGTTTATCTCTTGACCCCGGGATCGGAAACGCCCCCTCAGGTCCTGGCGGCTTTGGAACAATTCATCGGGATGGTGGGAGGCTTACCGCTGCAGTTGGCGCCAGAAGAACATGATCTTATGGTGGCGGTGGTTAGCCATTTACCCCATCTCTCCGCGGCTGCCTTGGTGAATGTCGCCGCTGAGTTTAATCAGCGGTATCCGGGGACCCTTGCGCTAGCCGCCGGTGGTTTTCACGATACGACACGAGTGGCTATGGGCTCCCCGGTTTTATGGCGAGAGATCTTTGCCAGCAATCGCGCTTCGCTCCTACGTGTGTTGAAAGCCATGCACGGAGAGCTCGCCGCCTTTATCGCTGCTTTATCCGTTGGAGAAATGGCGGAAGTAGAAGCCCGGCTTGAGCGCGCGACGGTCATCCGGAGGGAGCTACCCGCCCGGAAAAAAGGATTTCTGACCCTCCTCTATGAACTGGTAGTGGTGATTGAAGACCGGCCGGGAACCATTGCTGAGGTGATCGACATTTTAAAGGAGATCAATATTAAGGATATCGAAATCCTCCGGGTGCGTGAGGGTGAAGGCGGTACCCTCCGGTTAGCTTTTGAAGATGAAAACGCTTTAAAAAACGCGGATCAACTGCTCCGTGCCCGTGGTTTTATGACCCAGGTTCGTGGGGGGGAAAAGCGATGAAGGTCTTCGTCGGCCCTGCTTCCCACTTAGAAGGTAGCATCCGGGTTCCCCCCTCGAAAAATTATACCTCCAGGTATATTTGGGTTTCTGCTTTGGCCGAGGGGGAATCGGTCATTGAACATCCGGCGACCAACGAGGATGCCCAGGCGCTTATGGCCTGTTGTCGACAGTTAGGAGCCGACATGCGGGTGGACGGAGAACGCCTGCTGATTAAAGGTTTTGGTGCAAGTCCAAGCCCCGCCGGGGTATTGGATCCGGGGAATGGTGGCCTTATTCTCCGCTTGCTTTTACCGGTGGGGTTGCTTTTACCGGAACTTAAATTTGTAACCTCCTATCCGGAGTCGTTGGGCCAGAGGCCCCAGGGGGATCTCCTCGCGGCGCTGCGCCAATTGGGGGCGGAGACTCGAGATGTGGATGGACATCTTCCGATCACGATCCGAAGGGGACGAACGTTAACCCAAAGGGCAGTGACGGTTTCTGGGCGGGTAAGTTCCCAGTTTGCGACGGCGCTGCTCATGATCGCCCCGCTCCTGGGTGGACTGGCGATTTCGATTACCGATGGTTTGGTTTCTCAGCCGCCGTTGGCCACGACCTTACAGGTGATGGCGGAAGCGGGGATCCCGCCGCAGGCTAATTGGGATCGCCTTTTCTTCCAAGTTCCCGGTGGGACTTACCGGAGTGGTAGGTACCGGGTTCCCGGTGATTACCCGGCTGCTTCGGCCTTGTTAGCTGCCGCCGCTCTGGTACCGTCGGAAGTTACCCTCTACCCGCTGGATCCTGATGACCAACAAGGGGAGAAAGAGGTCATTCCCTATCTCCGGCAAATGGGGGTTGGGATTGAAACTAAAGACCATACCGTGACGATTAGAGGAGGAACCCCCCTTTCTGCTCAGGATTTCAATGGGGAAAAGGCGATCGATGCTGTCTTGTCCATGGCCGCTGTAGCCTGCTTCACTGCAGGTCGGACTACCTTCTCTCAAGTTGCGAACTTACGGTGGAAAGAATCGGATCGAATTGGAGATTTAGCTTGTGAGTTAAGAAAACTTGGCGTTAAGGTCCAAGTAACCGCTGATGGGTTTGTGATTGATGGCAACCCGGCCGGATACGAAGGCGGGATCGAACTTGAGGGAGGCCAGGACCACCGGCTGGTGATGACTTTTGCGGTCTTAGCTTTACGGACCCAAAAAGGTTTAGTGATTAACGGTGCCGAACATGTGCGGAAATCTTATCCAGACTTCTTTACAGCCTTGGCGGCTTTAGGCGTAGATGTGAGAATGTAACAGGAGAAGAAAATGGCTTTTGATTTACATACCCATAGTATTTACTCGGATGGACTCTTAACCCCGAAAGAACTGGTCAAAAGGGCGAAAAAAAGAGGACTGAGCGGAATTGCCCTGACCGATCATGATACCGTCTACGGATTACCCGCCTTTTTGGCAGCCGGGAAAAAGTATGGAATGGTCGCCATCCCTGGAGTTGAGCTTTCCACGGAGTTGGAAGGGGTGGAATTTCATATCCTTGGTTATCAGTTGAATTTTACCCATCCGGAGCTGCAACTTCGCTTAAAAAAGGTGATTGTCTCCCGTCAGGAACGGGCGCGGGGGATCTTGGCGCTCTTGGCCAAGCATGGACTCCATCTCACCTGGGAAGAGGTGGTCCAGGAAACACCCAGTGCCTTTGTGGGACGCTTCCAAATTTATCGGGCGTTGAAAGCAAAAAAGCTAATTGGCGCTGATCGGGAGCGGACTGCCTTCAATTCCCTGCTGGGCCCGGAAGGCGTCGCTTACATCCCACACCGGGAGTTATCGTCCCTGGAGGCGATCGCATTAATCCGTGCGGTCGGCGGTTGGCCGGTGCTGGCCCATCCCGGTCGTTTAGGAGATGATCGTTTAATCCCGGCTTTGGTCGGTAGCGGCCTAGCCGGTCTGGAAGTTTATCATCCGGACCATACTCCGGAAATGACCGAAAAATACTTGGCGCAAGCGCAGGAATTAGGATTGTTTATCACCGGCGGTTCAGATTACCATGGCGTTCCGGGCGAACGGGAACTGGGCGACGGTCAGATTAATGAGCAAAAGGCATATTTACCGTTTTTTTGGCAATAATGTTCATACATCTTCACAACTAGGAGGTTTAGATTGAAAACGCAAAAACGTTGGTTGCAGATTGTCGCTTGGCTGCGGAAAGGAATCATCACACCAGAAGAAGGTCTCTTTCTCCTGGAACAAGAGATTAAAAAGGCCGCTTTCGGCTTGAATAAGAAAGAGTATTCCTTACGCTAACGAAAAATACCCCTTTACTTTGTGTCGGTTCTGAGTTATAATAAATTTTGAGTTCTTCAAGGGCGAATAGCTCAGCTGGGAGAGCACTTGCCTTACAAGCAAGGGGTCACAGGTTCGAGCCCTGTTTCGCCCACCATATGGAGCTGTAGTGTAGTCGGCTAACATGCCAGCCTGTCACGCTGGAGATCGCGGGTTCGAGCCCCGTCAGCTCCGCCAGCAATTAATCCGCTCTTTTCAAGGGCGGTTTTTTTATACATTACTACTCCACCCGGAGGAGATCAGATCGCGGCCGTAGAAGGAAGCGACGGATTCATTATTCCGGACAATCCGGGCATAGTTGCGTTCAACTTTTTTCACATAGGGAGAGCCAATCGCCATTAAGCGTTCACGGGTCCGGTTGGGCCCGGCGTTATATCCAGCCAGTGCCAAGATGGTGTTGCCCTTAAAGCGGTTTAAAAGGTAGACCATATAATTGGCACCGGCTTCTAAAGTATCCCGCCAGTGATTGAAGTCGCCTGTTTTCATCATCATTTTAAAGGTACCGTAGCGGACTTGAACCAAACCTCGTTCCCCGACTCCGCCAACGGCATGTCGGTAAAAACTGGATTCGGTTTCCGCGATGGCCAGGAGTAAGTAAGGGTTTAACTGTTTTGCCGCGGCACAATACAGAAGCGCATAAGTGACCTCTGTAGCCTGCTCCGGGTGGATTTTACTGCGCTGTTCGATGTGGCTTTTGATCTTTTGTGCTTCATCGAAGACTTCACGGACAAGCTCTAAATCGGCAGCTATTTCCGTCAGGGTGGTTTCCACCTGCTCCAACCGCGCGGCTAAAGTGAGCAGGCGTTTTTCATTATTGATTAGAATCGAGAAAAAGAGCGAAATGAGCAACATCAAGCAGATGGGTACCATCATTGTGATTATACGCATCCGAAAAGGATCGATTTCGATTCGTTTATTTTCCAAAAAAACATCTCCTTTGTTACGAATGATAATATGATTATGGCCAAAAGTATTCCTTTTTATACCAAGTTATTTCATGACACCGCTTGCGACAGGAAAATAAGTTTTCAAAATAATGATTTATGGTATAATAGTAATACTTTCAAGGAAAATGAGCTGATAGTTGATGTGGAAACGATTATGCCCTGCTTTATACCTTAAAAACCTCGTTGACTTAAAACCCCAATACCTTCAGGAAAGAGGCCTCAAGGGAGTAATGCTTGACCTGGATAATACTTTGGTGGAATGGGGACAGGTAAAAATATCCCCGGCGACTGCGGCCTGGGTTCAAGAGATGAAACAATCTGGTTTAAAATTGTGTATTGTTTCGAATGCTCTGGAAGAGCGGGTGAAAATCGTCGGCGAGGCGTTGGGGATTCCTTGGGTTTCCCGGGCGATTAAACCGCGGAAATTGCCCTTCAAAAAAGCCTTGGCCTTGCTGGGAACCTCTCCGGGTGAAACCGCGACCATCGGTGATCAATTGTTTACTGATATCTGTGGTGGAAACCGGATGGCTTTGTTTACCATCTGGACTACCCCCTTAAGCACGACGGAATTACTGGTTACAAAAATGGTGCGGCGTTTGGAGAAGGTAGTAGCGAGGAAGTTAAAGAAAAAGGGGATCATTAGTGATTAAGAAGAAGTGTCAAGGGTGTGGGATCCTGCTGCAATCAACCGCGCCGGACCGGCCCGGCTATTTGCCTCCGGGCAAGGAAACGGCCAAATTGTGTCAGCGTTGCTTTCGTCTCCGCCATTACGGCCAGTTTAAAACTATCGCCGATGATGAAGCAGCGCTGAACCGAATGCTGCAGACCGTAGTGGAAAAAAGTGACCTGATCTTACTGGTGGTTGATGTTTTTGATCCGGAAGGGTCGATGCCGACCCGCCTAGCTCCGCTCTTCAAGTTACCCGTATTTATGGTAGTCAATAAGGCGGACCTCCTGCCAAAGCATACCCCCTGGGCGGAGATGGTTCCTTGGTTCGAAAATTTATGGGCGCGCCGCTTCCCCGGTATTGAGCTGCGAGGAGTAAACGTGGTCTCAGCACGGGGGCGGGGACCGGACCGGATGGCAAGGCTGGCGGTCTTGAAACAGGAATTAGCGGGGAAAAACGTGACGGTGATGGGCGCGGCTAATGTCGGTAAGACATCACTCCTCACAGCTTTGTTGGCGTCGGAGGATGAGCGTAAGGCGGATCTCCCGCTGGTTTCCCGGTTTCCCGGTACCACCCAGGGAACGACGGCTTGGGTGTTACGGGCGTCACGGATTAAACTCTATGATACACCCGGTCTTGTGTCTGGGAGAAGGATGGGTGACCTGCTTACGCCGGCTACTGCCGGTCGGCTCCTACCCGAAAAAAAATACCAGGTTAAACTCTGGGATCTACCTTCCGATGGTGCAGTGCTAGGTGGGGGCCTGGTGGGAGTCTGGAACATGTCGCCTACAGCGCGTACTTTGGTCTTTTTTACCGCCGAGCAAACCACTTTGCACCGGAGCCGGGGTGAAAAAGCGGAAGCGCTCCTCGGCGAAGGTCCGGATTGGTTACGGGTTTATCGCCCCAGTGAGCGACCAAGGGAAGAACAGGAAAATACATTTACGGTTCAAGCGGGGGAGGATCTCTATATCTCCGGTTTCGGGTGGGTGGCGGTGAAAAATGCACCTGCTTGTTTAAGGCTGATTGCTCCGGCCGGAGTGGAGGTAGGCACGCGGCCAAGCCTGATTGGCCGTCGTGATGACTAGTGTTCGTCATCCCGACCGTTTTCTTCTAAACCGGAGAGGATCTGTTCTAGTTCCGCTTCCCACCATGCCTGGTGGTTTTCTAATTCGGCAGCTTCTAATAAGGATGTTGTTTGGCAACGGGAACAAGAAATCGCGACCCTTTCTTCCCGGCGGACCTGAAGATAATGGGGCGTTTCCATCCGACAGCGGGGACAGGTATAGATCTGACATAAATCAATTTCCAAAGCAGCCACCTCCAAGCCATATTATTGCCATTACCAGTTTAAAAATAAACTGATCATGCTTGATTTGTTGTGGAGGCGAAGTCAAATGCTCACGGAAGAGGCTTTGTATTGGATCGCTTTACATCAGGCTCCCGGGATTGGGCCGAAACGCTTTTACCGGTTGCTGACGGCCTTTGGCACGGCACAAGGGGCTTGGAAAAGTGAGTCGGGAGCGCTCGCTGCGGTGCTGGGACAGAAAGTTGCCGCCGATTTACTAGCCTTTCGCCGAACTACTTCACCGGCGGCGGAGGGCGAAAAGGTCCTCCAGGCCGGGTGGGGGGTTTTATTGGTCACCGATCCGACCTATCCCCCATTGTTAAAGCAGATTATCGATCCACCTCCTATCCTGTACTACCAAGGCCCATTTCGACCTGAAGATCAGTTGGCGGTTGCGGTCGTCGGTTCCCGGCGCGCAACGCCCCGGGGATTGGCTGCTGCCCGTGAAATTGGCGCAGGGCTGGCGGCGCAGGGCGTGACGGTGGTCAGTGGATTAGCCCGCGGGATCGATTCCGCCGCGCACCGCGGCGCTTTAGCAGTAACGGGTGGACGGACGATTGCGGTTTTAGGTTCCGGTCTCGACCGGGTGTACCCGCCGGAAAATCGCCGGTTAATGGCGGAAATTGCCGAAAGCGGTGTCGTTTGTTCCGAATTCCCCCTGGGGACCCCGCCCTATGCGGGTAATTTTCCCGCCCGCAACCGAGTTATTAGCGGGTTGAGCTTAGGAGTAACGGTGGTGGAAGCGAAGACAGACAGTGGTTCCCTGATTACGGCTGATTTTGCTTTGGAGCAGGGACGGGACGTCTTTGCGGTTCCGGGTCCGGTTGAGCGGGAAGGCAGCAGGGGTCCCCACGGCTTAATCAAACAAGGGGCGCTTTTGGTGGAAGAGGCTAAAGATATTCTCGAAGCCTTAAACCTTTCGTATTTTGCTACTGATGAATTATTAGCCGCGAAGGAAAAGGAAACGGAGTTTTCTCCGGTGGAGCAGAAAATCTGGGATTTGCTGGCTGCCGGTGAAACCCATCTTGATCGTTTAATCCGGGTTAGTGGGATCCCGGCCGCGACCGTCAACTCCGTTTTGGTACTGATGGAGATGGAGGGTTTTGTGTCCCAAGTGGCGGCGAAGACTTATTGCCGTAACCATCATAAACATAGATGATTGGGAAAGAATAGAATACACTTGAAAGTTGGGAGCACAGTAAGGAGGTGCTTTAATGTCCGAGAAACTGGTGATCGTGGAATCACCGGCGAAAGCGAAGACGATTAGCAAGATTTTAGGCCGAAGTTATCGGGTAAAGGCCTCCAACGGGCATGTTGTTGATCTTCCCCGCAGCCAGCTTGCGGTGGACGTTGAGAACGATTTTAAACCGAAGTACATTACGATCAGAGGCCGTGGGAAGATTAT
>DOID01000137.1:18516-19708 GCA_003511465.1 Bacillota bacterium | reverse complement strand
AATATTGAATAATTAGCTTTTCCGCGGCGGTTCTTTCCGCCGGTAAAAAAGGACCGTTCCCGGTATTAGTTGCCGTTCCGGCCATCGTCGCCCCTAGCGCCAGTCCTTGCTTGGTTCTCGCGCTCAGGGCCGTCCCGTAAGCCATGCCCCCGATTAGAATCGGAATCTTTAGTTTTAAAGGATGACGTGCCTCCGGGCCGATCACCACCCCTGTCCCAACAGTGGTGTAATCCAAGAGCGGGTGGCGATGAAGATAAACCGGGTTAAAGTAAAGATTCTGCCAGGGCGAAACCCCCTGCCGACGCCCAAAGGGGCGATTCGGTGGTTTCCCGTGGGCCGAACGGAGCTCCGTTTCGATCATACGGCCGAGGCCGATCATTTTCGCCAGATTATAGCTTTCAAAGAGATTGCTCCAGTACGGCTCCGTTGTGATGCGCTTAAAAACAAAACTAAAGATGAAATGGATAATCCTCCGGCCAAGTAACACCAGTAGACAAAGGATTACCGTAAGCCCAACCAGGCTCGCCAACACGCTCAGGCTGAATGCTTTCATTGCAACTCTCCCCGTCAGTTAGTGATTATTACCAATATTTTAACCAAAATCCCTCTTTCTAACCGTCCTGACTTGATATCCCATTCCTTTTGTTTTCTCCCAAAACTGGCATTACCTCTATTTCCCACTAGGATAATCCAGATCTAGCAAGAAATATGGCATTAATCAGGTCGTCCATTGCAGTTCTAGATCTAATTTACATCACACCTCCATTGGCCGTCGGCGACCAAAACGACCATTTTAAGAGGAGTGTTTTGCCATGAAAGTCAGAAAACGTTTCATTCGCCATGTTTCACCGCTGCTCATCTTCCTAGTTCTCTTGTTACCAGGTATTGTTAGCGCCCAAAATTATCAGGTCAGATCCGGAGATTCTTTGTATTTAATCGCCCGCCGTTTCAATGTCCCGACTTCCGCTCTGCAAACCAGCAACAATTTAGGCACTAGCATGATCTATCCCGGACAAATGCTCACGATTCCCTCTCTCTATACCGTCCGGCCCGGCGACACTCTGTACCTGATTGCCACCCGTCATGGCGTCCCTTTATCAAGTTTGAGAACCGCCAATAACCGCTGGCATGATTACCTAAACGTTGGAGAAACCCTCTACGTTCCTTCGTCCCAGGGAACTTCTAATCCCGG
>DOID01000137.1:4023-18143 GCA_003511465.1 Bacillota bacterium | reverse complement strand
CTCAACCGGTTAAATGATCCCCGTTACCCCAATTCGATCAGCCAAATTATTTACCAGGTTGACCAGGGGATCTATTATCAATATAGCCCGGTGATGGACGGGCGGATCAATCTTCCGGCCACCGCAACTGCCCGGAAAGCAGTTCAGGACGCTTTAACCGGCCGGGATCCTTCCTACGGTGCCATTGGTTTTTACAATCCAGCCAAAACTACCAACCGGTGGGTCACCTCCCAACCGAGAACCACCACCATCGGCGGTCATGTTTTCTTTAAAAACTAACCACCGCTGTTAACAGCAGAAAAAGAGTCGGGTGCGTGGCGCACCAAAAAAACCGCCCTCTGTCAAGTAAACAGAGGGCGGTTCCTCGAACTTTACTCCTTTTCCGGTAAGAATGATAAATCCAGCATGGCGCTGACCGGTGTTATTTTTGCCACCTCTCCCAACTCATACATTAAGGCTTGCGCATCTTCCCAATCCTCAGGGTTGGAACTACCTAGTCCGTGTTCCCTGGTGTAAGCATTCTCCCAGAGCGCCATGGAGGATTTTAAGACTTCCCATTCCTGTTCTTTTTGCTCAGCCCCAAGCTCAGGAATGTATTTGGTGCAAATTGTAAAGGCCTCTTCCGGGTGGTCCAAGGCGTATTGGATCCCGCGTATACTGGCTCGTACCAGTTTCCCAACTTCATCGGGGTTATTCTTAATTTTTTGCTCACCGGTAATGAGACCATGCCCAACCAAGGAAAAGTAGTCCCATGAATTAAGTTGGTTCACTGCAACCCCCATGGCTTTAAGCTTAATTGGCTCATTATTGGCGAAACCGACGACGGCATCCACTTTATCTTCTAATAAAGAAGTAATCTGGGTGTAGCCGATATCAATCAATTGGACATCCTTTGGGCCGAGGCCGGCCCGTTTAATAATGGCTTTCGCCGCTAAAAGATTAGTCCCATATAAAGGCAGACCCAAGGTTTTTCCTTTCAAATCAACGGCAGTTTCAATCCCCGCTGTGCTTTTGGCGATAATCGCCGGGGGAAATTGAGCATAGAGGCTCATGAGGTACACGACGGGAATCTCGTGCCCCCGAGCCACCAGTACTTGATCACCGCCGGCAATAGCATAATCCATTTTACCCGTGCCTACCAGCTGCAGGGCATCAATGTCCATCCGGTAATCAAAAGTAACCTCCAGTCCTTCGTCCCGGAAATAACCTTTCTCTTCAGCCACATACCAGGGGGCGAACTGAGTATTTGGAATATAGGTCATCGCCAGTGTAACCTGTTGTTGCGTTTTGGGCCGGGCTATGAAGAATAGCCCCCCGATCAGGAGCACCGCCACCACGGCAAGTAATAATAGTTTTTTCTTCACCTTTTCAACCTCCAACCATCTTATTTGGGCTTTTTTCGTGATCATGTACCACGCATTAAGGACTCACGCCCTCAACGCTCCCGCCGCCAAGGCATGACCACTGCTTCCACCCAGGAAATCACCAGGTAAAAACCGATCCCCATGACCGCTAAGGCCAGGATGGCCACGAAAATCAACGCCGTATCAAAGGTGCCACGAGCAAGATAAACCAAATAGCCAAGACCGCGACCGGCGCCGGAGAACTCCCCGACCACTGCCCCGATGACGGAAAGGGTTAGTCCCATCCGGAGGCCCCCAAAGAGCACCGGCAAGGCCGAAGGAACTTCCAGTTTAAAAAAGACCTGTCGTTTACCAGCGCCCATGATCTGTAACAATTCTTTTAGCCGCGGGTCAGTCTCTTTTAAGCCGACCACGCCATTGGTTAAAATCGGAAAAAAGGCGGTCATCGCGGCAATGAGAATCTTCGAAGAGATCCCAAAGCCAAACCAGATTACCAAGAGGGGGGCCAACGCAACAATGGGGATCGACTGCATGGCGACGACAATCGGTGTCACCAAATGGTCTAAACGGGGATGGCGGGCTAAGCAGTAACTAAGGGGCAGCGCCACCGCGGCAGCTAACCCGAACCCCAGAACCGCTTCCAGCAAGGTGGTACGGAAATGGAGCGCAAAAAGCCCGCCCTGTCCCAGGATCTCCCGGGCGCGCCGGGCCACTTCGCTCGGGGAGGGCAGAATATAAGTGGGATAAAAGGAAGAAAGCCAGGACCATGTCAGTAAGACCAACAGCCCGACCCCCAGGAGCGTAATGGCTCTTTCTCCACCAGAACCAGGTTGTAGTCGTTTTTTACGCCTCATCGGCACTTCCTCCTTTCTCCAAGAAGTCCTGAACAGTGCCGACCAAAGCGGCAAACTCCGGCGTACTGATCAGTTTAAGCTGGCGGGGATAGGGGAGGTCGATTCCAACCTCTCCAAGCATCCGCCCTGGTTTTTCCCCCATCACCACGACTCGATCAGCCAAAAAGACAGCTTCGAAGATATTATGGGTGACCATTAAACCGGTAAACTGCTTCTGTTGGCGAATCTCCAAGATTTCCAGCTGCAATTGGCTCCGGGTGATCCCGTCAAGGGAGGCAAAAGGTTCATCCAACAGGAGGATTTCTGCTTCACCCACCAAGGCGCGGGCTAGGGCCACCCGCTGCCGCATTCCGCCGGACAGTTGGTGCGGATATTTTTGCTCAACCCCGTCCAGATTAACCAGGCGCAAGGCGGCTTGCGCCTTTGCTCGCCACTCCGCCTTCTTCTCCTGCCCGCTGTTTAATTCGAAAGGAAGCAGCACATTCGCGAGGACCGTCCGCCAGGGTAACAGCAACGAATCCTGGGGGACAAAACTCAGATGGGACCACCCCTCAGCTTTTTCGGCCCCGCCAACCTTGATCTCACCCCGATCTGGAGTCAAAACTCCAGCCACGAGCCTTAAGAGGGTGGATTTTCCACAACCGCTGGGACCAACCAAGCAGACAAATTCACCCTCCGTAACGGATAGATTAACCCCCTCAAGCTCCGGCTGGCACTGGACGGAAAAGGCCAGCGTAACATCGTTCACTTCAATGACTTTCCCCATTTTTACCACCCCTTTGTCGATGGGCTTTTTCCGTACCAAGCATTGACAGGGCTTTTTGCGTTGTTATTTGATTCAACGCAAAAAGCTTTGACAAAAAGAAAAAACCCCAAAGATCGCCTTCAGGGTTAATAGTAAAAAGCTTTAACCTCCTTCTTTCATCCGGACTGTACCGTCGGTTCTGGATTTGCACCAGATCAGCTTATAACACAAAATTAAGCTCGTGGACTCGGGGGTCACCCCTTACCACCGGTCGGGAATTGGCACTTTGGCCGCACCCTGCCCTGAAGGATCCTATTAAATTGTTTTATTGTATTGTACCTTTTCTCTTTCCCTTTGTAAAGGGCTACAACAAATTTAACTTTTTGACCAGAACAGGCTTTTTGCTGCCCTCCTCCTTCAGGAAGAAGGCAAGCTCACCCCCAGGCAGTTCACTCCGGTCCAGGATGAAAAAGGCCGCCGGATAGGTCAATCTCTGCACTACTCCCCTTTGCAATGGTTCCTCTACCCGGTATAAAACTTCTACTTTGTTCTTTTTCAAGCGAACTTCCCGCGGGATCAGACCATACCCGCCGTTAGGACGTTCCCCTAAAAAAACCCCGATCAACAGGCTTTTTTCGTAATCAAGATGATAGGGTGCCAGTTCCGCTGGGGTCTCTTCCTCCTTGGTATAGACTGCACAGGAAGGGGTCTTAAAACGAGGGAGGTTTTTTGCGATAAAATCAAACTGCAAAGCTTTCCCTGATTCTACGGGGCACGTGGGACCGCCGCCAACCGTTGTGCCGATTTTTAAAGCGGTCGTTTGCCCTAGAATCCGCCACCACCGTCGCCAGTTTCGGTGCCAACGATTCCTCCGCCCGAGGAAAGAAGGGAGCAATTCGGCCAGTAGTTTGGCCAAGCGATCCGCGTCATGGCGGACTAACCCGTTGGTGTTCAGTAGCGGCGCGGTAATCGGCCGCACCCCTAGCGCAGCCACCTGCTCCCGGTCAGGCAAGACCGGAGCGGCTCCTTCTTCGGCATAAACCGCCTGTGCTTCAGGGGGAACCTCCTGATCATTAATGATCATATAATCCACCAGCTTACAATCGGTATGATCCAAAAGCACCCGCAGATGATCGGCCGCCGAAAACCCGTCAGTTTCCCCGGGTTGCGTCATCACATTGCAGATGTAAATTTTCGTGGCCGTCGAAGCTTTCACCGCGGCTAAGACCTCTTTAACCAGTAAAGGCGGGATCACACTGGTAAACAGACTCCCAGGTCCGATAATAATCAGATCGGCTTCAGTCAAGGCTTGCAAACTCTCGGGAACCGCTTTCGCCGATGTCGGCTCCAGGTAAATCCGTTTAATCGGTGCCTTACTTTGACTGATGGTCGATTCTCCGTTCACCATCACCCCATCTTGCAGCTCAGCCCGGAGACTGACATTATCCAAGGTCGCGGCAAAAATCCGTCCTCTGACCGCTAAAACTTTTACCGATGCTTCAATCGCCTTTTGGAAATCACCGGTGATCGCGGTCATCGCCGCTAAAAACAAATTGCCGAAACTATGCCCGGCAAGGCCGCTTCCGCCATTAAACCGATACTGCATTAACTGCTCCATGAGCGGCTCTAAGTCAGCCATGGCAATTAGGCAGTTCCGAATGTCACCGGGCGGCAAAATCCCAAACTCTTTACGTAACCGTCCCGAGCTACCCCCATCATCGGCTACGGTCACGATGGCTGTTAATTGATCGGTGATATTCTTCAACCCCCGAAGAATTGCACCCAGTCCGGTCCCGCCCCCAATCACCACAATCCGGGGTTTCCGCACCATTAATTTGAAACGTTTCCGTTCCGTAATAAAGGCCGCTCCTGAACGGAGGCGTGTCCGCGGCGGCTGAATCAGCACGAGGATACCACCAAGGGAGAGGCACCCCCCGAACCAAGCAGCAAGAGTAGAATCGGTAAAAATAACCAGGATTCCGGAGATGGCCAGGGTCAACCCCAGGAATTTTTTGGTCCGCCAGCGATCTTTACCGTACGGTCGCAGCATAATCCGGCCTCCTATTTGAAAAATACTAGCCTGTCGATTCTCGCGGCTTTAATTTCAGAAATGTAACTATAGTGTCACCGCTCTGAACGACCAGCTGCTGTGGGACTACTTAATATCTCTGTGCTCAACCAGAGCACGATAACCCTTGGCTTTCAAAAACTCGCGCAACTGATTGGCCACCGTGACCGAACGGTGGCGCCCCCCGGTACATCCGATCCCAATCACCAATTGCGGCTTCCCTTCGTTGATATACTGGGGGATTAAAAACTCGACAAATTCATAGAGTTTCGATAAGAATTTCGAAGTGACCGGCCATTTTAGCACATAATCAGCTACTTCTTGGTAATTCCCGTCAATGTCGCGTAAGGAATCGACATAATACGGGTTCGGTAAAAAGCGCACATCAAAGACGAGATCGGCATCCAACGGAATCCCATGCCCAAAGCCAAAAGAGATCAGGGTGATAATCATCTTCTGCCCTTCCTGGACCTGACTGAAACGGCCGGTAATTTTCTCCCGGAGTTGCCGGACTGTTAAGGTAGATGTATCGATAATCATAGAGGCTTTCCCTTTTAGCGTCTCTAAACGTGACCTTTCGGCCTGAATCCCGTCGGCGATCCTGCCTTCCCCAGCCAAGGGATGACGGCGACGTGATTCTTTAAACCGTCGGATAATCACCTCGTCATCCGCTTCAAGGTAGAGAATCTCATAGGTATAACCAGCCTCTTCCAGCAGGGCAAGGGAAGAAAAGAGGCTGTCAAAAAAATCGCCGCCCCTGATGTCGACCACCAATGCTATTCTATTGATCCGCCCTTCCGATTGTGCGCAAAGCTCAGCAAATTTAGGAAGTAAAACGGGGGGTAAATTATCAACGCAAAAATAACCCAGGTCTTCAAAGGCTTTCATCGCCTCTGATTTCCCCCCACCAGAGATACCGGTAATGATGACGAAACTAATCATGTTGAATGCACACTCCCCTCAAAATTGAGGTTCTTTGAAAAACATTTTTCCAGAATATATATTTCGCGAAACAAAAGATGTTTCCTGCCGGAAAATCCTGCTAGTCACGAAACTAGTCCCTCGATTGACAAAAGAGCAATCCCGATCCTAACATGACAGAAAGCGCCAGCGGCGCTTTCTGTCTCAAGCATGTTGCGTTAATCCCCGTCTCCTAAATCCTTTTCGGTTAGGTCAATTGTAATTCACTGATCCGGCTACTGTAGAGGTTGGTTAGGGCCGTGGCTGCTTCCGGGGAAGCCGCTTCACTATAAATCTGGAAAACCGGGTCCTCGGCGTCGGGGAGGACCAGGGCCCATCCCTGATCATGGAAGACTTTCAACCCATCAATCACTTCGATCTCTTTCTCCTTATTCTCTTCA
Source organism: Bacillota bacterium (assembly GCA_003511465.1). Classification (GTDB taxonomy): domain Bacteria; phylum Bacillota; class UBA4882; order UBA10575; family UBA10575; genus Capillibacterium. The sequence continues at coordinate 11,751 of DOID01000137.1, read as the reverse complement.
AAGAGATGCCGCATGATCCGGCCCTTATCTTCCCAGGAACAATTGACCTGTTTACGATCGGTGTAGTAGGGAGGCAGTAAGGCCACCAACTGGCTTAATCCCTGCTTTTCCCGGGCCATTAACTCCAGGATTTTCACGAGCGCGTAAAAGCCGTCATAAGCCGCCTGAAAAGAACTACGACCGTCCCCTGCCAGGAAGATTTTCGCTTCGGCGACCTTTTCCATGAGGGCCCGTGGGCTTACTTTCGTCCGGACAACCTCGCCCTGGTGGGCCCGGACTACCTCTTCCACAAAGCGGGGGACTGTTACCGGTAAGGGAATCGTCTCTGCCCCCGTATACTTCAGGGCTAACAGCGAAAGCAGTGCCGTAAACTGTTCCTCCTCGACGGCAGCGCCCTCCTCATCAACCAGGATGATGCATTCGCCGTTTCCCACCAAGAACACCCCCAGATCGGCACCTTCCTGTTTCACCTGTGTGCCCAGAGTCGGCAAGCATTTCGCCCTGATTTCACCGCTGGTCCGGGCAGGGAAGGAGGCTCCCTCAGGTAAGGGACTTATTTCACAGCCAAGGGCAGTCAGCAGCCTGGTCAGTTGCGCTCCCACCGTGTCGGCCTGGTCATCGACGCCGACGACCACTTTGAACCGGGCTGCTTTAATCTCCTCTTGGGCGGTGACTTTGAGCATATCATCCAGATAGTGAGGGAAGAAATCCTCTATCGCGCTGACCTTGCCAAGCCGCTCCAGGGGGGCTCGGCGGAATTCTTCCGTAAAAAAGCTCTGCTCAACCTGGCGTTCAACCGCCCGGTTAATGACCAGACCCTGTTCATCCAGGAATTCCACTAATATATTCTCCGGGACCGCCGGCGAGCGGCGCAATTGAATCCCGGCGGCCGCTTCTAGCTGCACGACGGCTTGGCGCGTAACCGGAATCGCGGTGACACCCAGATCGTAAACATTAACCCCGGTGCCTAAGAGACCGCTCACCAAGGCCGCTTTTAGCTTTTGGGCGGCGGAGAACTGGTCGGTACCGACCACCACTCGGCTGTTTTCCCGTAAGATGGTACCATAGGCCACGCCCAGTTTAGCTGCGAACTCGGGGGTGAACTCTAGATTGGCGGTTTTGTCAATGCCTTGTCGACCAAAGAGGTTTGTCCCCCAGCGGTTACCCCAAACCAGACTGGAATTAAGCACCGACCCGCTCTCCAAATATTTATCAGGCCAGGTGCGTACCGCCGGTTTGACGACCGCCTTCGAACCAATGGTACAACCTTCGCCTAAAACTGCTCCTTCGTAAACGGCAACCCCGGATTTTAAATGGGTGTGGTGGGCTAAGATCGCCCCGCGAATCTCCGTTTGGTAGCCAATATAAGTATGGTTCCAGAGAATCGACTTCTTGAGGGAGGCTTGTTCCCCTACGATACTATGGTCCCCGATAATACTATCTGCTCCCAAGTGCGCATTTTTGCCCACTCGGACATATTTCCCTAAGACAACCGGAGTTTCCACCTTACAGCTGGGGGCTAGCTCTGTCCCTTCACCTACCCAGAGGCCGGGTGCCAGCTCCCGTCCAGGTGGGGTAAATTTCAGTTTCCCATCGAGCAAATCACAGTTGGCTTGCCGGTACTGGGTCAGGTTCCCCACATCAGACCAGTAACCGGCGGCCACATACCCGTATAAAGGTTCACCGGCTTGCAAAAGGAGGGGGAAGAGATCCTTACTGAAATCCACCGCTTTATTTTTCTCGTAATAACGGAAGACTTCAGGTTCAATCAGATAAATACCGGTGTTCACCGTATCGCTAAAGACTTCCCCCCAACCCGGTTTCTCCAAAAATCGCTTGATTCGACCATCCGTTTCGGTAATCACCACCCCGTAATCCAGCGGGTTGGTCACCTTCGTTAATACAATCGTCACTAACGCCTGGCGCTGACGGTGAAAGTCCAGTGCCTGCTCCAAGTTGATATCGGTTAGGGCATCACCGCTGATGACCAGGAAGGTCTCATCCAGAAATTCCTCGGCGTTCTTGACACTACCCGCTGTTCCCAACGGTGTTTCTTCGATAAAATAGCGCAGATCCACCCCAAACTCCCGGCCATCCCCGTAATAGTTCGCAATCAGCTCCGGCAGGTAAAAGAGGGTCATCCCGATGTCGGTGAATTGATATTGCTTCAAAAGATCCAAAATATACTCGATCATTGGTTTACCAGCTATCGGCACCATCGGTTTCGGCTGTTTACAGGTTAATGGGCGCAGCCTTGTTCCTTTCCCCCCAGCCATGACAATTGCTTTCACTGTAAGTCCCCCATTTGTCTTTTAATCTCCGTTGTCTCAGTATTCTCACTCCGTCGGGCTGTCATATACCGACCGTACGGCAGATCTTCCGCCAGCGACCCAGCCACGAATGGATTACTTCCGGACTCCACCGCCACCTCCGGCTTGGTCTGGTTCCACGCCGACTGTTGGTACTCGTTCACCACTTCTGAGTAGACTTCAAGTGTACGGGCGGCGATCTTCCCCCAATCATATTCACTTTTCAGATCATGAAAGGCTTGGTTGCGTAAGGCCCTAGCCTGCTCCGGATAGTTCAGTAGCCATAAAATGTTATCCGCCAACGATTCTGGATCGTTGGGAGCCGACTTTAAGCCATTTTTACCGTGGCGCACCACTTCTCCCAAGCCCCCGGTATCGGTTACCACTACGGGAGTCCCCGCGGCCATCGCTTCTAAGGCTACGATCCCGAAGGGTTCATACAAACTCGGAAAGACCGCAACATCGGCTGTACTAAACAAAGCGTTCCGCGTTATATCATCAATATAGCCAGTGAAGTAAAACCGCTCGTAGAGCCCCATCTGTTGGGCGCGTTCGTGTAGATGTTTGGCGTAAGGCCCCTTTCCGGCAATCACAAACTTCACCTTCTGCTGCCGGGCGAGGATCTTCGCCGCGGCATCTAATAACAGGTCTAACCCCTTTTCAAAAACCAAGCGACCGATGTAAAAGATGATCTTTTCATCATCGGCCGCATATTTTCGGCGGATTGCTTGGGCATTACCGGACCGGTGGCGAAAGGTTTCCGGATACACCCCGTTCGGGACGATGCGCAATTTATCGGCGGGCAACTGAAAGATCCGCTGGAGTTCATTGGACATATAACGGCTGCAACAGATCACCCGCCAGGCCTCAAAGGTCAACCCCCATTCCACATTACTGATGTAGCGTTGCAATTCATTATGGAGGCCACCGTTTCGTCCCCACTCGGTGGCATGGATCGTTGCGACCAGCGGTTTGCGATAGGCATGCTTCAATCCTTGGCCGGCATAGGCTACCAACCAATCATGGGCATGAATTAAATCAAACCATTCCCCCTGCTCCGCCAGGAAGACCGCCTTTTCCAGCAGCTTCAAATTGAGCTGCAGCACCCAGGAGATAAAATCGGGCGGTTCTGGTGTACTCGGGGGCACCCGGTAAACCTTGATCCCATGTAGGTCTTCCTCGGTTTCCGTCGGGGTGTTCCCTCTGGTCACCACCGTAATTTCCTGCCCATTGTCCGCTAAAGCCAGGGAAAGATCATGGACATGGGGGGCGATCCCACCAACGATTTGGGGAGGGAACTCCCAACTAAGCATTAATACCTTCATTTGACCCTCCTCTTAAACATTAGCCTGTAGTCTGTGCTCAACTTTGGTAAAGTTGTAAACTTATTCTTTCCGTCTTTAAAGATCTTCATACGACCGATCAAAAAAAGCTGTTCCCCTCGGAGAACAGCTTTTCTTCTAGGCAAATAGCATAATCTTTGTTTAAAACCGAATAATAACGGCAAACCAAAAAAGGGGAGGCCTTCGTTAAATGGCAGCATACCCTCTGTTTTTGATCTATCCGCTTTATACCGGTGTTTTAGTCCTTTTAGCCCTTGCCCTCATTCCCAAAAAAGACTTACGGACCTTATTTCACTGGGGAGTTCTTTATGGAGGAGTGCTAGATGTGGTAATCTTTCTCCTCATCACTGACCTTTTCGGGATCGGAGGTTATAAGAACTATGGGCCCTTTTCCTATCTGGGGATCCCCTTCTTCCCGCCCCTTGCCTGGACCAGCTACTTCATTCTTTATTTGTATCTGCTTCCATCCACCAAACCTTGGAACTACATCTTTACGGTAACCACGGCCGTGTATAACATGATATTCTCAAATGTGCTGATGAATCTTGGCATCTATGAATGGACCTTCAGTCGACTGATCCTTCCCTTCTTCCTTTACCTTTTATGGAACCTACTGGTGACATGGACTTATCAAAAATTTATCGTTCCGGCGACAGCGTAAGTTATCCGTTTTTAGCCTGTCGTCGTATCTCTACCACGAAACAATCCATGGTTCCACCCACCGGCGGCTGGGGCTTACGGATGCGCACGCATACTTCCAGGAGGGAATAGGCACCCAGCAGCGTATCGGCAATCTCCTCGGCCACTGCTTCCATCAGATTAAACGCCCTTTCTTCAACAATCTCCTTGACCACGGTGTAGACCTCAACATAATTAATGGTCGCCTCCAGATCATCGTTGACTCCCGCTGATCGGAGGTCTAATTGTAGTTCCACGTCAACCTCCAGACGCTGGCCCAACTCTTTTTCGGCGGCAAAAACCCCATGGTAACCATAGAAGATCATGTTTTGAAGCATCAGTCTGTCTGCAGCCATTTTCTTCCCTTCTTTCCATAATTATTATACCGCAGAAGGGATCACTTGTGAAGATCCTTTCCGCCTCATCGTAAAAGGTAAATTTACTGTTAAGCAGCTTTTTGATTAATTGGGATCGAATTGACAAACCTCAAATTAAGGGTAAAATTAGAATAACCTAATAGGAGGAGGGTAGGAAATGTCGCAACTCCAATTGAACACGGAAATCCAACAGTTAAAAAAAGAGAAAAACGCTTTGATTATGGCTCATACTTACCAAAATGATGAGGTGCAAGAGATCGCCGATTTTGTTGGTGATTCACTGGAACTAAGTCGCTTGGCGGCGAACACACCCCATCCGGTAATCGTTTTTTGTGGTGTACACTTTATGGCGGAGAGCGCTGCCCTTCTTTCCCCGGAAAAGACCGTCTTACTACCGGCCGAAGAAGCCGGTTGTCCCATGGCGGACATGGCGGACGCCGAAACAGTGAAAGAATGGCGGATAAAGTACCCACGGGCTGCCGTCGTCGCTTATGTGAACACCAGCGCCGCCGTGAAAGCGGAAAGTGATATCTGTTGCACCTCTTCCAACGCCTTAAAAGTGGTCCGTTCACTACCGGAAGAAGAGGTGATTTTTCTTCCTGACTGTAACTTAGGGAGTTATGTTGCCGCCCAGATCCCGGAGAAAAAGTTCCACCTGTGGCCGGGTTTCTGTCGCACCCATCATCAAGTCACCGTCGAAGAGGTGGAGAAGGTGAAAAGCGTCCACCCAGAGGCCAAGCTGTTGGTCCACCCGGAATGCCGCCTAGAAGTTACGAGCAGGGCTGATTATGTCGGTAGTACGAAGCAGATTGTCGAGGAAGTGGCAAAAATGGACGGTTCCACTTTTATTATCGGTACGGAAATGGGAATCCTCCATGGTTTAAAAAAGCGTTATCCCGACAAACGATTCTACCTATTAACCCCCAGATTGGTCTGTCCGAACATGAAAAAAACCACCTTGCCTGATGTGGCGAGAAGCCTGCGCACCCTGGAACCGGTAATTTCGGTCCCGGAACCAGTACGCTTTCGGGCCCGCTTAAGCCTTGAACGGATGTTAGCGTTGAAATAGATTAAGGAGGGCCCCTTTTCATGAAGATAACCGTCGCTACTACCGGTCTTAAAGTTGCTCCCTTTTTAGTCATTGGCAGCGGCATTGCCGGTCTTTATACTGCGCTTAAACTAGCTGAGATTGCTGAAGTGACCTTAGTTACCAAAGAGACGCTGAAAGAAAGTAATACGACTTACGCCCAAGGGGGCGTGGCCGTAGCCCTCAGTGCCTCCGACTCACCGGACTTACACTATATAGATACGATTAAAGCCGGTGCCGGTCTTTGCCTCCCGGCGGCGGTTGATGTTTTAGTAAACGAAGGACCCGAGCGGGTCAAAGAATTACTTGCTATGGGGGTCCCCTTCGACACCGAAGCAGGGGCCCTAGTCACCACCCGGGAAGCTGCCCACAGCCGTCCGCGGGTCTTACACGCTGACGGGGATGCCACGGGTCGAGAAATCAGTAAGACCTTAGTGAAGTTAGTCCAAACGAACCCACAAATTACCGTCATGGAAAACCACTATGCGGTCGCACTCCTGACCGGAGCAGAAGGCTGTTACGGAGTATTGACCCTGGATGAAAACCAGAACCAGACCTGCCTTTTAGCGCAGGCGACCATCCTGGCAACCGGCGGCTGTGGTCAGCTTTATCTCAATACGACCAATCCCGAGGTGGCGACCGGAGACGGGGTGGCTTTGGCCTTCCATGCCGGCGCGCCAGTGGCGGATCTGGAATTCGTCCAATTTCATCCGACCGCCCTGCGTCTCCCGGACACGCCTTGTTTTCTGATCACCGAGGCCGTTCGTGGTGAAGGCGGTATCCTCCGCAATGCCCATGAAGACCGCTTTATGCCCTCGTACCACCACCAAGCGGAGCTGGCCCCCAGGGATGTGGTGGCCCGTAGTGTATTGTTAGAAATGCTCAAAACAGGAAACGACCATGTTTATCTTGATCTATCCTTGTTGGGTCCGGAACTGATTAAACATCGCTTTCCGAATATCTATGAAACCTGTCTAAGTTACGGACTAGATATTACCAAAGCGCCAATCCCGGTCGCCCCGGCCGCCCATTATATGATGGGGGGCGTGGCCACTGACTTGTACGGCCGGACCGGGGTACCCCATCTCTTCGCCTGTGGTGAAGTAGCCAACTCCGGAGTACATGGGGCAAATCGTTTAGCCAGTAATTCTTTACTGGACGGCTTGGTCTTTGGACACCGCATTCTTACTTATCTCCAAACTCACCAGCTGTCCTTTAACCAGCTTCCCGCCGAATTAGAAGCCACTTTTTCTGCGGAAACCAATCCAGCGCAAGTAACCGCCGACCGGTTAACCTTACAGCAGTTGGCATCTACGGAACTGGGCATTATTCGTCAGGAAAATGGTTTATGCCAAGCCCAACATTACCTGACGGCAACAGACCTTAAGCAGGTGCCGACATTGACTCCGGATTACTTGGAACTGCAAAACTTGCGCCTCTTCGCACAGTTACTTGTTACTGCCGCCTGCGCCCGCCAGGAAAGTCGCGGCAGTCATTATCGGCTTGATTATCCGGATCCCAATCCGGCGTGGACCAAACGGATTATCCAATCCCCCCAAGGTACATCCACCATCCCGGTCGAGCAGCCCTTTACTTGGCGATGGTAAAAATGAGGTGTTAATCATGGAATTGGCAAAATTTGTCTATAAAGATCTGGTCCGCAGCGCCTTAGCTGAAGATCTGGGCACTGGCGACCTTACTTCGGCCCTGACCATTCCGGCCAATACGCCGGGATCCGGGCGTTTTATGGCCAAAGCAAACGGTGTGATTTGTGGCTGGTCACTGGTCCAAGAGGTCTTTCATCAGTTAAACCCTAGCGTCTTTCTGGATCTTCATCAGCCCGACGGCGCCCAGGTCCAAGCCGGTGATTTACTGGCCGTCATCTCCGGTCCGGTTCAGGATCTACTGTCCGGAGAAAGGGTGGCGCTAAACTT
>DOID01000137.1:3603-3865 GCA_003511465.1 Bacillota bacterium | reverse complement strand
CCACCCGGGAACTAGTAGATTTAATGGCTGATTTTCCCAGGGTCCGACTGGTTGATACCAGAAAAACCCTCCCCGGTTTACGTGCGATCCAAAAGTATGCAGTCCGGGTTGGCGGCGGCTACAATCACCGTTTTAACTTGGCGGATGCCGTCTTGATTAAAGATAATCATCTAAAAGCCTGTGGTAGCATCGACGCCGCCGTGGCGAAAGTCCGCGCCGCCGTACCCCATACCATGAAGATCGAAGTCGAAGTCGAATCAGA
>DOID01000137.1:3111-3465 GCA_003511465.1 Bacillota bacterium | reverse complement strand
ATTATTATGCTTGATAATATGTCCCCGGCGATGATGACCGCCATGGTTCAGCTCATCGATGGCCGAGCCTTAGTCGAAGCCTCCGGTAATATCTCTAAGGAGACCATTCGTACCATCGCGGCCTGCGGCGTCGATCTCATTTCCGTGGGCCGCTTGACCCATTCAGTACAAGCACTGGACATCAGTTTACAATTAGTATAAGGAATAAGTTTCTCCTTCTTACAGGATTAGGGCGTCGCGCGCACCCATAAAAGCAGCCATGGATTTTATTCCATGGCTGCTTTTATGGTTACTATTAGCGCATTTTAAGACTTTAGTTGCTTTTTTTCCGTTCAATACTCTGAATATAACTAT
>DOID01000137.1:2916-3097 GCA_003511465.1 Bacillota bacterium | reverse complement strand
TAGATCTGAATACAACGCAAAATTAGAATTTAATCCCGGCGGTCCCATAAATAATCGGATCTTTGGCCCCGAAATCCGTCGCCACATCCACTGTCACCGGACCTAGTTTCAGTCCACCACCGGCGGTAAAGTTGAAGTCTTCGCCCACCTGATACCCACCGGCCCGCAGGAAGAGAATTCC
>DOID01000137.1:2317-2843 GCA_003511465.1 Bacillota bacterium | reverse complement strand
CCGGCCCGCAGGAAGAGAATTCCAAGGAACGGCTGCTCCAGGCCGACACGGAAAACCGCGTCACCCTCGTCCGTCAGGGGAGTCTCTACATCAGCGGCTGCCACCATCCCCAGCACTGGCACTTTAACCGCACCACCCAGCACGAATTTGGTCGGTAAGGAATAAACCCCACCATCGAGTTTAATATCCGCTAGGGCATAATCTTTAAGCACCGCCCCAACCCGTACCAATTTACCGACTTTAAACATAGCCCCTAGGTCTACAGCAAAACCGCTACCGTCGGCTTTTCCCGTGCTACCCGCCAGAGTAATGGTTTCTTTCTCCGCATAAATGTATTTAGCGTTGATGCCAACGGCAAAAAGGTCGGTACACTCAGCGGCGTAAGTTAACATGCCTTGTCTCGTCTGCTGGACCAGCATCCTTTCCCCGCCGCCTACCCCGGTAGCGCGTAGATTCCGGTCAAAGTTGAGCGCCCATTTTTTAAAGGTTAGACCCAAACCGTTCTTAAGTCCAAACGCCCCGTCCA
>DOID01000137.1:1984-2218 GCA_003511465.1 Bacillota bacterium | reverse complement strand
CTTAAGTCCAAACGCCCCGTCCAGGGCTGACGGATCTTCATTCCTGATCGCGTCGAGCAGTTTTAGATCCCCCTCAAGGCCACCGTTTAAGACCAATCCCATATTGACTTGGGTAATTCCGGCTGGATTCCAGTAAGCAGCCGTCCCATCATCGGCAATTGCGGTATAGGCGCCGCCCATCCCAAGGGCCCGAGCGCCAAGTTCCGGTGCCGCGATACATAGTTGCGCCATACT
>DOID01000137.1:1016-1690 GCA_003511465.1 Bacillota bacterium | reverse complement strand
CCCTCCGGGCGGGAAGACCGCGCCGCGCAGATCATCGTCGACTTTTTCACCACCGGGGAAGGACAGTCGTGGATTACTGAACTCCACCGTGATCGTCTGGGTAATATTATGCTCCGGAAAAAAGGCGGCGGTGCCAACCCCCCCCGTTTGATGCTCGCCGCCCATCTAGATGAGATCGGCCTGATCGTCTCCGCGATTGAAGACGGCTTTCTCCGGTTCTCTCCCATCGGCGGGATCGACCAACGAGTCCTCCTCGGACAGGAGGTGATCGTCCACAGCCGGGAAGACCTCCCCGGAATCATCGGCGCCAAACCCCCCCATCTACAACAGCCTGATGAAAGAAAAAAAGCGGTTAAGCTTGAAGAGATGACCATCGATCTGGGCCTTTCCCCCGAAAGAGTAGCCGCTTTGGTCCAGGTTGGCGACACGATTACGATTAAACGGGATTGTTGTGCTCTCAAAAACAATGTTTACGCCGGAAAGGCCATGGATGACCGGGCCGGTGTTGTCGCCTTGGTCGAATGCCTCCGCCGCTTGAAAAACTTCAACCACCAAGCCGAGGTGGTGGCGGTCGTCACCGTTCAGGAGGAATTGGGGGTACGCGGGGCCTTTGTTAGTTCCTTTGGCCTCAATCCCGATCTAGGCCTGGCTGTCGATGTTACCCATGGCGAAAT
>DOID01000137.1:755-903 GCA_003511465.1 Bacillota bacterium | reverse complement strand
TGGCTGATTATGAAGGTTTTAAACTGGGACAGGGACCCGTCATTGTCACTGGACCCCAGGTTCACCCGCTGATCTTCGAAAAATTGACCGCAGCAGCCGAAGCCGGGAAGATCAAATATCAAGTTGAAGCCGAGGTAACACCCCGTGG
>DOID01000137.1:402-615 GCA_003511465.1 Bacillota bacterium | reverse complement strand
GCCCAAGCCGGGGTAGCCAGCGGCCTGCTGAGTATCCCCCTTCGCTATATGCACACTTCCGTTGAAACGCTGGCCTTAGATGATCTGAAAGAAACCGGCCGTCTGCTCGCCGAATTCAGCATGGCGGTGGACGACGCCTTTCTGGAGGGATTAAAATGCTATTAAAAGAATTATCCGAATTAAACGGCGTGTCCAGCCGTGAAACTCCCGTCC
>DOID01000137.1:0-140 GCA_003511465.1 Bacillota bacterium | reverse complement strand
GGGATCGACCCCAGCGGCTTGCTGAAGATTAAAACAGTAGGCGGGATCGACGAACGCGTCCTCATCTCCAAACGGGTACTGGTCGGGCCAAAACAGATCCCGGGGGTAATCGGCGCCAAACCCATCCATCTTCAGGAAAG
>DOID01000104.1:11651-11867 GCA_003511465.1 Bacillota bacterium | reverse complement strand
TATTTATTGATCATTTTCGGCTCGATTTTCATCAACAACTTTATCACCTCGCGCTTCTTAGGAATCTGTCCGTTTTTGGGCGTCTCCAAACAAGTGGAGACGGCTACCGGAATGGGCATGGCTGTTACTTTCGTGATGGCGCTGGCTTCCGGGCTTTGTTATTTAGTACAGAAAGTGTTGGTTGTATTAAAGCTTGAGTTTCTACAGACGATCACC
>DOID01000104.1:1451-11318 GCA_003511465.1 Bacillota bacterium | reverse complement strand
GAGCTTGCGCCCTTACCCAAAGCGATGAAGGGTTTTCCCATTGCCTTGATTACGGCCGGTTTAGTGTCCATTGCTTTCTTAGGCTTTTCCGGATTTGACCTAGCGGCCTTGTTGAATTACAAATTCTAGTCAAAAAGCTTATTAAAAGCTTTTTGCGTTGTATCTATTAAAGAAGGTTAAGAGGAGTGAAAATATGGAAGCCGGAAGTTTGAACATCATTCTAAATGCCATTTTCGTCCTATTTGTCCTCGGCGCGGCTTTTGGGATCGGCCTGGCTGTAGCTTCACGGAAACTGACGGTGGAAAGTGACCCCCGCATCGATGAAGTTGAAGGGTTACTACCCGGCGCCAATTGTGGTGGTTGCGGTTATCCCGGATGCCGCGGTTTGGCGGAAGCAATTGTTTCCGGTACGGCACCGGTGACCGCGTGTCCGGTTACGAAGGATTATACCCCGCTTGCACAGGTGATGGGGGAAGAGTCCACGGAAACGGCGCGGAAAATCGCGAAAGTCCGCTGTGCCGGTGGGCATCAGGAAGCCCAGGACCGTTTCATTTATTTGGGCGTGGAAGATTGCGGAGCCGCCCAGAACCTCAGCGGTGGCGCTAAAGCTTGTACCTATGGCTGTCTTGGCCTGGGCACCTGTGCGAAAGCCTGTCCCTTTGAGGCGATTACCATGTCCAACAATGGTTTACCGGTTGTTAACGAAGAGAAATGTACCGGTTGCGGAATCTGCGTCAAAACCTGTCCCCGTCAGATCATTACCTTGTGGCCGGTGGATAAAAGGGTAGCTGTGCTCTGTATGAATACGGAGAAAGGGGCGGCGGTGCGGCCGGTTTGCAAAGTCGGTTGTATCGGTTGCCGGATCTGTGCCAAAAATTGCCCCAGTGATGCGATTCCCATCGAAAACAATTTAGCCCGGATTGATCCCGAGCTCTGCACAAACTGCGAAATCTGTGTGGAAAAATGTCCGATGAAGACGATTAAAGGCGATAAAAAGCAGGAAAGTGCTGCAGGATAGGGAAATAATAATAATGGTTTTTCGAAGGGCATTGTCATCAACGCAAAAAGCCCGTCAAAAGCGATGCCAAAGTGGAGGTGGCGCACATTTCCCGGATTATTCTTGCTTCCGCTTCTCCCCGTCGTCAGGAACTCCTCCGCATGCTAGGTGTGGACTTTAAGGTTTTGGTTAGTACCTTTGAAGAACACAGGGAGGTCGACCAACCCCTTTCTCCGGCGGAACTAGTCATGGCTACGGCGCAAGGGAAAGCAGAAGAGGTGTTTCGGATTACCTCCGCGCAAGCGGAGACCGCTGATGATTTGGTGCTTGGCGCTGATACGATAGTGGTGCTGAAAGGCGTTTGTTTAGGGAAACCGGCCGGTCAGGAAGAAGCCCGTCGGATGCTGCAGGCTTTGTCCGGCCGTTGGCACCAGGTTTTTACCGGAATTGCCCTCCGGCACCGCTGTAAATCGGTTACCGCTTACGAAAGGACGAAGGTACATTTTCGGAGCCTAACCGACCGGGAGATTGACGCTTATATTAGCACCGGCGAACCGATGGATAAGGCAGGAGCTTACGGGATTCAGGGCATTGGTGCGATCTTTGTCGACCGGATTGAAGGCTGTTTTTATAATGTCATGGGCCTTCCGGTACCCCGTTTAGCGCTTCTGTTACAGGAATATGGGATTACCTTACCGGAGGTGAAGACCCTTGTCCGGACCGGCCATTAAGGCTCTTCCTGTCGGGGAACGTCCCCGCGAACGATTGGAGAAGTACGGGGCAGAAAGCCTCTCCACCATTGAATTAATGGCGATTGTGCTCCGGACCGGTGCCGCCGATCTGTCGGTGCTGGACATGGCCAAGCTGTTACTGGCCAAATTTCAAACCCTGCCTAGACTTGCGACGGCTAGTACCCAAGAGTTAGCGGGGGTGCGGGGGATGGGGAAAATCAAAGCCATTCAGCTACTGGCAGCCTTTGAATTGGGGAAGCGCCTGCACACTTCTTACCTGACGCCTGATGAACCCTTGTCGTCGCCGCAGGAAGTTGCTGGGTTTCTTATCCCCAGGTTAGGCCTTTTGGACCAGGAACATTTTCTGACCTTGCACCTTAATACGAAAAACCGACTGCTGGGAACAGAGACCATTTCCATTGGCACGTTAGACGCTTCTTTGGTGCATCCCCGGGAAGTTTTCAAAGCCGCGATTCGCCAAAGCAGTGCTGCTCTGATCTTAGCCCACAACCATCCGAGTGGGGATCCGCGTCCTAGTAGGGAAGACCTCAACTTAACGCGACGTCTCAAGGAGTCGGGCGAACTCTTGGGCATCCCCATTCTCGACCATGTGATCATTGGTGCCCGAAATTATTACAGTTTAAAAGAAGAAGGATTTCTCTAAACAACGAAAACCGGAGGGAATAAATAGATGCTCAAGCATTTGCTGGGACGATTTTCGCGCGATATGGGAATTGATTTAGGTACGGCGAACACACTTGTCTTTATTGAAAATCAAGGTATTGTCCTTCAAGAGCCAACAGTAGTCGCTTTTGACCGGGAATCTGGAAACATTATCGCCGTGGGGCTGGAAGCAAAACAGATGGTCGGGCGGACCCCAGGTAGTATTGTGGCGGTTCGACCCATGAAAGACGGCGTGATTGCCGATTTCGAAGTAACCGAAAAAATGTTACAATATTATATCAAAAAAGCTGGACGGCGGCGGACTTTTTTTGCACCCCGTGTGATCGTGGGGATTCCATCCGGGGTTACGGAGGTGGAAAGACGGGCGGTAATGGATGCGGCTCGGGAAGGCGGTGCCCGGGAAGTTTTTCTCATTGAAGAACCGATGGCCGCGGCGATCGGTGCGGGTCTACCCATCCAGGAACCGACCGGAAATCTCATCGTTGATATTGGCGGAGGAACAACCGAAGTTGCGGTCATCTCCTTAGGAGGTGTGGTGAATAGCCGTTCGATTCGGGTCGCCGGCGATGAAATGAACGAGGCTATCGCGCAGTATATTAAAAGATGTTATAATTTAATGGTCGGCGAACAGACGGCGGAAGAGATTAAACGGACGATTGGTTCGGCTTATCCGCAGAAAGAGGAAGAGACGATTGAAGTACGGGGACGGGATCTGGTGACCGGTTTACCGAAAGTGATCGCTCTTTCTTCGGTAGAAGTCATGGAAGCGCTGGCGGAACCGGTTAGCTCCATTATTGAAGCCGTGAAGATGACTTTAGAGAAAACCCCACCGGAACTCGCCGCTGATATTTTGGACCGGGGGATTGTGATGTCAGGGGGTGGCGCGCTCCTGCGCGGCCTTGATCGTCTAATCTCGGAAGAGACCGAAATGCCGGTTCAAGTAGCTGAAGATCCCTTAACTTGTGTCGCTAGGGGTACGGGTCTAGCCCTTGATTCCCTGGACGATTTACGGAAAGTTTTAATCTCGAATAAGCGTAGATAAAGCTTTTTGCGTTGTATCCAGCTTAAGCTAGGTTATTGTGAAGAAAAGGGGCCGATTAAGGTGTTACAACCTTTATTCCAAAAACGGGTCTTACTGGTGGTATTAGCTGTTTCCTTCTTAATTATCACCGGTTTAATGTTCTATTCTTCTCAAGAACGGGAGAAAGAGATCTGGCTGGAAAAGGCCTTTAAGTTTATTTTGTATCCTTTTCAACGGGGGATTCATTACATTACCACTTTTGTGACCGATACGTGGGAGACGGTAAATGAATTAGGCGCTTTAAACCGGGAGAATGATGAAATGCGCCAGCGTATTTCCGAGCTGACCACCAAACTTGCCCAGCTTGAACAGTTAAAAGCAGAAAACGAACGGTTACGGGAACTCCTCGGGTTCAAAGCTGCTACCGAATTGGAATTGTTCCCAGTGGAAGTGATCGCGCGAAACCCGGGTAATAACAGCGCTACCGTGACGATTGACAAAGGAAGTAATTTCGGTTTAACCAGAAACATGCCGGTGATTACCACTGAAGGGCTGGCCGGTCGATTGCTTAGGGTAGAACCTTTTTCCGCTGAAGTGATTTTGCTATCCGATCCGCGCGCTGGGAACAGTATGAGCGGTGTGATCGAACGCACCAGAGAACTGGTTTATATCTACGGAGGCGGCAAGAAGGGTACTTGTTTGGTTAAACCGTCGGATTTAAGTGTGAAGCTCAAAATCGGCGACCGGATTCTGACTTCGGAATCAAGTTTATACTTCCCAAAGAATCTGGTGATCGGGACTATCATCGAAGTACAGGAATCGGCAGATGGTTACGAACAACAAGCCTATTTGGAGCCAGCCGCAGATTTTACCCGGCTGGAATATCTATATGTGGTGAAGGAGAAGTGAGCGGTAAGCTTTTTGCGTGGCAAAAAGCCCAGGAAAGGTGGGTGACGCCTTGATTGGTGGTAAATATTTATGGTTAGTCTTAATTCCGCTGGCTTTGCAAACTGCCTTCTTTCCCCATCTTTCGATCTTCGGGGTGATCCCGAATTTACTTTTGGTCACTACGATCTGCTACGGTTTATTACAAGGGACCTACCAGGGGCTTTATTTCGGCCTTCTCAGTGGGCTTTGTCTGGATTTAGCAGGGAGTGGAATTTTGGGGATCAACATAATAACACTGGGCATTTTAGGTTTAGGCGCGGGTTATTTGGAGCGAGTGATTTTCAAAGGGTATCTGTTGGTGCCCATCTGTACGGTGCAAGCAGGGACTTTGCTGGCCGAACTATTTTCCTACTTTATCTTGCTGGCTTTTGGATGGCGGATCAAATTCCTTTCCTTTCTGGGTTCTACCCTCCTGCCCCTCTGCCTTTACCATCTACTCCTGACCGCACCCATTTATTACGGGCTAATCAAAGGTTTGAACCGTTCAAAAAAAACGCAAGTGGATGCGTGATCTGATGGGAACTGGCGTGAGCGACGACGAGAAAGGTCGAAGGGTGGTGCTTAAACATTGAACAACCGGACGATTAGGGGATTGGACAGAAGTGTTAAAGTCCTTACCATCCTGGTTTTTATGATCTTTTCTCTCCTCCTGTTTCGTCTCTGGTATTTACAGATTATCAAGGGAGAAGAAACTTTTGAAAAATCAAGTCAGAATCGGACCCGTCCGCTTTGGATTACAGCGCCCCGGGGCAATTTTTATGATCGGAATGGTGAATTACTGGTGACCAGCCGGATCTCCCATGTGGTCTCGGTCGTTCCGGAAGATATTGAAGATAATCCTTATGTTATTCAGTTTTTAAGTCAGGTTTTGGCGCTTTCGGAAGAAGAGCTGTTCCAACGGATGGAAGAAGGCGCTAAATACCAAAAAGATCAGTATATACCCTTGAAAAGAGATGTGGATGGGGTGGCGGTTGGGCAAATTCTCGAAGCCAAACTTGATCTTCCTGGTGTGGTGGTGGAGGATTATCCAGTCCGTAATTATCCCAGAGGGGAATGGGGTGCCCATCTCTTCGGTTATTTGGGTGAGATTAGTGAGCAAGAACTAGCCCAACACCGAGGGTTAGGTTACCGTCTGGGTGATGCCATCGGCAAGACCGGCCTGGAAAAAACCTATGACCATGAACTCAAAGGGGAAGAGGCGGTTCGGATCTGGGAAGTCGACCGGGTGGGGCAACCGATTCTCGTTTTGGAAGAAAAAAAATACGTGCCGGGGCATAATCTCCATCTTACGATCGATGCCCATTTGCAAGCTGTTGCTGAGCAAGCCATCCGGGACCAGTTGGCCTGGGCGAAAACCCAGACTAACCCGCAGCTAAATAAGGCAAATGCCGGATCGGTAATCGCCATTGATCCAAGAAATGGTGCGATCCTCGCCATGGTTAGTTATCCGGAGTATGATCCAAACCAGTTTGTCGGTAATATTTCAAGTACTGCTTTTAATGAATTACTCAATAATCCCTTAAATCCTTTTTCCAACCGGGTGACCAGAGGTCATTTTATGCCGGGCTCGACCTTTAAACCCATTACGGTACTAGCCGCCTTGGAGGAAGGCTTGGTTAAACCGGGTGAGACTTTTAACTGTACGGGCGTGGTGCGGGTCGGCAACAGTCAGCTGCGGTGTAACCCCCCTCATGGCAAGCTAAATGTGATTGATGGCTTAAAGAACTCCTGTAATACGGTAATGGCGGAGTTGGCGTTCCGGACAGGACCGGATAAATTGGCTGAACACGCCAGACTTTTGGGTTTAGGGGCTAGGACTGGGTTAAACCTGGAACCGACCGAGTTAGAAGGGTTGATCGGCGATCCGGCGTGGAAAAGAAAAGCGCGGGGAGAAACCTGGTATCCGATGGAAACGGCGCTGATTGCGATCGGACAAAGTTTTGTTAATGTGACGCCACTCCAGTTGGCGCAGGTTTACGCCTCCATTGCCAGTGGCGGTGAGGTGTACACACCGCAATTAGTAAAGAAAATTACGACTGCCGAAGGGGAAACCGTTACCGAGTTTTCGCCACAAGCAGTTCGCAAGATAAAACTGAAGCCGGAAAACCTGGCTATTGTACGGGAAGGGTTAGAGCAGGTTGTGGAAGATGGTACTGCCCGTTATGCTTTTCAAGGGTTTCCTCTCGACAAGATTCCGGTGGCGGGGAAAACCGGAACCGCCGAAAATAAAGGGAAGAATGACTTTGCCTTTTTTGCCAGTTACGCCCCTGCCGACCAGCCGGAATTAGTAGTGGTGGTGGTGATCGAAGAGGGCGGGTTTGGCTCTCAGGCGGCAGCACCATTGGCACGCAAAATTTATGAAGCCTATTTCGGGATTGATCGAGCGAAAGCAGCTACCAGCCAAAGAGTTCCCGACCAAATGGATCTGCTGGAATAAAGATAAAATTACCTAAGGTGTGAGCGAAGGATGTTATCACCGGCGAGCAAGTCCCTCCGCGACGAACAACTGGTTTTTAAGGGACTAAAACAAGGATTAACTCTGTTCATTCCTGAAAAGGATTCCTTTCTGCACTGGCTGGAAGTTTTAGACCGCCAACTGAACCAGGCGAGGGGTTTTTTTCAGGGTGGGACGATTTTGGTCGAATTAGGCGCAAGGAAACTGGCCCCCGGAGAAATGGCCGGTTTAAAAAGGGTTTTGGCGAAATACCGCATGCGGATCAAAGCCTTTAATCCTTTGGAAATTAAACGCTTCGACTCTTCATCCCCAGAGCAGCCATCGGTTCCCTGCGGGGTTTTACTCGTGAAACAAACTGTGCGCAGCGGTCAACGCTTGGAACATGAGGGCGATCTTGTGGTGAAAGGGGATTTGAATCCCGGCGGCGAAATCGTGGCTACCGGGGATATTATTGTCCTGGGTGCACTGCGTGGAATTGCCCACGCCGGCGCCAGGGGAAACCGGCAGGCGGAGATTGTTGCTTTTACCCTCGCCCCGGTTCAACTACGGATCGCTCACCTTATTTCCCGCGCGCCGGAAGAAAGAAAAGGAAGGCAAGGCCCGGTAGTAGCTTCAATTAAAGGGGAAAAGATTGTTGTTGAGCGATTATAGGAGTTAAAGGAGGATTTCTTCATGGCAGGACGGGTAATTGTCGTTACTTCGGGTAAAGGGGGAGTGGGGAAGACCACGACCGTGGCAAATATAGGCACCGGACTCGCACTGCGCCACAAAAAAGTAGTAATGATCGATGCTGATATCGGCCTCCGTAACCTGGATGTGGTGATGGGACTCGAGAACCGGATTGTTTATGATCTGGTGGATGTGGCGGAAAAAACTTGCCGTTCGGTTAGTAAAGCGCTGATCAAAGACAAAAGGCTGAGTAATCTGTTTCTGTTGCCGGCCGCCCAGACGCGGAATAAGGATGCACTGACTCCTGAGCAGATGATTGCCATCGTCGATGAGTTAAAAGACGATTTTGATTATATTTTAATCGACTGTCCGGCTGGGATTGAAGGGGGTTTCCAAAATGCGGTGGCTGCAGCCTCGGAAGCCATTGTGATTACGACCCCGGAGATCTCGGCGGTTCGGGATGCCGACCGGATCATCGGTCTTTTGCAGGAGAAGGAGATCTATGACCCGGTGCTGGTGCTAAACCGGCTCCGTCCGGAAATGGTCAGAAAAGGTGATATGATGGATGTAGATGATATCAATGATATTTTAGCCATAAAACTGTTGGGGATTGTCCCCGATGATGAGGAGATTATCATCTCGACCAATAAAGGAGAGCCGGCCGTCTTAAACGCCCATTCGAAAGCCGGAGAAGCTTTTCGAAATGTGGTGCGACGGATGGAGGGTGAAGAAGTCCCTTTTATGTCGGTGGACGGAGAACCAGGGCTTTTCGGACGGTTCTTAAAAATACTGCAAGGTAAATAGCGAGGACCGGAACAAGAAGCTTTAGGAAAGGGGCGGGAAAGAATGAAGCTATTTCGGGAAGAATTTCCCAGTAAAAAACAGGCGGTTGAGCGGTTGCGCTTGGTTCTTGTTCATGACCGGGCACAGGTTTCCACCGGTCTGCTGGAGCTTTTACGGGAAGAGATCATCACCGCGATCTCTAAATATGTGGATATTGATGAAGAAGAGCTTGAGATTGAACTTAACGCCACAGAATCCAAGGCTGAACTGGTGGCGAATATTCCGGTGGTGAGGGTGCGTCGCCCCTTGGAGTAAGCGCCGTTTACGGCGTCGGGAAAAGGTGACAAAGACGTGTGGGATAAGAAATTTTTTAAAAACATCGATTACTACTTGCTCATCTCCGTTCTCTTGCTGGTGCTCATGGGCTTGGTGATGATTTATAGCACCACCAGGAACAACTATGCTCTAACCGGCGGAGACCCTTTTGCTTTGGTCAAAAAACAGTTGGTCGCAGTGGCCATTGGGGTACTGGGGATGCTAATGATCATGTTCAGCGATTACCGCCTCCCAGACCTGGTCCACCAGATTCTGTATGGAGTTAACCTCCTTTTGTTGGTCTTGGTCATCTCGCCGATGGGCTTAGAAGTGAAGGGCGCGAAATCCTGGCTTACTTTGGGCGGGTCTTTTTCGTTGCAACCTTCGGAGATTGCGAAACTCTTGGTGATTCTGACTTTAGCTAAGCATTTGGCAGATAAGGAAGAAATTGATTCGTTTTGGGACCTGTGGTCTCCCTTTGTGCATATCTTTTTCCCATTGGTCTTGATCTTATTGCAACCTGATTTAGGTACTACTTTAGTCTTCTTGTTTTTCTTCTTTGTCATGCTGTATATTGCCGGTTATAATCGCCGTTTTTTACTGGGAATCGTTTTGCTCGGAATATTGGTTTTGGTGGCGATCTTTGTCGGCCATCATTTCTTTGGAACTCCGTTGCCGTTTAAACCCTACCAGATTCAGCGAATGACGGTTTTTCTGAATCCGGACCGGGATCCGACCGGGAGCGGCTGGAATGTGCGGCAAGCCATCATTGCGGTTGGCTCCGGCCGCTTTATGGGGAAAGGTCTCTTCCAGGGTACCCAGGGGCGGTTAGGGTTTCTTCCCGAGAGTCATAATGATTTTATTTTTGCGGTTCTCTGTGAAGAATTGGGCTTTTTCGGCGGCTTTGTGGTCCTTTCTTTATATTTCGTCCTGATCTGGCGCTGTCTGGTGATTATGCAACAAGCCAAAGATAAATACGGGGTGTTGGTAACCGCCGGAATTATGGCCATGTTCCTCTTTCATATCCTGGAGAACATCGGGATGAATATCGGGATTATGCCGATTACCGGAATTCCCCTGCCTTTTATCAGTTCCGGCGGCAGTTCGGTCATTACCAACTTGCTTGCCATCGGTTTATTAGAAAACATCTGGATACGACGGCAGAAGCTAATTTTCTAGCGCTGCTGTTATGTTTAGTTTCGAATAAGAAAGAACCAGCCATAAGTCGAGCAATCACGCTTGAAGATGGCTGGTTCTTTTAGTT
>DOID01000104.1:0-1280 GCA_003511465.1 Bacillota bacterium | reverse complement strand
GAATGTAAGTTGCAGGGGAGAGTCGGTTCTTCCCCCGGCGTGAAGGAGTGGGTTTCCACCGCTTCAAAGGGACAGAAGGGCGTAGCCAAGAGGCCTGACTCGTTACAGACTTCAACAACGATCTCTTCGGCTTGAGTTTCGCCGTGGAGCGGGCAGTTTTCGGTCGGCATTGGGCTGCCGTCGTTGGTTTCTGTACCGGTGACCGCCCAGTAGGTTTTGGTAATCACCCGTTCCGACGGGCAGAAGGTGGTAGCCAGCGCTTCGGAGTCCAGACAGACTTGGAGACTGATTTTACTGCCAAGGTCGGAAGCGGCGTGGGTCGGACAAGAATCAGTCGGTTCCGTACCGGTGATAAAAAGTTCCCGGATGGTTTCCGGACAATAGGCGGAGGCCAGGTAACCTGTTTCCGCGCAAACTTCAATGTTAGGGGTAACGCCGGAGGGGAACGAAAAATCGGTAATTGGTGTTTTAGCCAGCACACGCTTGGCGAAGTCTCCCCAAATCCCGGCAGCGTAACCGCTGGTAATTTTGGTGTTATTAATAATCAAGGGAAGAGCCTGACTGTCATTGCCGATCCAGACCCCGGCAATTAACTCCGGGGTATAGCCTACAAACCAGGCATTGGTATCTTGATCGGAGGTACCGGTTTTACCGGCGGCCGGTCGTCCGATCTGGGCCCGGCGTCCGGTTCCGTTTTCAATGACCCCTTTCAACATATCCGTGACGACATAGGCAACCGCTTCGCGGATGACGACGTGTCGGTCCGGTGAATTCTCAAGGAGAACCCGTCCCTGGCTGTCAGTGACCTTTAGAATGGCTAGCGGTTCGGAGTAAATGCCCTTGTTGGCCAGGGGCGTATAGGCGGCGGTCAGTTCT
The DNA here is from genome assembly GCA_003511465.1 of Bacillota bacterium. GTDB lineage: Bacteria > Bacillota > UBA4882 > UBA10575 > UBA10575 > Capillibacterium. The sequence goes on along the minus strand of DOID01000104.1, from coordinate 404 downwards.
AAGGGGGTGACCCCTTTGGTCAAAGCGCCCAGCGATAAGGGAGAAAGGGCGATATCATTTAGTTGCCCGGAGGAAAGGAGGCTCTTCAGACCCATTTTTTGCGCTGTTTTAAAGACAGTACTGACGCCCAACTGATCGGTGAGGCGGACCGAAATCGTATTTAAGGAGTCTTCTAAAGCCCGGCGCAGAAGAACCGGCCCTTGGTAGGTTCTACTGAAGTTCCGGGGGATCCATGGCTCCGGATTATCCCCGTTGGGATACTCGGTGGCTTCATCGACCAGGACAGAAGCGGAGGTAAACCGATGGCTATCGATGGCAGCAGTATAGACAAAGGGTTTCATACAGGAACCCGGTTGCCGGTGGGCTTTGGTCGCCCGATTGAGCTGGGTGTTTTGCCACTCACG
>DOID01000083.1:11524-11958 GCA_003511465.1 Bacillota bacterium | reverse complement strand
GTCAAGGGTAACCGTACTAATTTATAGTCATTCTGTGATAATGTCATGTTGAGCTATTCCGTTATAATGTCACCGATGAGAGCGACTAGTACTCGACCGTCATTAAAGTCAACCCCTGGGGCGGGGCGGTAGGACCCGCCTTTTCTCGCTGACCCGTGGCGAGGATCTCCGTAATCATCTCCGGTGCCATCTTCTCTTCACCAATTAGCAACAGGGTCCCCACGATATTCCGGACCATTTTATATAAAAAGCCGTTGCCTGCCAAAATGAAGGACAGCTCCTCATCCTGTTCCGAAATATCCACCCGGTACAAACGGCGTACCGTCGTCGCCACCGCTGAACCGGCGGCGGCAAAACCTTTGAAATCATGTTCCCCCACCAAAAAGGCGGCCCCAGCCTGCATCTTCTCCACGGCCAGTTGGTAAGGATAATGG
>DOID01000083.1:4793-11332 GCA_003511465.1 Bacillota bacterium | reverse complement strand
GCCTTGGCGTCATAACGGGCATGGAATGCTGCCGGTACGGCCTGGGCTTGTTCCACGATAAGGTCGGAAGGAAGCCGGGAGTTTAGCGCTGCTGCCCACCGCGGCAGGGGAATCCGGGAGGCTGTCATGAAGTTGACGACCTGTCCTTTGGCATGTACACCGGCATCGGTCCGCCCGGCCGCAATTAGTTTTGGCTCTTCCTCTGTAAGGCTGACAATAGCCTTTTCTAATTCGCCCTGGACCGTCCGTTCGCCTTGCGCTTGTCGCTGATAACCGGAGAAGTCCGTCCCTTCATAGGCCAGCGTTAGTTTTACATTAACCTGCTCCATGCTCGACCCTCCTTGCAAAGCTTTTTGCGTTCAAAAAGCCTTAATGAACAAACTTTTCTCCCCACCACACCAACACAAGGAGTAAAGTTAAAACAGCGTTGAGGGTATCTTTTTTCTGCCACTGCGGTGTATAGAGGGCCCCACGGGGCGCACCGGGAACATAGCCGCGGGCCTCCATCGCTTGGGCAATGGCCAGCGCCCGCCGGAGAGCCGCAATGAAGAGGGGAATCACCATCGCAAGCAAACCCCTGATCTTCTTCGACCATTTCGCCTGTAAGTTGACTCCCCTTGCTCGTTGCGCCAGCATAATTTCACCGGCTTCTTCCAGCAATAAAGGGAAAAAGCTTAAAGCCAGTCCCAGCACCATCGCGATCTCGCCCACCGGCAGTACTCGCCGGAAAGGATGAAGGAGTAATTCCAGCCCGGCAATGAAGGTCAGCGTTTCGGTTACCCCCAAAAGCCAGGAACTAAGGAGTAATATGTTGCTTAAACGGAGCAAATAGGCGAAGGCCGTAACCGGAGGGCCCGTCCACAGATTAAGGAGAAGGGTGATCAGTAAGAGCCAGCGGAAAGTCAGCAGCGTTCGCCAGCCCCGCTTCCATGGCAACTGAGCGGAGAGATAAAGACCCCCGACCACGATTAGAAGGAATAATTGCCCGCCTAGACGGTTTTCTGTTAAGGCCAGGGTGGTCCCGCCAATCACCACCAGCAATTTCAAACGGGGATCCCGGAGATGCCAGTAGGAATCGGCAGGGAAATAATTTAAGCTATTCATCGCCGACCACCCCCTTTTCCCTTATCCCACGCAGTCGGGTTAGTTCCGCCCAGGCACCGTCGATCCTGTCCTGAGCCGACTGGACCGGAGCGCCTGCCTCCTGTAAGCGGCGGAGGAGACTTAGTAAAAACGGTAATTGAAGGCCCAAACTTCCCAACGCCTCCTCCTGTCCGGCTAAACCTCCCCAGGTCGTATCAACGTAAAGCTTTCCGCCGACCAAAACAAGCACCCGCTCGGTTAGGGCATAAAGAAAATCAGGATCATGAGAGGCCACCAAAAGTCCAATGTCTGTTTCCGCCTTGAGCTTCTGAAGGACAGCGGTTAAAGCTTGGTACCCTGGACTGTCCAACCCAATGGTCGGCTCATCCAATAACAAAAAACGGGGTTTCATCGCCAGCGTCGCTGCCAAAGCAACCCGCCTTTGTTCCCCCCCGGATAAGTGCAGCGGGGAAACCTCCCATTTCGCTGGGTTGAGATTGACTGCCGTTAAAGCCCAATCTACCCGCAGGTCAACCTCCGCCGAAGGCAGATCCTGGTTTTCTGGGCCAAAGGCCACTTCTTCCCGGACGGTTTCGGCAAAAAAACCGCGCTGGGGTTCCTGGATGGAAAGGCCGAGCGTACCTTCCGGTGGCTTGACACTTAAGGAACCGGAGACCGGTTTTATTAATCCGGCAATCACTCTTAAAAGTGTTGATTTTCCGGAACCGATCGGCCCTAGTAAAGCAATGGCCTCCCCCGCCTTTAAACGGAGACTAACCTTTTTGAGGGCTTCTTCCTTCTGTTCTCCGCTGCGACTAAAGTCGACGGAGATATCTGCTAATTTTATTTCCATAAGGCTGACACCAATTCATTTTCGTTTGTAATTGCCCGCTTGGTAATCCCCAAATCAAAGGCGATTTGCGTCGCCGGTGGCAGCGTAATCCCCCAGGCGCTGGCTTGTGCGGGCATCGCCTGCAGCGCCGCCGGTGTTCCACTCCAGGCCACGCGCCCATCTACCATCACTAACACTCGATCGGCAGCACTCACTTGGGCGATGCCGTGGGTGAACCAGATTAAACTTTGGCCCGTGGTCTTTAGTTCCGCTAAAAGATGGGTGGTGCGCTTACGCGCCCCTGGATCAAGCATCGCCAACGGTTCATCAACTATAATTAGTTTCGGTTTTAACACCCAGATATCGGCCAAGGACAATAAGCGTTTCTCGCCCCCCGACAGGGATTGGGGCTGGGCTGTTTTTAAGGCATTAAGCCCGAAACGGCTTAAGCCTTCATCGACCACGGTCCGGATCGTTTGGGAAGAAAGTGTACGGTTTTCTACCCCAAAAGCAATTTCCCGTTCCACGGTACTGGCTACAAACTGGTTCTCCGGATGCTGAAAAACGATCCCCACTTGTTCATAGATATATTTTAGTTCTTCGTCCTGATCCGTGGCATAACCGCCGACCAGCACCCGACCGGAAGAAGGTTTTAGTAGTCCACAGCACAAACGGGCCAGAGTTGATTTCCCCGACCCGTTAGCGCCAAGAACCGCAAGAAAGGTTCCTGGTTCAAGATCCAAATTAACCTGACAAACCCCGGCCGTAGAAGTACCGGGGTAGCAGTAGGAGACATCATCTAAAACGAAGAAACGTTCCATCGTTTAGACTAATTCAAGCAAGGCCATCGGAGCCGCGTCCCCACGCCGGGGTCCTAATTTCACCACGCGGGTGTATCCTCCGTTTCGCTCGGTGTAACGAGTAGCGACTTCGTCGAATAGTTTTTTAGCGACGGCTTTGTCTGTGATCACCTTCGCTACTTCACGACGGGCATGAAGGTCTCCTTTTTTACCTAAAGCAATCACTTTTTCCGCCATCTTCCGAATCTCTTTGGCTTTAACCTCGGTAGTTTCAATTTTCCCATGGTCAATCAGATCGGTAATCAAATTACGAAAAAGCGCTTTTCGATGACCGATCGGACGACCAAACCGTCGTAAGGTCATGATAATTCCCTCCTTTAGGATGATAAATTGAACCGAATTTATAAAATAAGGTTTTTAACGAGAAGATTGGTGGAAGGAATTATTCTTCCGTTTTCCGAAGGCTTAGACCAAGCGCATCTAATTTCTGTTCTACTTCTTCCAGGGATTTCTTCCCTAGATTCCGCACTTTCATCATATCCTCCGGAGTCTTTTTGGTTAATTCTTGCACCGTATTGATTCCGGCTCTTTTCAAGCAATTGTAGGACCGGACCGACAAATCTAGCTCTTCGATGTTCATTTCCAGGATTTTGTCCTTGGATTCTTCTTCTTTCTCCACCATAATTTCGGTTTCGCTTACGGTGTCACTTAGGTTGACAAAGAGCAATAAATGTTCGGTCAGGACCTTAGCCGCTAAACTCACGGCTTCCACCGGATTAATACTTCCGCTGGTCCATAACTCAAGAACTAGTTTATCATAGTCCGTGATCTGACCTACACGGGTATCTTCCACCACATAATTCACTTTGTGCACTGGCGTAAAGATAGAATCAACCGGAATCACCCCGATCACATCGTCCGGGTTTTTATTCCGTTCCGCTGAAACATATCCTCGGCCTTGATCAAAATTGATCTCCATCACCAGACTACCGCCTTCACTAACGGTGGCGATCTGATGATCCGGATTCAAAATCTCCACATCACTTGGAACTTGAATATCGGCACCCGTAACCTTTTTGGCCTCTCTCACTTCCAGGCGGGCAACTTTCGGGCCTTCACCGTGGATCTTCACCAGTAATTCTTTGAGATTCATAATAATCTCGGCGGTATCTTCTACTACCCCCGGAATCGTGGAGAACTCATGGAGAACCCCTTCGATCTTCACCGAGACGACGGCGGCCCCAGGTAGTGACGAGAGCAACACCCGCCGCAAAGAATTACCTAAAGTTGTGCCATAGCCTCGTTCTAAAGGCTCAACGATAAACCTGCCATACCGATCATCTTTGATTTCTTCAATGGTAACCTTGGGCTTTTCGATTTCAATCATACAAAAGCCTCCCTTCTATCCATAGGTCTAAGCACAGACCATTAGTTAACGGGAGTAGAACTCGACAATGAGTTGTTCCTGAACCGGAATGTCGATCTGTTCCCGCGAAGGTATAGAATTTACCCGGGCGGTCCAACTATTGGTATCCAATTCCAACCATTCAGGAATATTTTGGCCGTTATTTGCCTCAAGAATACCTTTGATTAACGCTGAATTTGTGGCATTCTCTTTAAGGGTAACGACATCGCCCGGTTTAACCTGATAAGAAGGGATATTAACCTTACGGTCATTAACGCGGAAGAAACCATGTCTGACCAATTGACGGGCTTCTCGCCGCGAGCCGGCCATTCTTAAGCGATAAACAACGTTATCCAAACGGGTTTCTAGGATTTGCAGTAGATTCTCACCGGTAATCCCTTTTTTGCGTTCTGCGATCTCAAAATAACGGGCAAACTGGGCTTCCAAAATTCCGTAAATCCGGCGCAATTTCTGTTTTTCCCGAAGCTGCAAACCGTATTCGGATTGTTTTCTTCTAGCCTGTCCTTGTCCGTGTTGTCCAGGGCCATAGCTCCGCCGGTTAAAACTGCACTTATCCGAAAGACAACGATCGGCTTTCAGAAACAGTTTCTCCCCTTCCCGACGACACATTTTACATACTGAACCGACATATCTTGCCATCTAGTTTTTACACCTCCTCTAGTTAGACACGACGCCGTTTTGGTGGACGGCAACCGTTATGGGGAATCGGGGTAACATCTTTAATCATACTAACTTCCAATCCGGCTGCTTGCAAGGAGCGAATCGCTGCCTCACGGCCGGCACCCGGTCCTTTAACAAAAACTTCGACCTGTTTCAGACCATATTCCATCGCAGCTTTGGCGGCGACTTCAGCAGCCATCCCGGCCGCATACGGAGTATTCTTCCGCGAACCTTTAAAACCCTGTGATCCGGCCGAAGACCAGGATAGAACATTCCCGTTTTGGTCGGAAATGGTAATCAGTGTATTGTTAAATGTAGATCTGATATGCGCGGCACCGTTCTCTACATACTTCTTTTCTCTTCTTTTTCCTCTGGTCCCTTTACGCGGAGACGCCATTGGTCATCCCTCCTTTATGCTTTTCGCTTACGTCCTACTGTTTTGATGGGGCCTTTTCTGGATCGGGCGTTGGTTTTCGTCCGTTGTCCCCGTACCGGCAAGCCGCGGCGGTGACGGAGCCCACGGTAACTTCCAATCTCGATCAACCGTTTAACATTCATGCTCTCTTCGCGGCGGAGGTCCCCTTCCACCTTGTATTCATGGTCGATCACTTCACGTAATTTTGAAATTTCTTCTTCAGTCAGATCCCGCACTCTGGTATCGGGACTAACCCCCGTTTTGGCCAGAATCGCTTGGGATGAGGTTAAACCAATACCATAAATATAAGTCAACGCAACTTCCAACCGTTTATCCCTTGGTAAATCCACTCCGGCAATACGTGCCATCTGCTTCCCTCCTTATTAACCCTGTTTCTGTTTATGCTTCGGATTAATGCAAATTACCATAACCCGTCCTTTTCGACGGATAATCTTACAATGCTCACACATTGGTTTCACTGACGGCGCAACTTTCAATGGTGTACCTCCTCACATTTAAGGGAATTGCTTAACTACCTCGGATCAAGAGAATAGACAATTCCTGAATTTGTTAATTGAATGACGACCTAAAACGAGGGAAAATGCAAAGAAGGATCATTTATATCGATAGATAATACGACCGCGGGTTAAATCGTAAGGTGATAATTCTACCATCACCCGGTCCCCAGAAAGAATTTTAATGAAATTCATCCGCATCTTCCCGGAAATATGAGCCAACACTTTATGCCCATTGGCCAATTCCACCCGAAACATTGCATTTGGTAACGGCTCAACTACTGTCCCCTCAACTTCGATAATATCATCTTTTCCCAAAGCAACCTCTCCTTCCTTTAATTTTCCCCCAAACGCCGGATAGCGTCGACGATCTCTTCATCTGTGACCCGATCTCCGGTAGTCAGCTTTGCTGCGATCTCTTCGGCTACCTGAAGCGTAAGTGAGAGGTGTTTCCGGTTTTTCTTTTTTGGTCTGTCGATGGATCGGGTTTGACCATCAGCCACCAAAACATATTCACTGCTTAGCACTTCGACGATGAGAAAAACATTTCCTACATCTCTGCCCTGCTTGGAGCGGACTTTCTGCCCTAAACAGGGTTCGGTCACCGTCGTTTTTACCATCGAACCATTCCCCCGTTATCCCCCTGGTCTTCCTTGACTTTTGTTAAGATCTCCGGATCCCCGGCCGTCACCAGTACGGTATGCTCAAAATGGGCTGAGTAAGACCCGTCCAGCGTCGTTACCGTCCAGCGGTCCGTCGGGTCCACCTTGACCTGAAAAGCCCCTGAATTAACCATCGGCTCAACCGC
>DOID01000083.1:2897-4564 GCA_003511465.1 Bacillota bacterium | reverse complement strand
TGACCAACAAAATCTCTAACCACCGAAAACCCGTTCTTCTCCACGTGATCCTGAATCGCACGGGAGATTGCCGACAAACGATTACCGGCCCGCGCCTGATTTAACCCCTGCCACAAGGCCTCTCGTGTTACCGTCATTAACCTCCGATGCTTTGGAGCAACTTCTCCTACTCCTACTGTGACTGCCGCATCGCCGTAGTACCCTTTATAGACAACCCCGAAATCCAATCCCACAATATCCCCTGCTTTTAACTGTCGCGGTCCGGGAATGCCGTGTACTACTTGTTCATTGACTGAGGTACAAATGCTCGCCGGAAAGCCCTGATATCCCTTGAACGCCGGTTTAACCTGAAATTCCTTGGCCGCCGTCTCTGCCAGAACATCCAGTTCCTTCGTGGTCATTCCGGGCGTGATCACCGAAGCAACCTGACTTAAAATCTGCGCCGTAATTTCGCCGGCTTTCCGCATCCGATTAAGCTCAAAGGCGGATTTTCTTGTAATCATTGTCCCAGCCGCTGGCGGATCCCGGTGATAATTCCCTGGTAAACAGCGGAAATCGGCTGCGCCCCATCGATCTGGAGTAACAATCCAGCGTCGCGATAATATTTAATCAACGGAGCGGTCTGATTCGTATAAACCGTCAGCCGGTTACGGACCGTTGCTTCATAGTCATCTTCCCGTTGAATCAGACGGCCTTGGCAATGGTCACAAATCCCGGCTTGCTGTTCTTTTTTGGTTAAAATATGGTAAACCGCACCGCATTCCTGGCAGATCCGCCGCCCGGAAAGGCGCATCACTAGAATCTCCGGATCAACCTCAATGTCAATTACTACCGTCAACTTTTGCCCTTTTTCCGTTAAATACTGGTCCAAGACAACTGCTTGCGGTAATGTCCGCGGAAACCCGTCCAGGAGAAAGCCGACTGCCGTATCGGGCTGTGCCAGCCGATCACGGACAATCCCCAGGACCAATTCGTCGGGGACTAATTCGCCCGCCTGGATATATTGGGCAACTTCTTCCCCTAAAGGAGTTTTCTTTTTGATTGCTTCCCGGAACATATCCCCGGTCGAGATCGGCGGAATACCAAACTCTTCACCAATTCTTGTTGCTTGTGTGCCTTTCCCGGCCCCCGGAGGACCTAGTAGTATCAACTGCAAAAAATTTCACCTACTTTGACTACTTTAAAAATCCTTCATACTGGCGCATGACCAGCTCCCCTTCGATCTGCTTCATCGTGTCAATAGCTACCCCAACGGCGATCAATAAACTGGTACCGCCGAAGCCAATCTGGCTAATCCCGGTTAAGGGACCAAGCAAATACGGAAGGAGTGCCACAATAGTCAAAAAGAGCGCGCCAGCCGAAGTAATCCGGGTCAACACCTTATCCAAATATTCAGCAGTTGGCCGCCCCGGACGAATTCCCGGAATAAACCCGCCGTATTTCTTTAAATTATCGGCCACATCCGCCGGGTTGAAAGTAACAGCCGTATAAAAATAGGAGAAAAGAAAGATGAAGACCGCGTAAATCACTAGATAGATTGGCTGCCCCGGATAGAAAAATCTTTGCACGAACTTATAAAAACCGCCTTCCGGAGAGAGAAAACTGGCGATCGTCATCGGAAAAGCCAGTACCGATGAAGCAAAGATCACCGGGATCACGCCAACCTG
>DOID01000083.1:503-2630 GCA_003511465.1 Bacillota bacterium | reverse complement strand
ACAAAACGAGCGACAATCCCGCCAAAGATCAGCATAGAAACACCGTTCCCGATTCCCCGTTCGGAAATGATATCGCCCAGCCAGGTTAAGAAGACCGTACCCGCCGTCATCGTTAACACAACCGTAATTAACGAAGCTGTACTATTTGGGTCTTCCATCGCCTGACGAAAGCCCATGGTGATCGCCAACGCCTGCACTAAACCCAACACCACGGTGGCATACTTCGTATAGCGGGCCAGGACTTTTTGCCCTTCTTGCCCTTCTTTTGAAAGTTCTTGCCAACTGGGGATGACCATGGTTAACAGCTGCATGATAATGGAAGACGTAATATAAGGCTGCACCCCTAAGGCAAAAACGGACATATTACTAAGCGCTCCTCCGGAAAACATATCCAGGAGATTAAAGATGTTATTCTCCCCGAAATTATAGGGATTCATCCCTGGGACGACGATATAAGAACCCAAGCGGAAAACCGCCAGTAAAAAGATGGTCCAGTAAAATTTCTTCCGAATCTCCGGAATACGAAAAGCGGTCTTTAAAGATTCCCACATCTTATATCACCTCAGCTTTTCCGCCGGCCGCCTCGATCTTCGTGGTGGCTGATCCGGTAAAAGCATGGGCTTTTACGGTCAGTTTCTTCTCCAATTCACCGCGGCCTAATACTTTCACCCCGTCATACACTTTCTTGATCAAGCCGTTCGTGATTAAAAGTTCTGGGGTAACTTCAGTCCCATCCGCAAAATCATTCAAACGGTCAAGGTTTACCTCTGCCCAGATTTTACGGTTGATATTCTTAAAACCCCGTTTCGGGAGACGACGCTGCAAAGGGGTTTGACCGCCTTCAAAAGCCGGACCTTTACCCCCACCGGAGCGTGCCTTCTGGCCTTTATGACCCTTCCCGGAGGTTTTCCCCAGCCCGGAGCCAATCCCCCGTCCGACCCGTTTAGGTGTGGTTCTTGACCCTGATGCCGGTCTTAAATCCTCAAGCCTCATGTTGGCACCTCCTATTCCTCTGTAACTTCCACTAAATGTTCAACTTTTTTAATCATCCCTAGCATTACCGGGTTACTGGGTACGACTACCGTTTGGTTCAACCGACGGAGCCCAAGGGCGGCAATCGTTGCTTTCTGGTCCTTTTTTCGACCGATTGCACTCCGTTTCCAGGTAACAACCAGGTTCTTTTCTTTATTTGGCAATTTAAACCACCCCTTAGCCTTGCACTTTTTCTACCGGCAGACCTCGTAAAGCTGCCACATCTTCGGCCCGTTTTAATGACTGCAACCCAGCCACGGTAGCATTAACCACATTCAAGGGGTTGGACGAACCAATCGACTTGGTCAAAATATCACGAATTCCGGCCAGCTCCAAAACGGCACGCACCGGTCCGCCGGCGATCACACCGGTACCAGGCGCCGCCGGTTTGAGGACGACTCTACCGGCACCAAATCTACCCTCAATCGGATGGGGGATCGTAGTGTTGACCATTGGTACTGCAAACATTTTCTTCTTGGCATCCTCAACACCTTTACGGATGGCCTCTGGAACTTCCCCGGCTTTGCCGAGTCCAACTCCTACATTTCCTTGCCCGTCTCCAACCACCATTAAAGCGCTGAAGCTAAATCGACGTCCACCTTTAACAACCTTGGCGACCCGATTGATGAAGACCACGCGCTCTGTTAGCTCCAGATCTTTTGGGTTAATCCGTTTCATCGTATCCCTCCTTTACTTAAAACTCCAATCCGTTCTCGCGCGCCGCATCCGCTAAAGCCGCCACCCGTCCGTGATAATCATAGCCGCCGCGGTCAAAAATAACCTTTTTAATGCCTTTATCCTGAGCTTTTTGGGCGATCAGCTTTCCGATTACTTTCGCGCCCTCGATATTGCTGCCGTGCCCATTAAGCTGCGCACGGACTTCCGGATCAACGGTGGAAGCGGACAGTAGGGTTTGGCCCTGGACATCATCGATAATCTGCACATATATATGGTGAAGACTTCTATAAACCGACAGCCTGGGACGTTCCGTAGTTCCGGACAACTTTTTCCGGAGCCGAACATGACGTCTGACTCGCGCTTCCTTCCGATTAGCTCTCTTAAACACGAATTTCCACTCCTTTCAGCGGACTATTT
>DOID01000083.1:0-340 GCA_003511465.1 Bacillota bacterium | reverse complement strand
TTAATCCCCTTGCCTTTATAAGGTTCCGGGGGACGAACGCCACGAATCTCAGCGGCCGTTTGCCCGACTTGCTGTTTATCCGCGCCTTTAACGATAATTCGGTTCGGCGCTGGTACTTCAAACTCGATTCCGGGTCTGGCGTCAAATTCCACCGGGTGTGAATAACCGATGGTCAGCACCAATTTCTTCCCTTGCATGGCAGCCCGGTAACCAACACCGTTAATCTCCAGGGTCTTCGTAAATCCCTTCGTGACCCCTTCAACCATATTCGCAATTAAACTACGGGTCAACCCGTGTAATGATCGGTAATAACCATCATCATTAGGTCGTTCTACCGTTA
>DOID01000148.1:13069-15240 GCA_003511465.1 Bacillota bacterium | reverse complement strand
AAAGCGACCGTGTAGTTAGAAAAAGGTACAGGAGGTGGTATTAATGTCGAGTGCTGGAATATTTACTAGCTTGGTTGGCGCTTTTACTTTTCCCTTTTTGATCTGCATGTGTTGGGGAAAGTTGGTGGATAAATATGGTCCAATGGGAGGGTGGATCGCGGCCGGGTTTATCGTTGGGACGATGTGGACGATCAACCATGCTCTCCCAGGCGTGGGTATTTCCACTACGCAAACAGTGGTCAACAATCTGATCGTGCAGGGAAATAATGCCCCATGGGTCGATATGGCCTGGGCCGCTGGGACAGGAGTCTATGTGAATTCTCTTTATAATGGGGGAAAAGCAGGTAAATCCTTGCCAACCTTGATTGCCGTTATTCTAGGTGGGATCTTCGGAGGTATTGTTTTGGGCGTGATCGGTAAATGAACGATAACAAATAAAAAATGTAGTGTTTTTTCAGTAGGATGTCGAATTATTAAACGAGGAAAAGGAGGAAAGTGATGGATAAATATATTTTAGCAATGGATCAAGGGACAACTAGTTCTCGCGCAATTGTCTTTGACCATGATGGTAAATTGATTGGTTCCCAAAATCAAGAGTTTGAGCAGATTTATCCAAAGGCCGGATGGGTAGAGCATAATCCAGACGATATCTGGAATACCCAGGTGGAGGTGGCCAGGGAAGTTTTGAAAAAAACCGGGGTTAGTGCCAACAAAATTGCCGCCATTGGCATCACTAACCAGCGGGAAACCACCTTGGTTTGGGACAGAAAAACCGGTAAACCAATTTATAACGCGATTGTTTGGCAGTGTAGGAGAACGGCACCGATCTGCGATGACCTCAAGGATCGGGGTTGGGTGGAGAAAATCCAGAAAAAGACGGGGCTGGTGATCGACGCCTATTTTTCCGGGACCAAGATTAAATGGATCTTAGACAATGTGGAGGGTGCCAGAGCGCGGGCGGAGCAAGGTGATTTACTCTTTGGGAACGTTGATACGTGGTTGGTTTGGAATCTGACCAAGGGGAAAGTCCATGTCACTGACTACTCCAATGCTTCCCGGACGATGCTTTTCAATATTTATGATCTTGATTGGGATGATGAGATCCTTGCTGAATTGGATATTCCAAGGTCAATGTTGCCAACGGTTAAACCCTCCAGTCACATATACGGATCTGCGGATCCGCTAATCTTTGGGTCGGAAATCCCCATTGCCGGAATTGCCGGGGATCAGCAGGCAGCCTTGTTCGGCCAGGCCTGTTATGAACAGGGAATGGCGAAGAACACCTACGGCACCGGCTGTTTTATGCTGATGAACACCGGAGAAACAGCTGTTCCCTCGAAAAACGGCTTATTAACGACGATCGCCTGGGGCGTTGACAACAAGGTAGAATATGCGCTAGAGGGAAGCATCTTTATTGCCGGTGCTGTGGTGCAGTGGCTCCGGGATGAATTAAAGATTATCGACAATGCACCTCAGAGTGAAGTTTATGCCACCAAGGTTGATGATACCGACGGGGTTTATCTGGTTCCGGCCTTTGTGGGATTGGGCGCGCCGTACTGGGATATGTATGCCCGTGGGGCCATCGTGGGATTGACGAGAGGAACCAAGCGGGAACACATCATTCGCGCCGCGCTTGAAGCGATTGCCTATCAAACCCGTGATGTGCTCGAAGCGATGGAGAAAGACTCCGGAATAAAGCTATCTATGTTAAAAGTGGACGGTGGCGCTGTCCGGAATAACTTCCTGATGCAATTCCAAAGCGATATCTTAGGAGTGCCGGTCGAACGGCCAGTGGTGAGTGAGACTACGGCGCTGGGCGCGGCGTACTTGGCCGGTTTGGCCGTGGGGTACTGGTCAAATAAGGAAGAGATCGCCGGCAACTGGGCAATCGAAAGAAAATTCCAGCCGCAGATGGAGGCGGAAACAAGGGAGCACCTCTTCGCCGGATGGAAAAAGGCCGTTGGCCGAGCCATGGATTGGGAAAAGTAAAGGGTTAACAAATTCATAAATGGGTGGAGTAGTAGAGAACCGTGTCTCTTAATATGCATTACTATGCTATTTAGATATGGTTCTCTTTTTTAACCACTCTTATAAAAAGGGGGACACCTCATGTATGACGTGGCGATCATCGGGGGAGGCATCATCGGCTGTAGTATAGCCCGGGAATTGTC
>DOID01000148.1:3608-12909 GCA_003511465.1 Bacillota bacterium | reverse complement strand
GGGACTTCGAAGGCAAACAGCGCCATCGTGCATGCCGGTTATGACGCTTCCCCCGGAAGTTTAAAAGCGAAACTAAATCTAGAGGGGAATTTCTTATATACAACAGTTTGTAAAGAATTATCCATCCCGTTCAAGCGGGTCGGTTCAATCGTGGTGGCTTTTGATGAAAAAGAAGTCGCCGACCTGAACGTCCTTTACGAAAAAGGGATGAAAAACAAAACGCCAGAAATGCGCATTATTGCTGGGGAAGAGTTACGGGCGCTGGAACCATACCTTGCCGAACAAGCGGTGGCTGCTTTATACGCTAAGACGGCCGGAATTATCTGTCCCTTTACTTTAACCATTGCGCTGGCGGAAAACGCCTATACGAACGGGGTTGATTTTTTCTTTGACACCGAGGTTAAAGCCGTTTATGCAATGCGGCCGGGCGAACCTCGCTTCGTCCTAAAAACGAACCGCGCTTTATTCGAAACAAAATATATTGTGAATGCCGCCGGGGTTCAGGCTGACGCCATTAGTCAAATGGCGGGTGGAGATTCCTTTTTCCTGACTCCCCGCAAGGGCGAGTATTGTATTTTAGATAAAGACCAGCGAAATTTGGTCAGAACCGTAATTTTTCAGGTGCCGACCAAAATGGGGAAGGGAATTTTGGTTGCGCCTACGATCGACGGTAATCTGTTGATTGGGCCAAATGCCCACAATATTGAGGATAAGCAAGATACTAGGATCACGGCAGAAGGTCTTGCAGAAATAATTGCCGGCGCTAAAAAATCGATCCCTTCTTTTGCGCCGCAAAAAACGATCACATCTTTTGCCGGATTAAGGGCGGTACCGCCGATGGGGGATTTTTTGATCAATGCGGATACCAGAGTCAAAGGGTTGATTCACGCCGCCGGAATTGAGTCGCCGGGACTTAGCGCCGCGCCGGCCGTGGCGAAAATGGTTAGAGAGATCTTGGCGGTTGAAGGTTTAAAGTGTAAAAAGAAAACAAATTTTAATCCTTATCGACCGCCGTTAATCCGGTTCAACGAGCTATCTCCCGACGAACAAAATAAATTGATCAAGCGCGATCCAAGCTATGGTCGGGTTATTTGTCGCTGTGAGACGATTACCGAAGGTGAAATTATTGCGTCAATTCGCCGGCCTTTAGGCGCCAGAGATTTAGATGGGGTTAAGCGTCGCACTAGAGCAGGAATGGGCAGATGTCAGAGGGGTTTTTGTAGTCCCAGGGTAATGGAGATTTTAGCTAGGGAGTTAAAGATTCCGCTGAACCAAGTTACAAAACACGGTGGAACTTCATATCTGCTGGCCGCTAACACCAAGACGCCTGAACTAAAGGAAGAAAAAGGAGGCGGCAAAAATGGAAGCCTATGATTTGGCGGTGATTGGCGCCGGCCCTGCCGGCCTGGCAGCGGCTGCTGCTGCCTATGAGGCTGGTGTCAAAAAAATCATCCTTATTGAGCGGGACCGGGAGATGGGGGGAATTCTTGAGCAGTGTATTCACACTGGATTCGGGATGTTTTACTTTCGTGAAGACTTGACCGGCCCAGAATATGCCGCCCGGTTCATTAAGAAGGTGAAAGCCTATGGAATTACCTTCAAGCTGAATACGATGGTTCTGCAAATTACTCAAGATAAAACCCTGGTGGCGGTCAATAAAGAAGACGGCCTTCTAATGATCAAAGCGAAAGCCGTTGTCTTAGCGATGGGCTGTCGGGAGCGAACGCGGGGGGCGATCTTGATCCCGGGGACCCGTCCGGCCGGTGTTATTACCGCCGGCACCGCCCAGCGTTTTGTGAATATGGAAGGATACATACCGGGAAAAGAAGTTGTCATCCTGGGTTCGGGCGATATCGGCCTGATTATGGCCAGAAGGCTTACGCTAGAAGGGGCCAAAGTAAAAATGGTTTTAGAGCTGCTTCCTTATTCGAGTGGGTTAACGCGCAATATCGTCCAGTGTTTACAGGATTTTGAGATTCCGTTGCTGTTTAACCACACGGTTGTTGGTATTCACGGTCAAGATCGGATCACAGGGGTAACCATCGCCGAGGTGGATATTGAGACAAAAAAACCAAAGGCGGGCACGGAACGGAAAGTAACCTGCGATACATTACTGCTGTCTGTCGGGTTGATTCCCGAGAATGAACTCTCCAAACAGGTCGGGCTTGAGCTTGATCCGGCCACCAATGGACCGGTGGTCGACGAGGGCATGGCGACTTCCGTGGAAGGGATCTTTGCCGGCGGAAATGTGGTGCATGTCCATGATTTGGTGGATAATGTTACCAGGGAAAGTGAAATTGCCGGCCGTAGCGCCGCCCGGTATATCCTGGAGCAAAAGAAAGCAGCAACCCTAAAGCTTAAAACAAAAGCAGGGCAGGGCGTATCCTATGTTGTACCGCAGATCATCCATGCCCAACAGATGGCAGACGAGCTTGCCTTATCCTTCCGTGTAAAAGAGGTGTATAAAGACAAGCGGTTGGAAGTCTCCTTGGCTACTGATACTAAGACGAAAGTAATCCGCGTGAGGAAAAGAAGGATCCTGGTGCCAGGAGAAATGCAGGAGATTAAGGTGAAAAAGGAAGAGCTTTTGGCGGCGATCGGTACGGGAGAGAGCGCTTCTGACCTTGTACTCACCATTAGCGTGCGGAAGGAGGATGAGGACGAAAATGAATAAGGAAATAATCTGCATCGGCTGTCCGATGGGTTGTCCTTTGACCGTGACGGTTGAAGCAGGAAAGGTGACTAATGTTACCGGAGATACTTGCCGAAAAGGGAAGGAATATGCCGAAGCAGAATGCATCAATCCTACCCGGACCGTCACAACGACTGTTTCCATCAAAAACGCCATGTATGCTCTAATTTCAGTACGGACGTCAAAGCCTATCCCGAAGGATAAAATTGGCGAGTGCGTCCGGCACTTACGCCGGATTGAGGTAGAAGCCCCGGTGACAGCAGGAGAGGTAATTGTGAAGGATATTCTGCAAACAGGGGCTGATATTATTGCTACTAAAAGTTTGGATCTTTATCAATGAGTAACACATCTGCGGGTCTTCGAAGAGGCTGGCTAGTTTTGTGTCTCACCCCTATGGGTTCATTATAGGGAATAATAACCACCAACCGGAAATGGGGGGTGGTTTTTTTAATTTGATTTAGATTTTACATCNNTTTCATTATAACTTACTTTTTTATTTTTGTGTCTCACCCCTATGGGTTCATTATAGGGAATAATAACCACCAACCGGAAATGGGGGGTGGTTTTTTTAATTTGATTTAGATTTTACATCAGCTTGCCCATGCCTTTAACTTAGGTGCGCTAAGTTTAGAGTGGTACATTTGGTAGAGGGTCAAGAAAAAGGAAAGGAGAACAAGCATGAAAATTAGAACGGGATTAATCCTGGTGATGGTTCTTTTTGCCGTCGTTCTTGCCGGGTGCTTCGGTGGGGGAAATACTGGCGACATCGTCGTGGTCTCCCGGGAGGACGGTTCGGGAACAAGAGGGGCCTTTATTGAACTGTTTGGCATTGAGGAGAAGGATGCCAGTGGCAATAAGGTCGATCATACCACGGACGAGGCAACTATTGTCAACAGCACATCAGTAGTAATGACCACAGTGGCAGGGAATAAAAATGCCATCGGCTATATCTCCCTGGGCTCTTTGAATAACACCGTCAAAGCGTTGAAAGTGGATGGCGTGGAAGCAACCGTGGAAAATATTAAAAGCAATGATTATAAGGGATTCCGGCCTTTCAATATCGCCACCAAAGCAGATATCAGCGCGCTGGCCCAGGATTTTATCAGCTTTATTCTGAGCAGTGATGGTCAAAAGGTTGTCGAAGAGAGTGGTTATATTGCTGTCACGCAAGCAGGGCCCTATAGCGGTAGCAAACCGGCGGGGAAAATTGTGGTGGCGGGCTCCTCTTCGGTCACACCAGTCATGGAGAAGTTGAAAGAAGCGTACCAAAAACTGAATACCCAGGCCCAGATCGATATTCAGCTTAGCGACTCTACCACCGGGATGAACTCGGCGATGGAAGGAACCTGTGATATCGGGATGGCCTCCCGAGGCCTGAAAGAAAGTGAACTTCGAAACTTGGATGAGACCGTGATTGCACTGGACGGAATTGCGATCATTGCGAATCGAGAAAATTCCGTGGACAATCTCACCAGCGACCAAATTAAGCGCGTGTTCAAGGGGGAAGTTACTTCTTGGAACCAGCTTAAATAGCTCAGTAAAACCAAGCATAAGCCGTCGTCGCCTTGCTTCAACCGTAGCGGCGGCGTCGGCTTTTAAGGGGTAGACGCGATGACTAAATACCAAGAAAGCATTATGAAAGCTATCTTCTTTGTGGCAGCCAGTACTTCCATTCTGGCTGTTATCCTCATTTGTCTGTTCTTGTTTGTGAACGGCATTCCGGCCATGGCCAAAATCGGGGTCTTCGATTTTCTCTTGGGCAGAACCTGGAAGCCCAATAACATCCCTCCATCTTATGGGATTTATCCGATGATCTTAGGCAGCATCTATGTGACGGCAGGGGCGGTGCTCATTGGGGTACCGATTGGGCTTTTGACTGCCATCTTCATGGCCTGGTATTGTCCTGACAAGTTGTATCGTATCCTCAAGCCGGCCATCAACCTGCTGGCTGGGATTCCTTCCGTTGTCTACGGATTTTTTGGGCTCGTTGTGATCGTACCCTTCATCCGCGACACCTTTGGGGGTACCGGCAGTAGCATGCTAACAGCATCTATTCTACTGGGTATTATGATTCTGCCGACGATCACCACGGTAAGTGAGTCGGCGATCAGGGCGGTTCCACAAAGCTATTATGAAGGCGGGCTGGCCCTAGGGGCAAGTCATGAACGAAGCATCTTCTTTGTATTGCTTCCGGCAGCCAAATCAGGAATCATGGCTGCTGTTGTGCTTGGCATTGGCCGGGCCATCGGTGAGACCATGGCGGTAATCATGGTGGCGGGAAATCAGGCCAGAATGCCGGCGGGAATTATAAAAGGCGTCCGGACTCTAACAGCCAACATTGTTATTGAGATGGGTTATGCGGCGGATCTACATCGAGAGGCGCTGATTGCCACCGCAGTTGTCCTGTTTGTCTTTATCCTGCTGATAAATTTGGCATTATCACTGCTGAAAAGGAGGGCTGGTTGATGGAGTCGATCAACAAAAGATCCATTAAGCAAAAAATCGACGCTTATAAACGGAGCCCCCTATCTCTAATACTGTTTCTGCTGGTGATGCTCGCGACCATGCTGACCATCGGAATTTTACTATTTATCATTGGTTATATCATGGTTAAGGGGATCCCCCACCTCAAGCTGTCGCTCTTTGCCTGGGAATACAATTCAGTGAATGTGTCGCTGATGCCGGCGCTGATCAATACAGTGCTCATGACCCTAATCGCCCTGCTAATCTCCGCTCCGGTCGGTATTTTTTCCGCTATTTATCTAGTGGAATACGCGAAAAAAGGGAACCGGTTTGTAGGCATGATTCGACTCACCGCCGAGACCCTGTCCGGGATTCCTTCTATTGTCTATGGCCTCTTTGGTCTCTTGTTCTTTGTCACCGCCCTCGGCTGGGGCATGTCCCTCCTGGCCGGCGCCTTTACCCTGTCAATCATGATTCTGCCGCTGATCATGCGGACCGCGGAGGAAGCATTGAAAGCAGTGCCCGATGCTTACCGGGAAGGCAGTTTTGCCCTTGGCGCCGGCAAGTTGCGGACTGTCTTCAAAATCGTGCTCCCTTCGGCCACTCCCGGTATTTTGGCCGGCATCATCTTAGGCGTAGGCCGGATTGTCGGGGAGACGGCGGCGTTGATCTATACGGCTGGAACCGTCGCGGAAATCCCCCAGGGCAAGGACTTGCTCTTTGATTCCACCCGAACCTTGTCGGTGCACATGTATGTGCTGAGTAGCGAAGGGCTATATGTAAACCAGGCGGCAGCTACCGCGGTGGTCTTATTAGGAATTGTTGTTATAATCAACGGACTTTCCGAGTTTGCAGCCAAAAAATTATCGAAAGTCTGATGCTTCTAGTATGATCTTAAGCACAGAAAGGAGAACCTATGGATAAAATCCACATCCAAGATCTGGATTTATATTACGGTGATTTCCAGGCCTTAAAAAATGTCAATCTGAAGATTAAAGCCAACCAAATTACCGCTTTGATTGGCCCATCCGGCTGTGGAAAATCAACCCTGCTGAAATGCCTGAACCGCATGAATGACCTGATCGAAGGGTGTCGCATTACCGGTTCTATTCACCTGGATGATGAGGATATTTACAGCGCTATGGATATAAATCTCTTGCGAAAACGGGTGGGGATGGTCTTTCAAAAGCCGAATCCCTTTCCGATGAGCGTTTACGATAATGTGGCGTTTGGCCTGCGTACCCATGGTATCCGCGCCAAGGTGCAATTAGATGATCTCGTCGAGAAATCACTGCAGAAAGCGGCGATTTGGGAGGAGTTAAAGGATCGCTTAAAGAAAAGCGCTTTAGAACTCTCCGGCGGGCAGCAGCAGCGGCTTTGCATTGCCAGGGCTCTGGCGGTACAGCCAGAAGTCCTGTTGATGGATGAGCCGACCTCAGCCCTAGATCCGATTTCCACAGCCAAAATCGAAGATCTTGCTGTTGAATTGAAAAAAAATTATACTATAATTATCGTGACCCACAATATGCAGCAGGCCGTGAGGATTGCGGATGAAACGGCCTTTTTCCTCCACGGTGAAGTCATTGAATATGCCAGTGCGGAAGAGCTGTTCTCCATGCCCAAGGATAAACGGACGGAGGATTATATTACGGGGAGGTTCGGATGATGAGAAATAAATTCGATGAGCAGCTGGAATTCTTAAAAACGCAGTTGATCCAGATGGGCGCTTTGTGTGAAGAAGCAATCGCCAATGCGACAAAAGCGCTGATCGAAGGCGATCTCGAGCTGGCCAAAAAGGCGGTTGCCGCCGATGGCGTAATCGACCAGAAGGAAAGGGAGATTGAGAGTCTGTGCCTGAAACTTCTCCTGCAGCAGCAACCCGTGGCCAGGGACCTACGGCAGATTTCGTCCGCCCTGAAGATGATTACCGATATGGAACGGATTGGGGATCAGGCCGCCGACATCTCGGAAATAACCGTGCTGGGCAATGTGAAGGCGGCGACGGCGGAGACAAAGCACATTACCGAGATGGCGGAAGCCACCATCAAGATGGTGACGGACAGTATCGACGCCTTTGTCCGACAGGATCTGGAGCTGGCCAGGGCGGTAATTAATTACGATGATGTGGTTGACGAATTGTTCAATGACGTGAAGCGCGATATGATTAAGTTAATCAGTGATGATGCCGACAACGGCGAATTCGCCATTGACCTGATGATGATCGCCAAATACTTTGAACGCATCGGCGACCATGCTACCAACATTGCCGAATGGGTTGAGTTTTCCATCACCGGTCGGCATATAAATGGGGTAGATAAATGATCTATTGTGTGGAAGATGACAGTAGTATCCGGGAACTGATTATCTACGCTTTAAAGACCAACGGCTTTGAAGCGCAAGGGTTTGGCGAAAGCGAGTCCTTTTATGCCGCTTTGGATCGGGGTTTGCCTTCTTTGATCCTGCTTGATATCATGTTGCCGGGTAAAGACGGCATTGCCATCTTAAATCATCTGAAGGCTTCGGCTAAAACCAGAGAGATTCCGGTCATCATCCTAACGGCCAAGAGCGCCGAGTATGATAAGGTGCTGGGTTTAGACAGTGGAGCCGATGATTATATTACCAAGCCCTTTGGCATTATGGAATTCCTTTCCCGGGTGAAAGCGGTCCTGCGGCGAGCGGGTATTTCAGTTGACGATTCCTCCGAATTATCGGCCAGTCGGTTGACCATGAATGTAGAGCGACATACCGTCCTGGTCGACGGGGAGGAAGTCACCCTCACCTTTAAAGAATTTATGCTGCTCAAATACTTGCTGGAAAACAAGGGCATTGTACTGACCCGAGATAAGCTCCTACAAGAAGTATGGGGTTATGATTATGAAGGGGAGACGCGAACCGTGGATGTCCATATCCGTACCTTACGCCAAAAGCTGGGCGAGGCGGGGTCAGTCATTGAAACGGTGCGCGGGGTCGGCTACAAGATTGGAGGACAGGAATGAAAAGTCGGATTTACCGCAGCATGCTGTTTTTGGTCGTCATTACAATTTTAATGACTTCATTGTTGATCACCGGTGTGATCTACCGGGAGTTCTATCACCGCATGCAGCAGGAGATTCGCAATGAAGCTTTTTTCCTGGCCACCGGTTACAATCAGCACGGACAGTTAGATTTTTCCGAAATGGCCAACCAGGGTAACTCGAGCCGTATCACCTGGGTCGCCAAAGATGGCACCGTCTTATATGATAATCGGGCAAAGGCCGTTAGTATGAAAAACCATGGCAACAGGCCGGAAATCGCCGCGGCTTTGGAAAGCGGTACCGGCGAAGCCGTCCATCTTTCGGAAACCCTCGGGGCTCAGACTTTTTATCGGGCCGTCCGTCTCTACGACGGTACCGTGCTCCGCGTGTCCGCCACCATTAATAGTGTTTATAAAGCCGTATTAGACCTGATTCCCTATATCATCCTTATTTTACTGCCGGTCTTGCTCCTCACGATGACCATCGCCAACCTACTGACGAAGAAGATCCTTGTACCCTTAAATAATCTGAACTTAGAGCAGCCACTGGCCAATGAGGTTTATGATGAATTATCGCCGCTGCTGTCGCGGATGGCCAAGCAGAATGAGGAGATCGACCATCAATTCAAAAAGCTCCGGGAGAAGCAGGAAGAGTTTAACGCGATCACGGAAAACATTCGTGAAGGGATCGTTGTCTTAAACAGCAAGGGGCGGATCTTGTCGCTCAATAAAAGCGCCGCGGCGATCTTTGGGGTTAGCGTTACGAGTAATCTCAACAAGCATATCTCGACAATGAACCGCAGCATCGCCCTGCAAAAAGCCGTAGACGCGGCTATGGGCGGGCAGCTCTATGAAGACACTTTTACCAAGGGTCAAAACACCTTCCATTTACTGGCCAGTCCGGTCCAGGATGATGACCCGGTACGCGGGATTATTCTCTTTATCTGGGACATTACCGATAAACAAAACGCGGAAAAAATGCGTCGCGAGTTTTCCGCCAATGTCTCCCATGAACTCAAAACACCCCTCACCTCGATCTTGGGTTATGCCGAGCTGATCAAGAACGGGATGGTAGCGCCGGAAGATCTGGCCCTCGCTGCTGAGCGCATCTATAACGAAGCCAATCATTTAAT
>DOID01000148.1:0-3418 GCA_003511465.1 Bacillota bacterium | reverse complement strand
TTTGAGGAAATTGATTTATTAGCCGTAGCACAGGACGCTGTCCAAAGATTAGCTCCCGTCGCCGAGCAGAAACAGATCACCCTCTCCGTCAGTGGAGAAAAAGCCATCATCTCTGGGGTCAAACCAATCCTGGAGGAAATGGTCTATAACCTGTGTGATAACGCCATCAAATATAATAAGGAACAAGGTACGGTGGATGTAAAGGTCGGCGTTTCCGCCGAGCAGGTTCGCTTAACCGTTGCCGACGACGGTCTTGGCATCCCCCTAGAGCACCAAAGCCGGATCTTTGAACGCTTTTACCGCGTTGATAAGTCCCATTCCCGAGATACTGGCGGCACCGGGCTGGGTCTCTCCATTGTCAAACACAGCGCCGAATTTCATAACGCCCGGCTTGAGCTGTCCAGCACGCCCGGAAAGGGAACCACGGTGACGGTGGTATTTGAAAGAAAGGGAATAACATCGCTACAAGGTGCGGTTAAAGTCGATGGTGAACAGGATTTTACCGCTATTCGTCGGCAGACTATTTAACTTGTGGGTGAATATTACGATTAGCTGTGAAAGTTTTGTATCACTAAGAAATGATGACAGAGGAATTGGAGACCACCCTATTCCGCTTTGATCAGCGATTTAACCCATTCCCGGTGTTCCCAGAGGGCGCAGCCACCCTTGGTTTCTGTTAATTGGTCATGGTTTTCCCGGATTGCCTTTAGCAGCTCCGAGTTCAGCGCTTCTTTCAAGGACAGATTGGCCAAATTGGTATCCGTATAAGGGGCAAAAGGACAGGGTTCCAAGTTGCCTTCAGGATTAATATGGATAAAGCCGCGCCCGGCTGCCAGACAACCGCCGAAGGCTTCCTCATCACCGGGGAAGGCAATGAAGAGCGCAGGGTATTGACGGCGCAAATCAACCATCAATTCCGGGAGCAGTTTCCTTTGCTCATCAGTCAGGACCAGCTCGTCGGTTCCTTCTTCCACCGGAACGTACTCGACAAAAAAGAAGATCTTGCAACCTTGGTCCACCAGATCACGGAGGAACTTACCCTCGGTTACCGATCCAAAATTCTGGCGGGTAATGGTCAAGGAGGTCCCGAAAAAGATATTTCTCCGCTTTAATTGCGCCATAGTCGCCAGGACACCCCGGTAAACTCCTTCCCCGCGGCGGCGATCTGTTTGGTCCTCATACCCCTCTAAGCTGATCACCGGGACAAGATTCCGGAAACGTCTGATTTTCGCACTCAGTTCGCCCTGGATTAAGAGGCCGTTGGTAAAGAACGGAAAGATGATCTCGGGAAATGCTCCACACAGATCCAGAAACTCCGGCCGGGTCAAGGGCTCGCCGCCGGCGATCAGAGCAATGGAGGTACCAAGCTCCCTCGCTTCTTCCATAATCCCTTTCAGCCGGGCCATGCTTAGTTCTTGCTCCGGATTGGCCGGTTGTGCCAGGGCGTAACATCCTTGACACCGCAAGTTACACTTTTTGGTGATACTTACGATCATAAACGGTGGAACATGTATACCGTTTTGTTCCATCTGCCCCCGCAACTTAGCAGCCCTGTTCTGGGCGATGATGGTCTTGACGATAAACACCGCGAGGCGCGGATCTTTAATGGAAATTTGCAAGGCATTCCGGAACAGTTTTTTGATCGACTGATTCATTAAGTTTATGTAATAGTCAGACACTGGAACCCTTCTTTCTGTCACACACTAAGTTATTCTGCTTCTTATCATATGCAATCTCTATGTCAAAAGTAAAGCAATAAATAAGCGTTTTAGTGACTTCCTAAAAAATACTATGTTCTCAGGCAGAATGTGTATACCTTACAATAAAGGTACCCTCTTCGCTTTGGATCATAATAAAAATATGGCCATCTTCGGTTATATATACAGGATGCACTAACAACTCATCGTAAATGCTGCTGACCGGTTTTCCATATTGGGCACACTCCGGTTTGATTTCTAAGAGGAAATTTCCATGTTTATCGTGGATTAATATTCGGTCAACATTAAGGCTTGTTGCCGTGTAAATTCTTCTTTCGTTATCTATACCTAAGATATAATAACCGAATTCCTCACCTTTGGAATTAATGCTTTCTATTTTTTGTGTAGCGATATTTATTACTAAAAGATCTTTGGTATAACTTTCCGATTCAAAGTAGGCTTCTTCCGAAGTTATGTACTTGAATTCAGTGGGAGAATAGATGTAGTGACCTTTAAAGAGGCGCCGATGCCCTCTCGGCCTCGGCAAACCATTATTTGCAAAAACATCATTCATATTCAATGCCTTGCTTACTTTATCCCCTTTTATTATGGTGACATTTTCAAATAGAGAATCGATGATATAAAAAGTGTTGCTGCTTTTGTCAAAACTGGCAAGCCCAATGCTACCGGTAAATACCTTTCTCGATTCTTTACTAGATAAATCCAACCCATATACTTCCCATGGAGTTTTATAGTACAAATACCCGTCCTTCACACCTAGACCGGAATTAATACTATTTGGAATAGTTGGATATATATTCTGCATTTCTCCAGCCATATTAATCTCAATAATATTATTCCCTTTGGAGTTAAATATGAGTAATCGATCATCCTTCATCATTATGTCAGTGGGTATCCTAACGGCTGTTCCTTCTTCACTGCTTTCAGTTACACGTGTGATTTTCAGCGTATTGTCTTTCCAATAATCTTCGATTATTATCTCTTCTGTTACTGTATAGCGATCTGATTTATACCTCTTAGGATCAATTCTTAAAATCACCACAACGCTGATGGTGATTAAAAGTGTAACTAATAATATGCTTCTCATTTTTTTCATTTTAAATCCTCCTTAAAAAAGAACTTCACGAAAAGTCGATTTATTCTAACCATGGGGCTTTTAAATACTGGGGATTTCTTTGATCCAAGCTTTGTGGCCAGTCTCTTTCTTTCACTCCGTTTACTGAATCGGATGAATCTATAATTCTAAGGGGTTTTCCTTGTTCATCTATTTCTGTAGTAATCAATATATGATTAATGGTACCATTTGGCAAAGGGCTAATAAATACTAATCCTCCGACGATTGCTCGATCTTGCGTACCTAGTTTATCTCTCTGGTTTTTAGAACCATGGGGTAATTCATAGTTTGCCGATTCTTTTATGACTTTATGGGTAAACCCAGAACAATCTAGGGTTGGTTCTGAAAAAACATATCTGGAAGGCACGTTATAGTAGGTGCAATACTCATTCTTTTCGAAATCATACTTCGCGCCCATCATATAACTCTTTACAACACCAATATATTGTCTCGCAGTATCAATAACTTGAGCGGCTATAGAATAATTACCTAAATCAATCCGTATTTCCTTAATGTTAGTCTTCGTCAACCCTGCTCCAACTACGAGTTCAAGCCCAATCATAGTCTGTTCATCCATTTTCCCTGT
>DOID01000173.1:11521-12521 GCA_003511465.1 Bacillota bacterium | reverse complement strand
GCTACTTCCGGACCAGGTTTCTCCTCGCCGACTCCTCTGAGCATACTTTTCACGATTTATTCCTCCCTCGAGCTTTTCCCGGAACCTTAGCCTTCAGCCGTAACCTGAATCTTTATAGTGGCTGTGACGCCCCTGTAAAGGTGTATGGAAACTTCATGTTCGCCCATGGCTTTAATCGGTTCTGGTAAATTAAGTTGTTTCTTATCAATTTCAAGCTTCGTTTTTTGTTGAATCTGCTCAACGATATCCTTTCCGGTGATCGAACCGAAAAGTTTACCTCCTTCACCGGCCTTGGTCTGAAAAGTAAGGGTTAAACCGCCCAGCTTCGCTGCTAAATCCCGCGCCGTTTCCTCATCCTGAGCTGCTTTGTGTTTCCGGCGTGCTTGTTCTTCCTTTAATTGCTTTAGGTTCCCGGGGGTAGCTTCTACCGCCAACTTTTTCGGGAACAAAAAATTACGCGCGTAACCGGCGCTGACCTCTTTTAACTCACCCTTTTTGCCAAGGGCTTTAACTTCGCTTAGGAGTATAACTTCCATCTTCAACTCCACCTCCCAATAACTCCACCGTCTTTACTTTAACGGCGGCTTTTTTCTTCAAGATGATGTAAACATGCGGAAACATCCCCATACCAGTTTTCCAATTGATGATCAGTGTCCAAATGGTCACGGAGCTGCTCTTCAACCACCTGATCCACTTGTTGAAGACCAATGCCCAATCTCCTGCTTAGAAAATAACAGGTCAGGATAATTGAAGCTAAAGCCTTCGTAATTACTTGCCCGTTATTGGCGATTAAAGCTTTAAAAAACACAGAAACGCCCTCTAAGAGCTCGCTTTTAAGCCATTCAATGGTGTGAAGGCGACGGACAATGTCAACTTCCTGGTGAGGGTGGGACATACACAACCCTCCTTGTCACCCTTTTATTCCACACCGGAACAAATTTTCCTCCCGATCTGTTTTTGGAAATAAAAAGGAGGCTTGCCGCCTCCAACTTTCTTTTTC
>DOID01000173.1:10971-11480 GCA_003511465.1 Bacillota bacterium | reverse complement strand
CTCTTAATCGCTGGAATAGGGTAACAATGCAATTTGTCTGGCCCGCTTAATCGCCAAGGTTAATTGGCGTTGATGATGGGCGCAATTCCCGGAGATACGGCGGGGAAGGATTTTTCCCCGTTCGGTAACATACTTCCGTAACTTACCAAGCTCTTTATAGTCAACATGTTCGACTTTGTCGATACAAAATGAACAGACGCGTCGCTTTTTCTTTCCTCTTTCGCGTACCAAGGTTTCACCTCCATCTAACTTTTAATCCACAATTAAAAAGGTAAATCATCTAAATTAATCTCTCCGAAATCATCGGCATTATCACCGGACGGATCGCCAGTGTTCCCAGAATTATCAGAACCGGCTGGCGCATTTTTCCGCGCTTCGTTGGCCCGGTCTAAAAACTGAACATTGGCGGCAACTACTTCCGCAACCCGACGTTTTTGACCATCTTGTGTGTCGTAGCTCCGGATTTGCAACCGGCCATCCACGGCGACTAATCTTCCTTTATGCAGATG
>DOID01000173.1:9576-10746 GCA_003511465.1 Bacillota bacterium | reverse complement strand
GGGGTATACCTTAATTCCGGGTCTCTCGTTAATCTGCCAATTAAAATGACATGATTCATAAAACACACCACCTTTACCTTTTGGTCAGGTTGTCCGGGTTTTTGGCGTAATAAAGCTTTGCTCAGGTATTTAAGCGGATGATCATATGACGGATAACATCATCGGAGATCCTAAGCACCCGGTCCAGTTCTTGCACCGCAGAACTGGGGGCATTCATCTCGACCAGCAGATAATAGCCTTCGGTAAAATCTTTGATCTCGTAGGCCAGTCGCCGTTTACCCCACCGATCAGCTTTGGTGACTTCGCCTTCACCGTTTTTGATCACTTCCTGAACACGGTTGATGGCGTTCTCCAAGGCCTCCTCATCTAACTGAGGAGAAAAAATGATGACGCTTTCATAAGTCATTCTACAGACACCTCCTCCCTCTGGACTTAAGGCCTCGCTGCGGCGAGGCAGGGAAGTACACACACTATCTATTATAACATTTAACCCGCAAATAGACAAGGGCGACCATTGGACTTTTGGCGTCGCCCCTTGCTCTAATTATGCTTTTTTAACGATCTTTTTAACCCCTTTTTCCAACTTAACGCGGGGGATCAGCACCAAATGACCGCAAGTCAGACATTTAAGCCGAATGTCCATCCCCACCCGTAAAACTTCCCATTCGGTTCCACCGCAAGGGTGGGGTTTCCGCAGTTGAACCTGATCACCCAGGGCAAGTTTGAGTGGTTCTTTCATCCGCTTGCTTCCTCCTCCATGACCCCACTGGCTCCAGCTAAAGCGCCATCGTTTCTGCCCCGCCGGTTGTTCCAGTCGGAGTTGGTATACTTCTCCTTTTGCAGGCGGGTAGCTAGGGCCAATTCCTCCGCGGATAATACCCCCTCCTGCCACGTGACCCCCAAAACTTCGCTCAATCCTTGCTGTAATACGGAAATAACCACCGATCTTTCCGGTGGATGGTTTAAGGCTTCCGCCAGCCCGATTACAGCCTGTTGGAGATCTCCACTGTCGCCGGGTGCCGCGGTCGATCCATCCGCCCATACCTCCCGCCAAAACCAAGGATCAAAGGTGAGCAGAATCGAACCGTGTTGCAGCAAAGCCTTTCCCCGGCGGAGCTGAGCGCTACCCACCAGTTTCCGCCCTTGATAGGTGATCTCATACCAGGAGGA
>DOID01000173.1:9244-9387 GCA_003511465.1 Bacillota bacterium | reverse complement strand
GCCAATTCCACCGCTAGGCCAAGCCGGGCAAATCCCCGCTTGAAACCCAACCCAATTCGTTGGTAATCCGCCAGCACCGGACCGGTGAACCCATGCCGTTCCCCGGTGACTAAAGCATAGGTAAGTTCATGTTGGTGGAAAAC
>DOID01000173.1:7145-8974 GCA_003511465.1 Bacillota bacterium | reverse complement strand
TAAATAGCTGATCAGCAGCGCCTCATCAACCGCCATATTCCAAGCAGCGGTCCCCGCCGACCAGGGGAGGAGACGGCCAATCATTTTTCGCCGATTAAATTCTGGTACTCTTCAGCGGTAATCAGATTGTCTAGTTCGTTGGCTACCGTAACTTCAATCACGGCAATCCAACCTTTTTCATAAGGGTCCTGATTCACCAATTCGGGACTGAACTGCAACTCATCGTTGACTTCTAAAATCTCTCCGGTCAGCGGCGCATAAATATCGGAAACCGCTTTCACCGATTCGATGCTACCCATCCCTGCTTTGGCTTTTACTTTTTCGCCCAAGGCTGGGAGTTCAACATAAACGACGTCTCCCAGTTCTTTCTGGGCGTACTCGGTAATCCCTACCGTCGCCCGCTCCCCTTCCACTTTTACCCATTCATGTTCGGGAGTATACTTTAAGTCGGACGGAACCATCTCTCAAACCCCCATTTTATATATTCCTGCTTCGATGTCTAGAAATACCGTTTCCCTTAGTCAACGCGGTAATTCCTCCGGATTAAGTACCATACTATTATGTTTATCATATAATGAAGGGAACAACTTTGTAAAGAGCTAGCTAAGATTTTTCCCAAAAGGAGGGTAAATTATGTGTCGCTTCTTAGCCGCCTTCTTAAACCCCGTCCTCAAAAAAAGAGGAAAAACCATGATCATCATCAAACAACGGTCTAAATAAAGACGAATCGCCTCCCACTGCGGAGGTCTTTTTTTGGCCTTTTTAAATTCCGGAAAAAGCTTTCATAGGGCTTTTTGCGTTGTTATTTAACTTTACTATCCCGAAACAATATATTGATAGCCTAACTCGAGCCAAACACTATATATTGTATCGGGATTTTCTTTAATGGATACAACGCAAAAAGCTTTCATAGGCCTATCCTTAGCGAAATATATATTATTCAAATGCCTTACCCAAAACGGGTTTTTGGCGTTGTATTTTGATCACAAACTGAAAACAGAGGATAAATTGGAGATTAAAATGACACCAAAAACTGTACCTGTGGGGACAAAAGTAATCACCTTTCTCTCCGCAGTGGGGGAGATCGTTGTTTATTACGGAGCGAGTTTGACCGCCGTCCTCCGCAACAAACTCGACCGGCCGCGCACCTATGGGGAGATGAACGCTTTGGGCGTTAACTCTTTACCAATTGTCATGATCATTAACACTTTTGCCGGGATGGTGATCGCTCTTCACTTAAGCAGTACCTTTGCCGATTTTGGGATCACTTCCCAACTGGGACATCTCCTGACAATCGCTTTCGCGCGGGAGCTAGCTCCCATCCTAACCGGTGTCGTGGTAGCCGGTCGCGCCGGATCGGCCATTGCCGCTGAAATTGGAGCGATGATGGTCTCCGAACAGATCGATGCCCTAAAAACTTTGGGCATCGAACCCCACGCCTATTTAATCGGCCCCAAAATTCTGGCGGGCTTTTTGATGCTGCCTTTACTAATTGTCGTGGCGAACCTCGCTGGGATCTGCGGTGGGATGGGTCTAGCCGTTTATTTAAAACATCTAACCGTCCTTACCTTCGTTGATTCAATTCTAACCTACATAAAACCCTGGGATTTTCTTGGTGGAATCTTCAAGGGCTTTTTCTTCGGTTTGGTGGTGGCCGGGATCGGAACCTACTATGGAATGCATACCAAAAACGGTGCCACCGGGGTCGGTACTGCCGCAACCAAAGCGGTTGTCTCCAGTATTATCACTCTATTCGTACTTAATTTTATCCTGACGATCCTTTTATATTAAGCTTTTTGCGTTGTATCCATTAAAGAAGATTCCGGTAC
>DOID01000173.1:2126-6997 GCA_003511465.1 Bacillota bacterium | reverse complement strand
GGAATAAAGGAGTCCACCATGATCCAAATAGATAATGTCTGTTATTCGCTGTCCGGACAACAGATCCTTTCTCAACTCTCATTTACCGTACCACCGGGCCAAACCTTTGTCCTCCTCGGCTCCAGCGGCTGCGGGAAAAGTACCGTGCTCCGTTTGGTCATGGGACTGATCAAGCCGACGGCGGGACAGATCCGGATCAATGGCGTTCGGTTAGATGAACAACATAAAAACCGGGAAACACCTCCCATGGGGATGGTTTTTCAATCAGCAGCGCTCTTTGATTTCCTTTCTGTTTACGAGAATATTGCGTTAGGGCTCCGCAAAAAAGGCTGCGCTTCGGAAGCAGAGATTCAAAGCCGGGTCGCCCGGGAATTAGCCCATGTTGGATTGGATGCTGATCCGACCTTCCTCGCCAAATTCCCAGCGGAACTCTCCGGGGGGATGCGAAAACGCGTGGCCATCGCTCGCACCTTAGCCCTTGATCCACAGATTATCCTCTATGATGAACCTACCAACGGCCTTGATCCGATGATGGCGAAGGTCATTTGCGACCTGATTGTCCGCGTCCACGAAAGGCTCAATGTAACCTCACTGCTGGTCACCCACGATTTAAACACCGCCCTCCGCACCGGTAACGTCATCGGACTGCTGGCTCAAGGTAAGATCCTGGAACAAGGGCCAGCCCAGACTATTTTAGAACAGGCCAGCCCTTTACTTCACCAGTTTATCAACGGCCAGTCCACCAATGACCCAGCAGGAATAGGGGGTGGTGAAAATATTGGGTCTTACTAGCAAGGCAAAGGTCGGACTTTTTACCCTCATTATCCTCGCGCTTTTAAGCTCCGGTTGGCTCTGGCTAAACGGCCAGCATCTCCTAGACCGTAGTTATCCGCTGGTGGTGGAATTTACTCATGTGGGAGGTCTCCGGCCGGGCGCGCCGGTCCAGATGGCCGGGGTTGATATCGGGCGGGTTGGTAGTGTCGAGCTGACCCCAACCGGAAAAGTATTGGCGGTGCTTAACATCAAACCCCAAGTCAGGCTGGGAGACGACGCCCTGGTGACCATCGGTACCATTGGTTTACTCGGTGAAAAAATGGTTGAAATCATCCCCGGTCCCGGCCGCAATCCCCTCCCACCCGCATCCAGGCTCCAAGGACAAGAGCCCTTTAACACGGAAGATCTACTCCGGGAAACCGGAGCAGTCCTGTCCGCACTGAAAAGAATCGTGCTCACCTTTGACCACTTCTTCACCGCGGAAGAGACGCTAAACCAGTTGGGGCAAACTACCGCCAATCTGGATACTATCACTAGGCAGCTGGCAGCCTTCAGTAGCAAGCTTACGACCGCCGATCTTGCCACGATCTTCACCAATCTGGAAGCAACCTCGGCGCGTCTGGCCATGATTAATTACGAGGAAATCAACACTATTCTGGCGGCGGCAGCCGACCTGTCCGCCCTAAGCACGCAGTTGAACGCTTTTATCGCCGGATTCGAACCTTTCCAAACCGAACTCACCCTCCTCATGACCGAATTACGGGCTGGAGGGCAAACGGGCGCAGCGGTGACCCAGATCCTAAGCGCCCTGGTACCCACGGCGACCAATTTAGAAAGGCTCTCCATCCAATTAACGGATGGAGAGCCCAATCTCGCTGATCTCCTCGCCGACACTGAAGAAATGCTGATATCGGTACAGTTGATTGCCAACGGCCTAAACCGGTTGCTCGAGGAGACCGCCACCGAAGGCAGTGCCGATCTTTTTAAAAGTTCCATGGAAAAAGCCGGGCGGGTGTTCAATCTGGCCGATGATTTCCTGGAAACTTACGATCAACTTTCTTTGCATAATAACATCTCCCTCTCCGCCACCGCCCAAGACTGGGGTCTTGATTTCCAGTCGCAATTAGCCTGGGGAACCAAACCCTTTCTCCTCTTCGGCTGTACTGATCTGGGGGACCGGAACCGGCTCTCGCTCCAATTCGGGGTGGAGCAAAAGCCTTACCAGTTTCGGCTGGGGATCTTCCATAATTGGCTCGGCTTCGGTTTCAATTATAACTATCGTAATTTCGGTTTCCAAGCCGACCTCTGGCAACCAAGCCAACCAGTACTTGACCTTTATACCGAATATCGCCTGGATCCAGCCTTCCTAAAGGTAGGAATCCAGAACGTCTCGACCCCAACCCAACAGTGGGAGGTTGGTTTGGGCTGGAATTTTTGAACCGGGCTCCGTGATCAAAGTTCCCGCAGACGCCGCCACAAGGTTGGGATCAGCCCGGCGATCGCTACTGACTTGATGGCATCACCAACAAAAAAGGGGGCCATCCCCAGAGCCAGTTGGTAGAAAGCGACCGGCTGATTTAAGATCAATTTGTTGATGAAGTACAGATAGGGGAGGGCAATTAGGTAAATAACAACCATCCCGCTTAAAGCCAAGCCCAAACAGTTTAAGAACGTTGGTTTGCGAATGAACTTGCTGAGTCCACCCACCACCGCCGCCGCGCCGACAAAGCCAAGAATAAAACCGAACCCCGGACGAAAGACATAGCCTAGGCCTCCCCCTTGGCTAAAGACGGGAACCCCGGCTAAACCCAGGAGGAGATAGGCCAGCTGACTCCAGGTGGCGTAGCGGAGGCCTAGGAGAATCCCGGACATAATCACCATAAAATTCTGTAGGGTGAAGGGGACAGGGGGGATCAGTTCAATGCGAAGGTAAGCGCCGATCCAGGTTAAAGTGGAAAAGAGCGCCACCAATACGATTTGCTCTGTTCGTTTCCGCTGTGCTAACTTAAGCATCATGTTCCTCCTTTGCGCCAGTGTTCGGCAAGGGCTGTACATCCCCGGCGATTACGCGCGACCGCTCTCCCTGCTGGTCGATGATAAGCGCGCCATCGTCGGCAATGTCCACCGCCTTTCCCCGATAGACCTTTACGCCGTTGTTTACTTCAACTTGTTGCCCGAGCGTCGCGGTATACTTCCGGCAATAGGAAAGACAACGGTCAAAGCCGTGTTCTAATGCGTAAAAATACTCTGCTTCCAAGACCTGCAGGTAGTTACGGAGCAGCAGTTTCCGATCGACTAGGCGCCCGGTCACCATCCGTAGCGAAGCGGCCTTTTCCTGCAGGTCAGCCGGAAAATCGGTAACCTTTTGGTTGGCATTGATCCCGACACCTAAGATCACATATTCCAACCGGCCCAGCTCTCCGCTGACCTCGGTTAGGATCCCGGAGATTTTCCGGTTTTGACAGTAAAGATCATTCGGCCATTTCACCAGCGGGCGCAAGCCAAGAACGTCACTGACCGTCTGTGAAAGGGCGACGGCCGCCAATAGGTTTAGCTTTGGCAGCTCTGCCGGAGCCAGCGAAGGTTGGAGGATGAGACTTAGCCAAATCCCGGCGCTGGAAGGGGAGTGCCAGCTTCGACCCAGCCGACCACGGCCGGCCGTTTGGGTTTCTGCCAGCACCAAAGTTCCCTCCGGTGCGGTTCCTAATATTTCCTTAGCCCGCCGGTTCGTGGATGGCAGCTCATCGTAATACTCAATGGTTTTTCCCAGCAATTGCGTGGATAGGTCTTTCCCGACTTCCCAGGGGTAAAGTTTATCAGGACGGCCTGCTAAATGATACCCCCGGCGCGGATGGGCGGTAATTTGGTAACCGAGCTTACGCAACATCCCCACTTGTTTCCACACCGCCGTCCTGGTTATGCCTAAACGACTGGCGATCTCCTCCCCGGAGACAAAGGACTCCGCGGCAATTAGATCCACCAGGGTACCCAGCTTCATCATGCTACTGCCTCCTTAGTCGGGCTTTTTGCGTTGTCCCCATATTCAACTGTCCCAGCACAATATATTGATAGCCGATTTGCAAACAACACACTATAATCCAGTCTACTGATAGTCTAAACAACCGATTGGGTATTGTCAACTTTATTTTTGCACTAGGTTGACATTCCGACTAATTTTAAGCTTCTTCTTACGTCCCCATTACGCCATTGTTTACGGGCTGTTTTCCTCCTTGTGCTTGCTTTTCAGCTATACTAAGGATAAAATAGGAATATCCTGAGGCCAAGGCTTGTCCTGACGCGAAGGTGCTTTTTCAACCTTACTACAAGCCTGTCTATGGACGGGCTTTTTGCATTGTTGTTTGATTTATTGCATTGGGACCTTTTAGATAGGATACAACGCAAAAAGCTTCGGTGCGAGCTTTGTAAAAAGCCCGAAAAGATAAAAGGAGGAATCTGATCATGTGGAAAAAAACCTTTCATACCGTAAGCCTAATCCTCTTGCTCCTGATTGCTTCCCCGTTTATGGTCACGGGTGAATCCACCGTCGAGGTGATGGCGCTCTCCGGAACAACCGGTTTATCCCTGGTTAAACTGTTGGAAGAACAACCAACAATTTATCCAGGCGTCACCTTCAACTACACGGTGCTCAAAAGCCCCGACCAGATCAGCGCCAAGATCATCTCCGGAGAGGCTGACATTGCCGCTGTACCAACCAATCTAGCTTCTATCCTGTATAACCGGGGGATCCCGCTTCAATTAGCAGCGATTACCAATTGGGGCGTGATGTATGTCGTCGGCTCCGCTTCCACCATCTCCTCGTGGCAGGATCTCAAAGGGCAGGAAATCGGTGTGACCGGTAAAGGCAGCACCCCGGATTTGCTTTTTCGCTACTTTTTGACCGCCAATGGGATCGATCCGGAGGAGGATGTGACGATCCGCTACTACGCAAGCCCGGCTGAACTAACGCAATTAGTGATTGCCGACAAAGTCCGTCTGGCTACTTTACCCGAACCCTGGGTAACGGAAGCCCTTTCCCGTAACTTAAGCCTCACCGTGCTCCTGGATTACCAACAAACATGGCAACAGTTGGAACAGCG
>DOID01000173.1:0-1894 GCA_003511465.1 Bacillota bacterium | reverse complement strand
AAATATCTGTCGATCTCCGCACCCGCCGCTACCGCCGCCATTCCCCGTTGTAATTTGCGGCTAGACGAAGCCTACCAAGTTCAAGCCGAGATCGATTACTTCCTTGAGAAGCTTTATTCTTTCCAACCGCAATCGATTGGAGGGAAACTCCCGGATGAAGAGTTCTACCTACAAAAATAGGCTAATTACTGGTTTTTCTCTACTGACCTTCTTGCTACTATGGGCTTTAGCTGCCGCGCGGATTGGGAAGGAAATCATCCTTCCCAATCCGCTGGTGACCATGGCACAGCTCTGGCGCTTACTTACCTCCGGCTTATTCTGGGCGCATCTCGGTGCCACCCTGGGTCGAGGCCTCCTCGGGTTTACCCTCGCTTTCCTCGCCGGCCTGGCCTGCGGTTTGCTCTCCGGTCGGTGTCCAACTTTTAAAACCTTTTTTCATCTATGGTTAACGGTGATCCGTAGCACACCGTCGATGGCCCTTATTCTCCTTGCCCTGATCTGGTTTAAGGCCAATGCCGTCACCCTTTTTGTGACCTTTCTGGTTGTTTTTCCGCTAATCACCCAAAACGTGATGGAGGGTCTCAAGCAGATAGATCCCGAATTAGAAGAGATGGCCCGGTTGTATCAGGTCAGTTTCCGGCGGAGAATCCGGCGCTTGTATCTACCGGCGATTATGCCTTATCTCGCCACCGGCGCCGCGGCTGGCCTCGGTATAACTTGGAAGGTGATGATCGCCGCCGAAGTCATGGCCTATCCCCAGTTGGGCATCGGTACCCGTATGGATACCGCCCGCACCTATCTGGAGACTGCTGAGGTTTTTGCCTGGACCGTGGTGATCATCGCCATCAGTCTTTTTTTCGACCGAATCCTCGATACGCTGTTGCGGAAAAAACTACTATATTGGGAGTAAAGCCATGAAACCAGTGGAATTTACTTTAAACAACATCACCAAGTATTATGGCCCGTTGCACGTCATAGACAACATTTCTTTGACTGTGGAAACCAACAAGATCGTAGCTTTCCTCGGCCCCTCCGGTTGCGGAAAAACGACGCTCTTCTCGATCATCGCCGGTTTGAAAGCGCCCGATCAGGGACTGGTCTCCGGGATGGGGGGCAAAGCCATCAGTTATCTTTTTCAGGAACCGCGTCTGCTTGATTGGTTAACCGTCGCCCAGAACCTTGCTTTTGTTTTAGAAGAACATATCCCCCGGTCCGCCGTTCCGGCCAGCGTCAAAGCCGCCTTAGAACAGATGGAGATCGGTGCCGTTCATGATACCTATCCGCGAAAACTCAGTGGTGGGCAACGCCAACGCGTCGCCATGGCCCGTGCCTTGGCCTATCCTTCCCAACTTCTGCTGATGGATGAACCTTTCAAGTCCCTTGATCTAACTTTAAAATGGTCTTTAATCGACCGCCTCCACCAAAGCTGGGCGGCAGCACCCCGTACTGTCCTGCTGGTCACCCATGACCCGAAAGAAGCAGTCTTACTCGCCGACGAAGTTTATGTCCTCTCTCCCAAGCCGGCGGTGATCAAGAGTCACCATCTCATCTCCTTGCCCCGAACAGAACGGAAACCGGACGCCCTACCCTTCCTCCAATTGGAACAACAAATTATCGCCGCATTAATTTAGCGTCCCCGGTGGGAATTATCTACCGCTTTTACCACTTCAACGATGGGGATAATCGTCACGGCCAAGCCAATGGCAGTTATGAAGTTCCCCGCCGAAAGCGCCGTCAGCTTAAAAAGATTGCTCAGACTGGGCACGTAAATGAGGGGAACCGTTAACGCAAAGGAGAGGATCATGGCACCGAATAAGTATTTATTATGGGTCTTGAGTTTAAAGATGGACTTGGTCCGAGACCGCATATTGAGGGAATGGAAGATTTCACACAA
>DOID01000018.1:16502-24112 GCA_003511465.1 Bacillota bacterium | reverse complement strand
GGGCAAGCCATTCAAAATCTAAATTTAATGTTTGGCCTTGAGGAAACCCTCGGCCTAGAACAGGTCGGTATCTGGCCATAAGATTCGATATAGTAATTTTTCCGCGACTTTAGTTTTAGAACATATGACTGGAAGGTGAGAGTGTTGAAAAAGATCTTAGGAGGCGTGACAGCCGCGCAAGGGTATTCTGCGGCTGGAATTTCCTGCGGGATTAGAAAAAAGGGTCGGCCCGATTTAGCGCTGGTCTTTTCGGAGCTACCGGCACAAGCGGCGGGGGTTTTTACGACCAATAAAGTAAAGGCGGCACCGGTGGTCATCAGTCAGGAGCGGGTCAAGGAAGCGGTGACCCGCGGGGTACTCATCAATAGCGGGATTGCCAATGCTTGTGTGGGAGCAGCGGGGTTTTCGGCTGCTTTGGCTATTTCCCAGAGTCTTGCCCAGTACTTAAAGGTGAAGACGGAGGAAATTTTACTGGCCTCAACTGGCGTGATTGGGGTACCGCTTCCTACGGAGCAGATCGTGGCGGCGATTCCCGCTTTGGTTGATGGTTTATCAACAACCGGTGGGGAGGCGGCCGCCCACGCGATTATGACCACGGATACCTATGCGAAAGAGTGGGCGGTCGAGCTTAAGAACGGGGTTAAAATTGGCGGAATGGCGAAAGGGTCAGGGATGATTCAACCGAATATGGCCACCATGCTTTCGGTAATTACCACCGATGCCCAGCTTGACCAAGGGGTGCTCCAAGAGTTGTTACAAAAAGCGGTGAAAAAGACTTTTAACCGGATTACCGTCGATGGTGATACCAGTACCAATGATTCCCTCTTTCTACTGGCCAATGGCGCTTCCGGAAAAGTATTAAAGTCTGGGGATGAGCTGGAAGAGTTTTATGCCGGCCTATATGAAGTCTGTCTTCAGCTCGCCCAGATGCTAGTGAAGGATGGGGAAGGCGCGACCAAATTTCTGGCGGTGCGGGTAAGCGGTGCCAGATCTGAGGAAGAAGCTGAGCAGGCCGCCCGTGCGGTGGCCAATTCGAATTTGGTGAAGACCGCTTTTTTTGGTGAGGATGCGAATTGGGGTCGTATTCTTGCGGCGGTCGGTTACAGCGGGATTGACTTCCTCCCCGAACAGGTCGTAATTTCCCTGGGCGATTTGGTAGTCTATTCCGGAGAAGGGATCCCCTTTGATGAAACACGGGCCAGCAAGATCTTGGCCGAGCATGAAATCGGAGTTACCATCGACTTAAAGCAGGGAGCGGCGGAGGCGGTGGTATGGACCTGCGATCTCTCCTATGATTACGTTAAAATAAATGGTAGTTATCGTTCATGACGGTACGCAGGGTAAATAAGGAAGAAGGAGGTGACACGATGGACGACTTTTTACAACGAGCGCAGGTTTTGATCGAGGCGATTCCTTATATACGAACCTTCTATGGCAAGACTTTTGTCATCAAATACGGTGGTAACGCCATGATTAACCCGGAGCTGAAAAAAACAGTAATCCTTGATATCGTGTTATTGAAATACCTGGGGTTGAACCCAGTTATTGTGCATGGCGGCGGACCGGAGATCACCGCTCTGCTGAAAAAACTCGGTAAGGAGAGCCACTTTATCCATGGCCAGCGGGTTACGGATGGGGAGACCATGGAGGTTGTAAACATGGTTTTGGCGGGGAAGATCAATAAAGAGCTGGTCACGATGATTAATCAAGCCAGCGGCAAAGCGATCGGCCTTTCCGGGCAGGACGGAAACTTTTTGGTCGCTGAAAAGAAGGTGTTACCCGATGACCAGCAGGATTTGGGTTTTGTCGGGGAAGTGAAGTCCATTCAACCTGCTTTGCTTAATCTGTTAATGGAGAAAAGTTACATACCGGTCGTGGCCAGCGTCGGAGTGGGGCTTGACAACCAGATCTACAATATCAATGCTGATACGGTGGCAGGCGAATTAGCTGCCGCCTTACAGGCGGAAAAGTTAATCCTGCTCACCGATACCGAGGGCATCTATGCGGACCCAAAGGATCCAAGCAGTTTGATTTCGGCGCTACAGATTGAGCAAGCCAAAGCGATGATGTCAAGCGGGGCCATCGAAGGCGGGATGCAACCCAAAGTGGAGGCTTGTATCTACGCGCTTAGGCATGGCGTGTCGAGGACCCATATTATTGATGGCCGCCAGCCCCATTCGCTATTACTTGAGGTCCTTACGGATCAGGGGATTGGCACGATGGTAGTGGAATAAAGTTTTAACGATAAGAATGGTGGTGATTGGTTGTGGAGATGCAGAGTTTATTGGAAAAAGCGGATCGGGTGATGATGAAGAATGTCTCCCGATTTCCAGTGGTATTTTCCCGGGGTGAGGGGGCGTATTTGTATGATACTGATGGTAAACGGTATCTGGATTTTTTGTCCGGCATTGCGGTGCATGCCTTAGGTCATTCGCATCCCCGGATCGCTAAAGCTTTGGTGGAACAGGCCGAAAAAATAGTTCATGTTTCCAACTATTTTTACTTGGAAGAACAGATCTTACTGGCCGAGAAACTCGCGGCTCTTTCCGGTCTAGAACGGGTTTTCTTTAGCAATAGTGGCGCCGAAGCTAATGAGGCTGCCCTTAAGTTAGCAAGAAAGTACGGACGGGAAAAACTGGGGGGGAAATACGAGATTATCTCCGCGGAAAAATCCTTCCATGGTCGAACCTTTGGCGCTTTAGCTGCGACTGGGCAGCCGAAGTACCAAGAAGCATTCCAGCCGTTGCCGGCCGGCTTTAAGTATGCTAAGTTTAATGATTTATCTTCCTGGGAAGCGGCAGTTACGCCCCAAACCTGTGCCTTTTTACTGGAGTTGGTGCAAGGGGAGGGGGGAGTCAATCCGGCAACCCCCGAGTTTGTCCAGGGCTTGGCAGCCCTCAGCCGGCGGCATGGGATCTTACTGATCTTCGACGAAATCCAAACCGGCCTAGGGAGAACCGGTAAATCCTTTGCGTGGCAACATTTCGGAATCAAACCCCAGATCATGACCCTAGCCAAAGCCTTGGGTTCAGGAGTACCACTAGGGGCAATGCTGGCCACCGAGGAAGTGGCAGCAGCCTTTACTCCTGGGGACCATAGCACGACGATTGGCGGTGGGGGGCTAGCCTATACGGTAGCCTTGGAAGTGCTCAAGGTAATGGAAGAGGAGAAGCTACCTGAAAGAACAGCGCAGCTTGGCCAAGAACTGCTAAAAACTTTCCACGCGTGGCAAAAAGAGCTTCCCATCATTAAAGAGGTGCGGGGTTTGGGTCTACTGTTGGCTCTGGAGTTAACCATCCCCTCCCGGCCTATTGCCGAACAATGCTTGGAAAGGGGTTTAATTGTCAATGCCGTAACTCCGACGGCGATTCGTTTAGCTCCGCCGCTCAATATCGGGGAGGCTGAACTGGAACCGGGGTTGGATTTACTCTATACGGTCTTGAAAGACCAAGTCGTCCCGTCTTAAAAGCATGTCGCCAGTTCTTGGCGACATGCTTTTAAAAATGCAATTATTTATGATCTATCCATTGTAAAGAATGACAGTATAATGGCTGAGGGCAAATAGCTCAAATAGTAAATTTTGAAATTGAATTGACTAATTTATCAGCCATCGCATGTAGTTCATTAGCCATTTCTTTGACTTGCTCCGCAATACCGGCTTGTTCTTCAATGGAGGCGGCTACCTCTTCTGAGGAGGCAGCTGATTCTTCCGAAATAGAACTGATATTAAGGATGGATTGGGTGGTTTCATCTTTAACATCGTGAATCCGCTGAATATGATCGTTTACACCGGTAATGCGGTTTACGATCAGGTCCATCCCTTGAATGATTTCATCAAAAGTTTTCTGGGTTTCCGTAACGACATTAAGTTGTTCCACCACAATTTCCTGGGCTTTTGAAACATTAGCGGAGGAGTTCTGTGCTTTGTTCTGGATTGCCTTTAAAAGGTCATTGATGGCTTTTGCGGCTGTATCAGTACGGTTAGCCAATTTATTAACTTCATCGGCAACGACGGCAAATCCGGATCCTAATTCGTGGGCGCGAGCTGCTTCAATGGCGGCATTTAGGGCTAAAAGGTTAGTTTGTTCCGCGATGTTGGTAA
Organism: Bacillota bacterium; assembly: GCA_003511465.1. Classification (GTDB taxonomy): domain Bacteria; phylum Bacillota; class UBA4882; order UBA10575; family UBA10575; genus Capillibacterium. The sequence goes on along the minus strand of DOID01000018.1, from coordinate 20,010 downwards.
TTAAGTCGGTGACATCACGAATTTCTTCCGAACGTTTATTTAGTTCGGAGATATCATTTGTAATCGTATCAGTAATCTGGTTCGTTTCATTTGTTTTGCGCAGCAGTTCTTCCATAATGGTTTTTGAACGCATACTTAGTTCTCTGGTATGGTTAGTGACTAATTCCATATCGATGAATTTGGTGGCAGCTACATCGATTTCCTCGGCTAAGAACGACATTTGGCGGGCGGTTTTTTCGGCTTCGGCCGTTTGCTCAATCGTTCCTTTGGTGATTTCCGAGGAAGCAGTTGCTACTGCTTCTGAAGATTGTGCCGATTGGATGGAGCTGGTTTCTAAAACTTTACTGTGTTTAGAGACAGCTGTCGCCGCTTCTTTGGTATCCTCGATTAATTGGGCAATTTCAGAGATCATCACGTTAAAGCTGTTGCTGAGATCCCCTAGCTCATCCTGGGTAGAGATGATGACTTCGGTTGAAAGGTCGCCGTCTTTTGCCTTTCCCATTGCGGCTTTGACATGTTCTAGGGGGATTAAGATACTGAGGGAGACACCATAGGAGCAAATTATTGCTACCAAAGAGATCAGGATAATTATTATTATGGTGTACAAACCTTGCAAATTAGTCTCGCGAAAGAGGTAATCGTTTTGGGCGACTCCGAAAACGCACCAACCTTTTGAGCGTAACAAATTATATGTAACAAGGACATCATCCTTCAGTAGTTTAGCCGCAAATTGTCCGTTTGTACTGTGGTTTTCTTCAAGAACACGGTTAGCTTTATTGTCGGCTAATAGCTGACTTACATTGGTTCCAATCTGCTCTAGGTGGGGAGAAGCAAGAATTTCTCCATCTAGCTTGACCAGGATCGAAAAGGGACGGTTCTCCGCCGTCTGCTCATTCATTGCGACATTCATCAATCGATTAATCTGATTACCGTTATAAACAACGGCAAAGACGCCTAAAGGAGTGTTGGTAGCTAGATCGGAAACTAACCGAACCATTACCAGGTTTGAATCAAGAACTCCCCAACATAGCTGGCCATTAGCCATTAAAGCTTCTTCATAGACGGGGGTATTTTTTAAATTTGGAACAATGCTTGACAAATCACTAATACCGGTACCAACATAGGAATTACTATTTATAGCGCTAAAAAGGATACAATTAACTGTGATATCGTAAGCAAGAATATCATCAAAATTGTTCTCCAAGTTGTTCCTCGCTGTTAGTGAACCGGAGGTTAGAAAATCTCTAATATTATTTTGGTATTCTAGATCAACCTGGAGCTGAACAGAGAGATCCTCATATTTTTGTAGTTGTAATTCCAGGGTTGTGCCTGCTTGAATCAGACTTTGTAGGGAATACTCAGTGATTTTGTTGGTAATTGTTTGTCGGGAAGTCAGGTAGGAGGTTAATCCCACCACAACCGTTGGCAGGATCGATATAATTAAAAAAGAGACTGCTAAACGCCGACGGATCAATTGATTAGACATCTGCTTGACAAAACGATGGAAAAATCTTAAATAAAAAGAATTAAACGCTGCTTGTGGACGCTTTGAGTTGATATCTTTTGTATGATTGCTTTTGGGTGCTAAAATATTCAAAGCTATCTCCTTTCGAAATTGCTCTTAAAGATAGATCAGTAGTAACTATCGGATATGATCAACAAAAACTTAATGCTTTTTGCCTTCAAGATCAGATTGGTTTTTATTAAGATAGGCACTTTGAAAAAAGGAATTCGGTAAAGAGGGCTAAATCACATAAATTTTTATCGGTAAAAAGGAAAAGAGTGCACCACCGGGAATAATTTTAATAGATTTACTGATAGGAATGGTAATACCTTAACTTACCAGGAAGGAAGGATTGATCATGGCGGGTTCTCCGAAAAACCACTTATTTTTGGCTTTTTTAATGATTTTTTTTGGTCTTCTTATTCTCCTGAATAATTTAGGGGTAGCATCTTTCGATCTGACGCTAGGTACCTGGTGGCCGTTGCTTCTAATCATCCTTGGGCTGCACCAATTGGTTAGTTCCCGGTTCACCAACCTTTTTGCGCTAGTCCTCCTATTTGTGGGTGGAACTCTTCAATTGCGGAATTTTGGTTTGATTAATGCGAAGCAACTCAGCTTGTTCTGGCCCCTCCTGTTGATCCTGTTTGGGCTCATCCTCTTGTTCAGCTTTGGTGGCGGCAGGGGGCGATTGGCCGAGAAATCCCCCAACAATGCCGTAGATATCTTAGTGATTTTTGGCGGTGTGGATCGTCGGATTGCCTCTCCGAGTTTTCTTGGGGGAAACGTGACAGCGCTCTTTGGGGGAGCCCAATTAGATTTACGCGGCTCGGAGCTACCTGAAGGGAACAACGTTCTAAATATTCAAGCCATCTTTGGCGGGGTTGACCTGATCCTCCCGGAGGGTTGGACGGTCGAAGTAAGGGGAATTCCGATTTTTGGCGGGATTGAAGATCAAAGGAAAAAACAAATCGGATCCCCGGAAACGTCTAGTCAGCGACTGCTGATCAACGCTTTAGTCATCTTCGGTGGGATTGATCTAAAAGATTAATCATCGCTAAAAAAGTACTTTCTTTAAAAAATTGATGGTTTCCGTCAAGACTTGTTCCTCCCAAACATGGGAGTTATAGGTGTGGTCGGCTTCAGGAATATAAATTAGTTCAGCTCGTTCTTCAAGCGCCTTCTGATACTGCTCGGCAGTTTCAGGAGGGACAGTTTCGTCCCCGGTTCCTTGTAGAATTAAGGCAGATCCGTGGTAGTTTTTTACCGTTTCGTAGGTATTCCACTTTGACAAATCGGTATAGAAATGCTCATTTAACCATAGACCGCCGAGATCGATCTGGCCTTGCTCATTACGGGGGAAAACCTCCTGTTCTTCTTTGCTGTGGTAAATAGCCTTCATGGTGTCGATTCCGGCGGCTGACCATAACACTAAAGCTTTGACTGCGGCGGGGCTTGTTCCGGCTAGGATTGAAGCGATCGCACCACCCATACTTAAGCCGACGACGCCGATACGGTCTGAGTCCGTAGAAGGTAAATAACTGACGAATTTCAGGATCTCCTGGGCTTCCAAAACCTCTGTACTGAAGGTCATCTCGGCAAAATCGCCGTCACTCTCGCCGGAACCGGAAAAATCAAAACGGATGGTGGCCAGACCCTCTGTCGTCAAACGGTGGGATAGTTTTAGAAAAATCCGATGGGGTTCCAGTTTGTCACCGGTAAAGCCATGAAAAAGAATGACCGTCGGATAGATACCCTCCTGATCCGGATAGTGATACATCCCCCGTAAGGTTTTTCCTTTGACCACCAGTTCAATTTGCTTTTGCATTTTTCGTCTCGCCTCCACTCAAACTATGCTAAGCTCAAATAACAACGTAAAAAGCCCATACTAAAGATCTGGCGTTCCCTTTACAACCATTATATTACATTAGCACAATTTTGAAAGGGACAATTTCATATTTTTTCGGAAATCCATAATTTAATCATTTGGGACTCAGTAAGAAAAAA
>DOID01000018.1:12814-16254 GCA_003511465.1 Bacillota bacterium | reverse complement strand
AAACCAACTTCCCAAAGGTCCACACCGAATAAAACCTTGTTGGCCAGGATCGTTCGTAGCTGGCCTTGATAAGTCTCTGGTGCGCCCACTTTAATCCCGGCAAGGGCTTTTGTTAGTTCGGGTAACATCGGGTCGCTGCTAACCTCCATCGGGGCTAGTTTGTCGTCTACCCTTAAGAGATAACGACACCAACCGGCGAGCACCAACGGGATGAAAAATAAGTCCGTGACCTCCAGATCAGCTCTGGATACATAGGATTTGATCGTCTCGCCAAAGCGGATCGCGATTTTTTGCGAGGTATCGGTGGCGATGCGCTGGGGCGTATCGGGAATAAAGGGATTGGGGAGTCGTTCATTGATGACCTCATGAATGAACTGCTGTGGGCTGATGATCTTCGGATCAACGACCACCGGCATACCTTCGTCATAACCGATCTTTTCGACTAAGGTTTTAAGTTGGGCGTCTTCCATCTCAGCGGCAATAGATTCATACCCTAGTAAACAACCGAACACAGCCAACGCCGTATGGAGCGGATTAAGGCAAGTAGTGACTTTCATTCGTTCCGTCTGATTAACGGTTTGGCGGTCCGTAAAGTAGACACCCGCATCTTCTAAGGCGGGGCGACCGTTGGGGAATTTGTCTTCGATCACCAGGTACTGGGGGATCTCCGCATTGACGAAAGGGGCAATGAACGTCTGTTTATCGGTGACAAGGGGTGACATTCCAGTGATCCCAAGTTCGGTCAAGTGTTTTTCTACCTGTTCCGAGGGACGGGGTGTAATCTTATCAATCATACTCCACGGAAAACTAACTAACTGCTCATCATGGAGATAGGCAAGAAAACCTGTTTCCACAAATCCCTGCTCCTGCCAGGCTTCGGCAATGGTAGTGACCGAAGCTTGCAGTTTCTCTCCGTTATGGGAGCAGTTATCCATACTTACCAAGGCCAGAGGTGATTTTCCGGCCAGATACCGCTCATATAGTAAGGCGGTGACAATACCCATGACATGCTTAGGTTGCTGAGGTCCAGTCGCCAGATCGCTTTGGACGACCGGTAGAAACTGTCCCTTGAGATCAACGAGGCCGTAACCCTTTTCGGTAATGGTGAAACTAACCATTTGCAGGCTAGAATTGATAAAAATCTCTTTTAACCGTGACAACCCTGCTGGATCAGTTTTGATACTCTCGGCGACACTGGCGATGATTTCCTGCTCCATTACGCCGTCGGCTTTTAAGGATACCAGCATCGTCAGATTATCATAGGGTTTATAAATCCGATCAATAATTTCAAAATCAAAAGTGTCAGTCGCAATAATCCCGGTCTTGGCTTTACCCGCATCTAAAAGTTGCTGTTGTAGTTGGGCGATGAAGCCACGGAAGATATTACCGGCACCAAAATGTAACCAGGTTGGCGCTGCTTTTGTGGCGGAGACCATCGCGGGGTAATCGAAGGAAGGAATAGTCACTCCCACGTCCGACCAGTCATTTTTTTGGAGTAAAGATGTTGCGTTCATTTTTAACATGTTGCGCTCGCCTCTCTTTTTTATGTTTATGGAACTAAAAAGCTATTAAATATTTTGCACACTATTAATTTAAGTATAACATGTATTTTGTGAATGAGCTACTGAATCAGCAGCTTTTGTATTTCCGCGCTGGTTTTGGTATTAAAGACATCGTTTTTTTCCAACCAGCCCTTGCGCGCCATCGGCAGGCTTAGACGAGCCAGATCCAGTTCTTCAACGGCATGGGCATCTGGATTGATCGCAATGGAGACCCCCAGCGCTTTAGCTTGACGGCACCAAGACCAGTCTAAATCTAACCGATAAGGATTAGCGTTGAATTCGATGATTGTTCCAGTTGCGGCTGCTTTTTTGATAATCGGTTCGAGGTTTACGGCATAGGCTGGGCGTGACAAGAGGAGGCGACCGGTGGGGTGGCCAAGCATTGTGAAGTAGGGATTATCCATCGCCTTCAAAATGCGTTCCGTCATCTCGACCTCACCCAGGCGGAACTGGGTATGGATCGAGCCAATGACAAAATCAAACTGGGCTAAAGTCTCCGGATCATAGTCCAAATCGCCTGAGGGTAAAATGTCGGCTTCGATTCCTTTAAAGATCTTAAAATCCGGATATTCCTGGTTCAACTGGTCAATTTCGGCCCATTGTTTAGATAAGGCTTCTTTGCTCAGACCGTGGGCATAAAAGGCGCTTTGGCTGTGATCGGCGATTCCGAGATAGTGATAACCACGGCTAATTGCCGCTGTAACCATTTCCCGTAATGAGCAGTGTCCATCACTGTAATTGGTGTGAACATGAAACAAACCTTGAAGCTCTTCAGGTTGCACCAGCTTGGGAACTTTGTTATCGACCGCGGCTTCAAGCTCACCCAGGTTCTCCCGGAGTTCCGGCGGGATATAGGAGAGTCCTAAATGTTGGTAAAGTTCGGTTTCGTTGCGGCAGTCAATTTGCGTTTCCCCTTTTCGTAGCCCATCCGGACGGAGTTCGTAGCCGAGGTCCCTTGCGTGGCGGTTTAGGGCCTGATTATGCCCGTGACTTCCGGTAGAATACCGGAGGGCGGCAGGAAAGTGCTGGGGCTCGGTGACGGTAAGGTTGACCGGGAGATCATTTTGTAAAACGAGGGTGCTTTCGCGCTCCCCTCGGCGGGTAATTTCCTTGATGTCGATTTGCAGCTTTTTCGCTAGATCCGGACCGGTAAAGAAGGCCATTACCGCCGCGGGGTTGTCAGTGGCAGCGATAAGGTCAATGCTATTGTTCACGGGGAGACAGCGGCGCAAGCTTCCAGCGATTTCCCCCTGGATGACTGCGGGATGAGCATTCAGGGCTGCCTGGAGTTTTAAAGCCCATTCCATTCCCACCATCCATAAGAAGCTGCTCCGGTGTTCCTTCAGAAACTGGAGTCCGGCGATAATCTTCTCTTGAGTTTTAAGGCCAAAACCGGGTAGGTTTACCAACTTATTTTCCCGACAGGCTGTTTCTAGCATTTCCAGGTCGGTGATGTGGAGGGCAGAGGATATTACGGCAACTTTTTTTGGCCCTAAGCCGGGAACGCGGAGGAGATCCAGCAACCCTGGCGGGGTGGTTTGCTTTAGTTGTTCGTAGAAACTAATCGTTCCGGTGTTTTTCCATTCTAAGACCTTTTGGCTAAGGGCGGTGCCGAAACCAGGGACCTCATTTAACCGGTCTTTCTGGATTAACTCCTCCAAATCATCTTTAAGGTTGTCAACGGTGTGGGCTGCCTTGTAATAGGCTCTTACTTTAAAGGGGTTTTCCCCCTTGATTTCCAGCAGGGTTCCAATCTCATGGAAAATTCGAGCCAACTCATGCTTGCTCATTATTTCACCTCATAAAAGTAGGATCTTTCTTATTATATCGGTTTACTTTATTTTTCACCTAACAGGGAAGTCAAAGCGGGAGTACTTT
>DOID01000018.1:7459-12700 GCA_003511465.1 Bacillota bacterium | reverse complement strand
TTTTTACCCGATGGGGAAAGCTTGTTCATAGGATTGAAAAGTTTGAAAGGAATGTCTATAATTGAAATAAATGTTTACCTAAGAGGATGATTGATATAGAAACGCTAGAATTTGCCGAATTAAAGGAAGAAAATATTCCGGACTTATTAGCAATCTATAATTACTATGTGCTAAACACGACGGCCACCTTTCATGAAAAACCCTTAGCTTTATCCGAATTCAGAGAACTGGTTGTCTTTGTCGATTCGAAATATGCTACGTATGTGATTAAAGACGCCGGAAAAATCTGTGGCTATATTCTTTTAACCCAGTTTAAGAAGCGGGAAGCCTATGATCGGACCGGGGAGATTACGATTTACCTTAAAAATGGTTCTAGTGGTAAAGGGATTGGTAAAGCAGCGCTAAGCTACGTCGAACGCAAGGCGCGAGAGCAGGGTTTTCACACGTTGATGGCGATAATCTGTGGGGAAAATGAGCGCAGTATTTACCTATTTGTGCGGAATGGGTACAAAAAATGTGCCCACCTTCAGGAAGTGGGCCGGAAATTTGGTCGGTGGTTGGATATTGTCGTCTATCAGAAACTACTGTAAATATAAGGGAAAGCCTGCCTTTGTGTAAAAATGTGGTTGGTTAAGTTGAATTCGGCGAGCAGCGCTAAGGCAGCATCAATATTATCACCAAGTTCATGGAGGGCATGGGCGTCCGAGCCGACCGTAAAGACCCTAATCCCGGCGTCGGCCGCCAGGCCGATTAATTCTCTGGTAGGGTGAAAATCCTTTAAGCCCCGCCGACAGCTGGAGGTATTAATTTCCAGTCCCATTCCCCGGCGTGCCATTTCGGCAAAGATCGGTTCTATCACCCCGCGGTGCACCGTCAACACTGCAGGCCCAAAATGGACGAGGCCATACCGCAGATAAAGATCGACATGGGCGATACTGTCAAAGAGTCCGGTTTCAATCGCTGCCCTCAAGGTGTTGAAGTAGTCTCGACGGATGGTGGTTAAACTACTGTTTTGGAAAAAGTGAGTGCTTTCTTGCTTGGACGAGATATTCATATGGTTAACACAGTGAATCGCCCCCAGGACGAAATCAAAGGGGTAATTGGTCAGGATCCGCTCAAGCGCCCTTTCCTGACCGGGGAAAAAACCGACTTCTACACCGGCTTTGACGCTAAGCGTGTTTTTGAACGCTTGCTGGGCTTCCCTAAGTTCGGCAAAGTAATGGTCCAACCAAGTCCAATCAAAGCTGGAATGTTTCTTGCCGTTGACCATCACAAAATTATCACTCTCCCGCCGGTCCGGATCGATCTCTAAGTGGGTCGTGAAACAGACTTCCTCCAACTCTAAGTCTACCGCTTTTGCACAGTATGCATCGATCGTGACCGGAGCCGCATCAACGGAATAATTAGGATGGATATGATAATCGGTCTTTCTCATAGTGAGGCCTTCTTTCTTGATCCTATTAATTACGTTAACTAAAATAAAAGGTAGACAGGAGAAAAGGCACTTCCGGCGAAGGGATCCATATATCAAAAATTACGAAAAGTTCGGTAAATAGCACTCTAAACTTAATAATATAGGTCTATTGTTTCGCTTTCTTTAACAAATGTGTAAAGTTTAGTTAGATCACCTTTATAAATAAATGAAAAAACAGGAGGTTGCAACGAAAAGATGGCACAGGATAAAGGGAGGAAGAAGATTGATGCCGCGCAGGATTTGTTTGCCAAGTATAAAGGCCTATTTCGCTGCCCGGTCTGTGGAAAGGACTTAGCGGTAAATAGAACCAACAGCCTTGTTTGCCAACGGGGACATAATTATGACCTAGCCAAACAGGGGTATGTAAACTTGCTTTTAAAGCAAGGGAAGAGTGATTATGATAAAAAGTTGTTTGCCGCTCGGAGAGTAATCAGTGCTAGTGGCTTTTTCGATCCGATGCTAAATACGGTCAGTAAGCTTATACGCAAAGCTATTACCAAGGAAGGTTTAAACGAGATCCGTTTATTGGATGTGGGCTGTGGAGAAGGGTCCCATCTGGCCCAGATTATTTCTAGCCTAGAAGACAAAAAAACCCCTAACTTGTTTGGGGTTGGGATCGATCTCTCCAAAGAAGGAATCCGGGTGGCAGCGAAAGAACACCCCGGGATCGTTTGGTCTGTGGCTGACCTGGCTAAACTTCCGTTGCAAAAAGAACAGTTTGATGTTCTATTAAATATTCTTGCTCCCGCCAATTATGGGGAATTTAAACGCGTCCTAAAGGAACAAGGTTTGCTGATTAAAGTCGTTCCGGCCAGTAACTATTTAATTGAGCTTCGTGAAATTCTTTTTAAAGGTACGGATAAAGAATTCTACAATAACGACAGCGTTAAAAAGCATTTCACCAGTAATTTCCAGTTACTAAAGGAACAACAGATCCGCTATCAGGTTGAGTTGAAGGGCGATAACCTTGAGCACCTCATTAAAATGACCCCTCTCACCTGGAACGCAGATCAAGAGCAGATTGACGAGATCATTAAAAGGAGGCTGAAAAGCATTACCGTTGCTTTTGATGTGTTGGTAGGGGAGAAGTGAGCAGTAAGGTAACAAAACGGGAGGAACCGATTGTGGAGGTTTATGAAGCTATTTATGGAAGAGAGGAAAAGGTTGTAATTAGAAAAGCCGTGCCTGATGATTATTTTTCCCTGGCGGAATTGGCTGCCCAATTGGGACACCAAGAAGAACCGGGTAAACTAAGAAGCCGTCTTCTTTCTCTTCTCGGCCGGCCTGATCAGGTGATTTTTGTGGCCGAATTTGAACAGGAAATAGTGGGCTGGGTTCATGGATATTTGTATAAATTTCTTTATCTGGATCTGGCCTGTGAACTTGCTGCCCTTGTTGTCGACCAAGCCCATCGGCAGTTAGGGATCGGTCGAATGCTCGTGGACGCCATCGAAAAATGGGCGAGCGCACAAGGTTGTCATCAAGTTTCTTTACGCTCAAATATTAAACGGGAAGAAGCGCACAAATTCTATAAAGCAATTGGGTATGATTTACGCAAAACCCAACATATTTTCGAGAAAGATTTAAATAAATGAGAGGAAGGTGCCGGCTGTGAATATGGACCAAATCGTCGAGCGCATAAATTCTTTGTACCACAAGAGTCAAGCTGGAGGTTTAACCGAAGAAGAAAAAGATGAACAGCAACGGTTAAGAAGAGTTTATCTAGATGCTATTAAGGGGAATCTGCAAAGTCAATTAGAATATGTCGGATTAGAAAAGAACAGGGAAGCAGAGGGTGCGGGTTGTACCTGCCACTCCTGTAATTGTGGTAAACACCATCATTGAAGCTTTTTGCGTTGTATCCATCTAAAGACATTTGTATCGAAATCCTTATAATCAAATAACAACACAAAAAGCCTTAGTAAAGCTTAAGCCCCCAAGCGGGGGCTATTTATTTTAGCAATTAAATGAACCCAAAACCAAGAGAATAAGAATCAAGAAGATTAGAAACGGAAAGAAGCTATTACCACAGCGACTGGAATCGGTTACACCCATAGTTAAATCTCCTTTCTAATTAGTCGTTCACGCCAGCTACCAAGTTGCCCACGTCAGATGGTTTATTGTATGCATTCTCCAAAGTTTTGCTTTACGGCGGAAAGAACAAAATCACACACTTTGGACGATTGGTACAAAACCACTAGCCGCCTGAAGGCTAGTGGTTTTAGTTGCACCAACAACTCGTTCTGAAGTATACTAGACTCGTTTAAAAGCAAAATTAGTAATTGATCACGTGACGGCGTAAGCGCTGAGCACTATATTGTGGAAGAGGAGTACCATCATGAGCAGAGGACATATGCTGGAAAAAGAAAAAATTGGTAGACTAATGATGAAACTCGCTGTTCCGGCTACTGTAAGTATGCTGGTGAATGCGCTGTACAATCTGGTTGACACTATCTTTATTGGTAGAGGCATTGGTTATCTCGCCATCGGGGGTTTAACCATTGTTTTTCCAGTCCAAACGCTGATAATGGCAGCTTCCTTGATGATCGGGGTTGGGGGGTCCTCGGTTATTTCCCGGAGTTTGGGGGCAAAAGATTTTGAGCGGGCGCAACGTGTAGCCGGCAATTCCTTCGTTGCCATTAGTGCGCTCGGCGTTTTTGTTTGCGTTTTGGGTTTGATTTTTATCAATCCATTACTGCGTATCTTTGGCGCTACTGCTGAACTATTCCCCTACGCCAAAGAGTATCTGCAAGTAATTCTGGTGGGGAGCCTCTATTTTCCCTTTGTAATCTCCAGCAATAATATAATTCGGGCCGAAGGAAAAGCGCGAGTCGCCATGGTTTCAATGCTGATTGGCGCAGTTGGAAATGTAATTTTGGATTATATTTTCATTTTCCCCTTTCAGATGGGGGTTTTTGGCGCAGCCTTGGCGACGATCCTCTCCCAACTAGCCTCGGCGATCTTCGTCTTTCTTTACTTTAAAAGAGGGCATAGTACGCTTCAGGTGCAACTACGCCACCTAAAACCGGAGCGGGAAATTCTGCGAGAGATTACTACTGTTGGCTTTGCCTCCTTTGCGCGGAATTCAGCAGGAAGTTTGATTATTATCATTGGCAATAACCTATTGGGTGTGTATGGTGGGAATATGGACATCTCCATCTATGGCATCATTCAACGGTTCACAAAGGTTTTATTCTTGCCCTTGTTTGGGATCGTCCAAGGAATGCAGCCGATTGTTGGTTATAATTATGGAGCCAAAAATCTGAGCCGGGTCAAAAGGACGGTACGGCTTTCCATCATTAGTAGTATGCTCTTTGCCGTGACAAGCTCCGGCCTGGCGCAGCTCTTTCCGGATCAGTTGATTCGCTTGTTTAGTACGGAGGCGGTGCTGATTAAAGAAGGAGTTTATGCTTTGCGACTCGTTATTCTTATGGTGCCGATTGTAGCGGTGCAAATTGTTGGGGCAGCCTTCTTTCAAGCCATTGGGAAAGTTATTCCTGCGATTATCTTGACGCTGTCCCGTGAAATCTTGCTGTTTATCCCTTTTGTCTTGATTCTCCCAAGGTTCTTTGGGTTGTTCGGGATTTGGGTCTCCTTTCCGGTAGCGGATTTTTTTGCGGCGTTAATCACCACGATACTGTTAATCAGGGAAATGCGGATGATGGAGCGGGAGCTTATTTTGGGGTAAATTAAAGGAAAAATTCTCCTTGGATGGAACTAATACAATATTAACTAAATTAATTCACTAAAGCTTTTTGCGTTGTATC
>DOID01000018.1:1512-7341 GCA_003511465.1 Bacillota bacterium | reverse complement strand
TCCATTAAAGAAGATTCCGGTACAATATATAGTGTTTCACTTGAGTTCAAGGGAATTGTCCAGACAATTCCTAGTGGGCTATCAATATATTGTACTGGAATAGTTGAATCAAATGACAACGCAAAAAGCCCCACAAACATCTTCCGCCAGGGAGGTTCCAACATGAAGAGATTTTTCGGGATTTGTCTTTTACTCATCCTCTTGGGTGATCCGGTGGCCGGAATGGTACCAAATGAGGGGGAGACCATCGAGCTTCAGGTTTTAGGGGAGGCTTTCATTGTCGATGGTAATATGGCGCAGGCGCGTGAGATGGCAATTAGCGATGGTTTGCATCAAGCGGTGGAACAAGCCGTCGGTAGTCTGGTGTATAGCGAAACCAGGGTCGAAAATTACCAGTTAATAAAAGATTCAATCCGACTCCGTTCAGCCGGTTATGTTTCCGGTTACGATATTAATAACATGTGGGTAGAACAAAACATCTATAAAGTTTTGCTCACAGTCCAAGTGAAGCAAGGCGCGATGCTTGATGACCTCGAGGAACTTCGCTTAAACCTGAAGTTGGCGGGGGATCCGCGGGTTTCAGTCCGGATTTTGGCGTCTAGCTCCCGGCTCGCGACTGGAGGAATGGAAAGCATTCTGAACGATGGTTTAAAGCGAGCCGGTTACAATGTGGTGAGTTCACAGTCTGGAGCAGAGACGGATGTCCTGGTTTTAGGAGAAGTCTCCAGCGAAAAGCTGGGTAGTTACCAGGGGTTAATCTCTTGCCGGGTTAACGCCGAAATAAATGTGGTTAAAACCGACACGAAGGAGGTTTTAACCGTTCATCATCTCCAACAAACCGGTGTTGACCTAACAGAGACAGCGGCTGCCGAAAAAGCGCTGCGACAAGCCGGAGAAAAGCTCCTTCCGATCTTATTAACGGATTTAGCAAGGAATTTAACAGAACCGCAAGAGCTTACGGTGGAGATCACAAACGCCTCTTACCAACAGCTGATTGCTTTGCGTCGACGTCTACAGGAAACTCCCATGGTGGAGGCGGTCCAATTACGGGAGTACAGCGGGGGAAAAGCCACGATCACGGCGGAAACTAGCCTTTCTGCACCACAATTAGCCGATGAAATTGTCGGTTGGAACGAGTTTACTTTGGTCATCAACAGAGTTTCTCAACACAAGATTGAACTGACGGTGACCTTTATTAAATAGGTATAATTCGAAACGGGAGGTGGTTTAAATGCGTAAACTGATGATCCGTTTATTATTCTTTCTGTTTGCGGTTGGCATTTTGATGACTCGAACAGGGTTGGGGCAGGACTATTCTCTGGTTGAAGACCTCGGAAACGGGAAAATTGACTGGGCAAATGGTTTAATCCACGTGGTTGGCTACGGCGCTCCGCCCCAGGGGGTATCAGGACCACAGGCCAAGTTAATGGCCCGCGGCGCAGCAAAAGCCGATGCTTATCGGAATGCCGCGGAAGTATTGAACGGAGTTCGGGTTACCAGTCAAACATATGTCGAAAACTATGTTACCCGTAGTGATGAGATCAAAATTATCGTCGAAGGTTTTGTTCGCGGAGCACGGATCATCCGGGTCGATCAACACTGGGATGGGATTATTGAACTGACCATTGAATTACCCCTGGGTGGACAAACCGGGCTTACTACCTTACTGAATCGTCCGGAGGTGACGGGGGGATCTGCTGCTAGGCAACGGGTACCCTTCGGGTATCCAGAGTCTGAAGTAACAACAGAAAGAACAGTTTATACCGGAGTGCTGATTGATGCACGTACGCTAAAAATTAAGCCGGCACTTTATCCCCAGGTTTTTGACCACGAAGGGTATCTCCTCTATGCTTCGACTTTGGTCGATATGGCAAGACCGGGATTTACAACGATTGTGGCTTATGCCCGCTCTTTGGATTTAGCGCGTAAACTTCCCCGCCTGGGTGCTAATCCCTTGCTACTGGCCGCCGACGGCGCGGTACCAACCAGGGCTGGGGACCAAACCGATTTGATTCTGGGGGTTGAGGCCGCAAAAGCCTTTCGAGCTCTGTCTCCGGAAGTGCTTCAAAGTGGAGCGGTGGTTTTTGTGATCGACTAAACGGCAAGCGGAAGGAGGGAAGTTGGTTTAAGCGAAACCAACGGAAAATGAGAAATCTAATAAAAATTACCTGTCTGGCCCTGGTATTTCTGTTTGTATTTAATACTACCTTACCGGCAATGGCTGGAAGCACTGAGCAGTCTTCCGGAGAAAAAATGCTGAAGATCGGTGTGGCTTCCGCAGTTGTAATCGGCGTTGTTTGTCTCATCCGCTCGTCGATTGTTAATGGGAAAGCGGAAAAGTTGTCCCGGCAAGGTGATGCTTTTGCCGCCGCCGGTGATTGGGAGCGAGCGGTTCAGGCTTATACCGAGGCTTATGAAGTTAAGCCGAAAGACAAGGATGTGACCGCGAAACTAGAGAATGCCAAAGTACAGGCGGGAGCAATGCTTATCCGCTTAGGGGATGAAGCCCGGCAGGAGGAGAAACTGGAGGTTGCCCAAGGCTATTACCGGCAAGCCTTGCGGTATCTCCCGGCTTCGAGTGAAGCCCGGCAAAAGCTGGATACGCTTTCTCAGGAATTAGCCCTGGTCTATTACCGACGGGGTTTAAGCTATGCGTCGGTCAACCGCTGGGTCGATGCTTTACGCGAGTTTGAACAGGCGTATCTCTTAACGCCGCAAAATGCGGAGATTGCCAGCTATTACCAACGCGCTAAAGCGGAAGCAAATCATGATCTGCCGCTGAAAGCCATCTTGTTTTTCCTGAATAATACTAACTTATCGGGAATGGAAGATCTACTCGCCCGGGAATTGCAAACTAAGATGGTTGCCGCGGCTGACGGACGCTATGTAATGTTGGATTACAACCAGGTGCGGGCGGTGATTACGGAGCAAGCTGCGGCGCTGAGTGGAACGCTGAATGAAGGACTAGCACTGGATCTTGGTCGTTTGCTTGGGGTTGAGGAAGTAATTATTGGAACGCTTAACCCTGTGGAAGCGAAAAACCGACTCCGCATTGAAGTGGCAACCAAAAGTCTGGCGGTACCTTCCGGCCAGATTAGAAAAGAAGTTAAGCCGTTCACCTATACTTTTCCCAAAGGAACCGATGAGACCAATTGGTGGCACCGGATCCCTGATCTCGCAAATGAGCTGGCCAAACGACTCAATAAGTAAATCAATACAAAGTAGAGGATGCCTTAGATGAAAAGTGTACGCCGTCGTTTCCCCATCTGTTTATTGACGATCATTTGTTTAATGCTCAGCAGCGTTCCGGGCTTGGCCCAGACCGATCTGAACGTCGGTCTGGATACGTTAGCGGCGCGGATTGTGACGGTTATGGATGAAAACGCCGGACCGGACCAGACAACGGAAAAAATCAGAATTGCGGTCCTGGATTTTCCGGACTTGCAAGGGAACGTAACAAGC
Source organism: Bacillota bacterium (assembly GCA_003511465.1). Lineage (GTDB taxonomy): Bacteria > Bacillota > UBA4882 > UBA10575 > UBA10575 > Capillibacterium. The sequence goes on along the minus strand of DOID01000018.1, from coordinate 3,879 downwards.
CTGGGGCGGTTTGTGGCGGAGGAACTGACCACACGTTTATTTTTGACCAAGCGCTTTGAGGTTATTGAACGGCAATTATTAAATAAAGTATTAGATGAATTAAAATTAGGCGCTACCGGTTTTGTTGATTCCTCCTCGGCACAGGAAATAGGCAATATTTTGGGGGTTTCGGCAATTGTCTCCGGAACCCTTTCGGAGTTAAGTTCGACGGTTAGAGTTAATGCCCGGGTGATCGCGACCACGACTGGGATGATCGTGGCGGCTGCTTCGGCGGAGCTACCCAAGGATGATGGGGTTACACAACTGCTTAATACGTTGGTTACGCCCATGAGCGGTTTTATCCCGGAACCAAGCCTAGTCCCTCCCGTTGTTCCCGGGGAGACTAACGCCGGTGTGGACCCGGGAGCAAGGCAAGGAGAATCCCTAAGCATTCAAAGGGAACAAACAGATCGGGACCGGATCGAACAGGCGTTGATCAAGAGAGATTATTACCAAGCGCTTTCCCTTTGCCGAGAGGCTTTGGCCGCGAATCCGGATTTTGCTTTTGCCCAGGCCGCCCTGGGTTATTCTTATTTACAGCTTCAGCCGCCCAATAGAGAACAAGCTTTGATCGCGTTGGAAAGAGCAGTAGGCTTGAGTAGTTATCCTTTTGGGGACGGTTTTGCCTACTACCTGTTGGGCCGGTTGTATGGGAGCCTTGGGCGTCGAACTGAAGCCCGACTTGCGCTGGAACAAGCGGTCCTGCGCTACCGGGGGGTTGGTCCGGGGCGAGTGGTTGAGCCTTGGTACGATCAGGCCGTTACCATGTGCCTGGAGTTGTATCAGGAAGAGATAAAAGCCTGTTGGGAGCGGGACGACTACTACCAGGCCCTTTCCCTAAGCCAACAGCTGATTGCGGCATTTAACCCCGCCTTTGCCTATACGGCGCAGGGTTACTCCCTGCTGATGCTAGACTCCAAGCAGGCTCCGGCGGCCATAAAATCCCTCTTGACAGCCGTCCAACTGGATGGGAAAAAGACGGGAGACGGGTGGAACTATTACCTTCTGGGGTGGGCTTATCAGGAGAGTGGGGAAACAGAAAAAGCCCAGGAAGCTCTGGAGCAAGCAGTGATCAGCTCCAGACAGGTATTAGCATTAACACGGCCCGCGTGGTATAACGATTGCCTTGTGCGCTTGCAGACAGGGTACGATCAAAAGGTCCGCCAGCTCCTGGCAGATCGGGATTACCGGGCCGCGATCGAGTTCTTAGAAGTTGCCCTTGATTTTGTTCCGGGTTATGCTTATGGCTATGTGGTGTTAGGCTATTCCTATCTCATGACGGGGAATAATTCGGATCAGGCCATTGAAGCATTAGAGGCAGCCCATCATCTAGAGGCAGAACCGGCCGATGGGGGTTGGAGTTATTATCTGTTGGGTTGGGCTTACCAGGAAAATCAGCGCTACGGTTCGGCGGTTGAGGCTTTCGGCAAAGCCCTGCAGCGTGGGGAAGGTCTTGGAACTGCAGCTGAAACCAACGACTGGGTACCTGCTTGCCGGACCCGCTTGACCGAAAGCTACGAACAACTTTTTGGCGGCTTTCTTTCCCGGGGCGGTAATTACAGTTATTACTTAACATTAGCGGAACAGAGCATCGAGCTTGTACCCGAATTTGCCACCGGCTTGGCGATGAAAGGATACTGTTTAATTGAACTATCACCCCACAGGAGTACGGAGGCTCTCGAATATTTACAACAAGCGCAAGCTATAAAGGAGGATCCGACGGGCGATGGCTGGATTTTTTATGCTTTAGGCCGGGTTTACCAGGAAAAGGGAGATAAACAAACTGCCCTTACCTACCTGGACCAAGCGCTCCGGCGGGGCGAGGAAGCAAAATTATCCCACGGGAACTACTGGTATCGAAGATGTAATAGCATGTTTGAAGAATTATCAAAACAGCGGCGAGTGATGTTCGGGTTTGTGACTAATCGGGATTCGCAGACGGAAGATCCTTATTTGATGGTGAAGATCGGTTCGGAAAAAGGACGTCCCTTCGATTCCTTTACCGGTCTTAAATGGCGGCTCGGGGCATCGCCGGAAACATGGTGGGCCGAAGTTGGCGGGGAATTAGCCTGGGAAGGAGAACTCTTACCCCCGACCAAGTCCATTGGGTGGTATGCTACACTCGGCGGGGGTATTTTCGGAGCCTATTATCTACCTGATCCTAGTTCTTACTTGGATTATGGTTTTTATTTTTCCTTTGGATCAGGCTTAAGGGTATACTTGGGTGAAACGAACCGTTATTGTCTAACGATCGGTTCTGAATACCGTAGTTACCCTCAGGACGTTCGGGCGATTGAACTTGGGGTGTCCTTGGGTTTACCGTCTCGT
>DOID01000018.1:0-1320 GCA_003511465.1 Bacillota bacterium | reverse complement strand
TAGAAACTGCTCTAGTAGAGACTGGTCAAGGTCGCGCCGGGATAGTAGTGTTCGAGAATGGTGGGGGCCAAGTAACCATCGGCGGCCATTCCGGCGGCACCGCTTTGGTCCATCCCGACCCCGTGACCGAAACCGGCACCGGTAAAGATAAAGAACTCGGGGAGACCGTCTTTCCCCAATTTGGGATTGACGACAAAAAGGTTACTTCTTAATCCGCCGAGGGTGGAACGGATGGAATCTCCGCTGACAACAAATTCGCCTTTCGTGCCTTGAATTAAGACTTGGTTCACCCGGCCACAGTCAGCCCGGGCTAATGTCTGTAAACCGGTGATTTCACCAATGGTCGTCCGTCGATTGACGCGGCGTTCGATTTCGGTCCGGGGAACGATTACTTGCCAACGGTAAGCGCTGCGGGCGCTATACTTGGGATTGGCTGCGTAGGATGGCAGGCGTGCACTGACCCAAGCTACCAAAGCCGCCGGAGAAAGGAGCCCCTCATGGGCAGTACCCAGTTTGTCCGGGACTGCCTGCAGGTATGGAGGGTTAAAATTCCAAGTGATCGGGGGAACCCCCGAGTATCCTCCGGAGTTTGCGGAGTAAAAAGCGGAGATGGGTTTTTCATTATAGGTTAAAATCTGTCCCTGCGTTGCGTTCACCGCTTGACGGACAGTAGCGTTTTCGCTTTTTACCCCATTGTAGGCTTGAGAAGCAACGGAACCCATCAGATCGAACCCCCGTTTGTTGTAGCTGCCTAGATGGGAGAAGGCGTAAGTCCGGGCAGCAATTGCTTGGGCTTCTAGAGCCGCGGACGGCCAGGAAGAAGGCATTTCAGAAGGGACGACCGCGTACAGATATTCTTCCATTGTCACGTGATTGACAATGGTCATTCCGGCCGGGAAAGGAAGGAGCTCTATTGCCCCGCGGTACGCCCGATTCTCCTGGCCGGCCCAGTAGTAACCCCGGCCGTATTCCATCTGGAAAAGCAGGGTAGTGGCACCTGGGTCGGTATAGGAGAGTAGAACCGGTTCCGTGGTGGCGAGGAGCATTTTATCCTTTTCATCATAGATTTGAATCTGACCTTTAGCGTTAAAGGTAAATCTCAGAATGGTCTGGGGAGCCCCAGTAAGGGCTTTTGGTAGAGAAGTTGTCGCTACGGTAAAATCCCCGCCGGTTTTCACCCACAACGTATCCACCTGCTCGGCTAGGCCGACCCGGATGATGGTCATTCCTGTCGGATCGGCTAAGGGAACGACGCGGGGCGCTGCCGCGATCTGGCGGTTGGTGGCTGCTGCCGCTTTTTCTTCCACTTCCAGATGGGGA
>DOID01000149.1:3436-5385 GCA_003511465.1 Bacillota bacterium | reverse complement strand
ACCGGACCGTTAATCCGGATCGCGCCCGAAGCGGTCCGAGCTTGTACCAAAGCCGCCGGACCCGCAAATTCCGCGTTGATCTTTCCGGAGGCGCTATTAGCCGTCAGGCGCTCCGTCTCTCCACGAAAAGAAATATCCCCGGAAGCGGTAGAAGCAGTGATCGTATTTTTGTCGAAATTACCCCTCACGATACAGGTGCCCGAGGCGCTTTTCAGCTCTACGTTGGTTTGGGCTGGGACAGCGATTTTAATCTTGCCCGAGCAGTTCCAGTTAAAATTGGAGTGACCATCGGAGCGAGAAATGATTTGCAGTCGATCAGCTCTTTCGGTAAATACCGGTTTATATTCCTTCAATAGTCTGGCCACATTCTGCTCTGAAGCAGCCGTGATCTCGGTATTTACTTCAACCTCTACCCGGTAATCTGGGCTGACCGTCACCTCCACATCATGAAAGGCCACTTCCACCACAACTGAAGCTCCTGGTGATAGTCGAAAAGATTCCACCGTATGGTAATAATCGGTGGCAGCCAGAACACTGGCTTGTGGAGATATAATATGTAACAAAATGAGACCTAGCACCCCGCGCAAGATACGGGATGTAAAACGTCGGATGCTCATCTTCTTTCCTCCTTATTGTGATAAATACTAGAATTTAATACTAAACCCCGATCGAAACTGGGGTTCGATCCGATCGGCCAGCGGATACACGGATTCGGCAAAAAGGAAGAGATAATTTGTGCCAAGTAAGAGGTAGGGATACTGATAACCTTCGTTCCGAGAAATTTGACATCCCCCTCCCCCATAAAAATAGAGGTTAAAGTAGATTACCTTCTCTCCTTCAACGCGTAAAACAACTAATTCTTTAGGGAGCACATAAGCCGCCCCTAAGTGGAAGCGCAAATCCGCATCGGCTTGATCAAACTCCATGTTGGCAGTGGCATAGACCGGTTTGAAGATGCTTTGTTTAATCCCCATGCTAAAGGATTGATCAACCCAGTATAGGTTTAAAAAGCTCGCCGGTAAGATATGGGCGTCTTTTGGAAAATCAGCCGCCAAGACCTCAAAACTCCCTGCACCGATTAAGATCAGTACGAGTATAACTACAATATACTTTTTCATCCCGAACCTCCCAAATATAATAATCTCCGGACGAAATTTATATTCAATTTTTTTCGGGATTTTCCTGCTCTTGCCATGATTCGTCTCCATGTGATGTTTTGATCGTGCTTGCTAAAATAAAAGGTTATTGCGGCGAAAGGTTGAATTAAATCCAATAATTCAGACTGAACGGAGGCAATAAACATGTGGAAGTTATATGCGGTATTATCGGCGGTCTTTGCGGCTTTGACTTCTATCCTAGCCAAACTAGGAATTAAGGGGGTAAACTCCAACCTGGCAACGGCCATTCGAACCGTGGTAATCATCCTTTTGGCTTGGGGGATTGTCTTTTCCAGCGGGGCACAACAGGGGATTAAAAATCTAACCAAACAGAATTGGCTGTTCTTAATCCTGTCCGGACTGGCCACCGGTTTATCCTGGTTATTTTATTATAAAGCCATCGCCGAGGGTAATGTCTCCCAGGTAGCGCCGATTGATAAATCCAGTATCGTTCTGACGCTAATCTTGTCCTATATCATCTTGGGTGAACAATTCACGACGAAAACTTTTATTGCCGGAGCGCTGATCACCGCGGGTACTTTCGTCATGCTCTTGCCTTAAAGCAAAACGGAGAACAATGTCAAGTATTGACAAATCTACGCTGGTATGATATTTATGTTAAATTGAACAGCAGGATCTTAACCGCTGATCTGAAGAATAATCGGAGGTATTTTGGGGATTAGATAATAATGGGTTGGAGGTAGATTATATTCAAATGAGAAAAGGGAAAATTAAGCTCCACGGTTTCAATAACCTCACCAAAACACTTTCTTTTAGTATGTATGATATCAG
>DOID01000149.1:936-3283 GCA_003511465.1 Bacillota bacterium | reverse complement strand
TATAATGCCGAACGATTATCAAGCATTTTAAAACATGTGACCGAAATCATCGGCGCTAATATCCTAAATATTGCAAACCAGGACTATGACCCCCAGGGTGCCAGCGTCACCCTTTTAGTATGTGAGGAGCATTTCGACAATACGGGCGGGAAACCACAAAATGACCCGCTCGAACCGGAACACATCCTCGCGCACTTGGATAAAAGCCATATCGCGGTCCATACCTATCCCGAATACCATCCTGACGGTGGGGTGTGTACCTTCCGCGCCGACATCGATGTTTCCACCTGTGGAAAAATCTCCCCGCTCAATGCCCTTAATTACTTGATTGGCAGTTTTGATACGGATATTATGACCATTGATTACCGAGTGCGTGGGTTCACCCGGGAGATTACCGGTCGGAAAATTTTTAATGATCATAAGTTTAGTTCAATCCAAAACTATATTGACCGTAGTATCATCAATAAATACCAGATGATTGATGTTAACGTTTACCAGGAAAATATCTACCATACCAAATGCAAAGTGAAAAAGTTCAACCTAGATAACTATCTTTTTGGTTTCACGAAAAGAGACATTCATCCGGGAGAAGCACGGGAAATCACCCGTCGTCTGCAAAAGGAAATGAACGAGATCTTCCATGGGATTAATATTACCTAGCGCACAGTTGGAGGAGTTTGTATGGATTTAAAAGCTCACGCCGAAACGCCTTTATACACCGGACTGGATCACTACGCCAAGTCCAAAACCATCCATTTTGATGTGCCTGGTCATAAAAAAAATCCCACTTCCCCGCTGGCGGAGGCCTTTGGTGAACGCATTGCGCTTTTAGATGCAAATTCCACCAAAGATCTGGATATGCTCTCCAATCCAACCGGGATTATTAAGCGTGCAGAAGGCTTACTGGCGGATGCCTACGGTGCGGACTACGCTTTTATGCTGGTCAATGGTTCGACCTTCGGGGTAATCACCATGATTATGTCCGCTTGCGGTCCGAAGGATAAGATCATTATGCCGCGCAATGTCCATAAGTCGGCGATTAATGGGATTATTTTAAGCGGTGCCCTACCGGTCTTCATCGATCCGGAAATTGATCCCGAGTATGGGATCACCAACGGGATTACCTATGATTCGGTCAAAGAGGCGCTTAAGGAAAATCCTGATGCGAAAGGGATTTTCCTGATTAACCCCACTTATTTTGGGACGGTTTCCGATCTGAAGGCCATTGTGAAACTGGCTCACCGGCGCGGGATCCCTGTCCTAGTCGATGAAGCCCATGGTTCCCATTTTCCTTTTCACCCGGATCTCCCGGATAGCGCCATGAGTTTAGGGGCTGATTTATCGACGGTCAGTATCCATAAAACTGGTGGTTCCTTGACTCAAACCTCCGCCTTGTTGCTGAATAAGGGTTTGATCAGTAAGGAAAAAGTAAGAACCATCATCAATCTAATGCAAACCACCAGTGCTTCCTACCTACTTTTAGCCAGTCTAGATCTGGCCAGGAAGCATCTGGCGATCAACGGTAAAAAGATTTGGGGAAAACTCCTCCCCTTATGCGAAAAAGCCAAAGCCGAAATCGGAAAAATCCCTGGGTTAAGTGTGATCTCCAGAGATGAATATGTGAACGGCAAAGAAATCTATGATTATGATGATACAAAAATCGTCGTTCGCGTTAATGAGCTGGGCCTAACCGGTTTTGAGGTTTATGATCTCTTCAAAGAAAAGTACCAGATCCAGCTTGAATTGGCGGAAACCTATGTGGTACTGGCAATTGTCGGTCCGGGTGATACGGAAGAAAATATAGCCCTGCTCGTCAACGCCTTTAAAAGTTTAAGTCAGGAATATTATGGGCAGCGGCCACCCTTCAACATCCCCTTGGCCGGTTTCTTCGAGCGGCCAAGAACAGTAATTGCGCCCCGCGATGCTTTCTATGGTGTGAAAAAAGCCGTGCCCATCCAGGAGGCCAATGGAGAAATCAGCGCCGAATCGATCATGATTTATCCGCCCGGCATCCCCCTGGTCATCCCCGGCGAGCGCATCACCGACGATATTCTTAAGCATTATAATTTTTACTTGAACCAAAACTGTATCATCATGAATGACGATGGCAATACCGAATTTGTCAAAGTTCTAGGCGAATAAAGCTTTTTACGGTGTAGAAAGCCTGAATAGGAGGGAAAAGGATGCTTGATTTGTGGTACTCCGAGTACCATACCAAGGATGTGCGTTTTTCGATTAAGGTGGAGGCCCATCTACATACGGAACAAACCAAATACCAAAGGATTGACTTTTTCCGGAGCGCGACCTTTGGTACTTTTTTCACCCTGGATGGACTGATGATGGTGAC
>DOID01000149.1:0-681 GCA_003511465.1 Bacillota bacterium | reverse complement strand
GTGGAGATTGACGAACGCGTGGTCCGACTCTGCCAGCAATACCTCCCCCAAACGGCCGGAATGCTCGACCAAGACCAGCGGATCAACCTTCACTTTGAAGATGGTTTGGCGTTCGTAAAGAAGGCCGCGCCTCAGACCTATGATTTGATTCTGGTTGATTCCACCGATCCGATCGGACCCGGTGAGGGCCTCTTTACCGAGGAGTTTTACCGGAATTGTAATCGCGTGTTAGGGCCGGACGGGATTTTAATCAATCAGCATGAAAGCCCCTATTATCCGGATTATGCCCATGAGATGAAGCGGGCGCACCATAAACTAAAGGCCGCCTTCCCCATTGCGAAAGTCTATCAATTTTTCATCCCCACCTATCCTTCCGGGCATTGGCTCTTTGGTTTTGCCGCCAAGACCCTTGATCCAATCGCCGATTTCAAACCGGAAGCCTGGCAGCAATTTAAGCTCAAGACGAAATATTATCACCCGGATTTACACATTCCATCCTTTGCCCTGCCCAGTTATGTCCGGGAGATGCTGGCCGAAGATGACGCTTGAATTTGAAGGAAAGACTTTAATCGGCTGTACCAGCGATTTTGACCACGCCGAACTGGTCATCGTAGGGGCGCCCTTTGACGGCACCACTTCGTTCCGTCCCGGGGCCCGTTTCGCCCCGTCCCAAATGCGCAT
>DOID01000006.1:901-2511 GCA_003511465.1 Bacillota bacterium | reverse complement strand
CCCTTTGATCCGCTGGCGGTCGAGGCGATCAATAATGGAAAGACTATTGTTGATCTTGAATGTCCGGCTGGGGAAGCGACGCGAAGGGTTTTCGCCCGTACGCTGGATTTATTGTTAATGGACAGTCAAAATTCAGCCGATGCTGATTAACCCCGCCAAAAGCTTGGCACGGGTTTGGCTTGTCGATGGAGGCTAAAAGGCATAAAATAATGATGGGATAAGTGCAAAAAGCTTAGAATAAAGGAGCTAAAAAGATGAGTGAACATTGTAGTGAAAATTGCAGTAGTTGCGGTGAAAGTTGTGTGGAGAGAAAAGAAGCCCCGAAAACAGACTTTTCCGCCCAACCCCATGAGCTTAGTAGCATTAAAAAGGTGATTGGGGTGATCAGCGGCAAAGGCGGAGTCGGTAAGTCCCTGGTGACTTCGTTGCTCGCGGTCGCCATGAACCGGAAAGGATATAATACCGGGATTCTGGATGCCGATGTGACCGGCCCTTCGATCCCGAAGATTTTTGGGATTAAGGAAAAAGCCCAAGGCAACGACCTAGGCCTTTTTCCAGTGAAAAGTAAGACGAACATTGATCTAATGTCGATCAACCTATTACTCGAAAATGATACCGACCCGGTGGTCTGGCGGGGTCCGGTAATAGCCGGAGCGGTAAAACAGTTCTGGACCGATGTCATTTGGCAAGACGTTGATTTCCTGTTTATCGACATGCCACCGGGGACCGGCGATGTACCTCTGACCGTCTTTCAATCCATCGCCGTGGACGGGATTATCATTGTCACTTCACCCCAAGAACTGGTTTCGATGATTGTGGCGAAGGCGGTTAAGATGGCCAAGCTGATGAACATCCCCATTCTTGGCCTGGTGGAGAATATGTCCTATTTCCATTGCCCCGATAACGGTAAGGATTACAAAATATTCGGGGAGAGTCATCTTGACCAGATTGCGGCTGACCATGATTTAAAGATTCTGGCCAAGCTGCCGATCGATCCGCAACTGGCGGAGGATTGTGATGAAGGACGGATCGAATTCTATGAAGGTCAAAACCTCGAGGGTGTTACGACCATATTAGAGGCCATGCTGGAGGCCACAGAAAAGTAAGATCTTAAGCGCGGTGAAAATAATGAAAACGAAATTTGGAGGAAAACAAGATGATGAAAATTGCGGTAGCTAGTGAAGGTCAGATGGTTACCGGACATTTCGGCCATTGTGAAAACTTCAATATTTTTACGGCAGAAAACAAACAAATCGTCACGGAAGAATCGATTAGAAATCCAGGACACAAACCAGGCTTTCTGCCCAACTTCCTTAATGACCGAGGTGTCAACGTGATAATTTCCGGTGGAATGGGCGCCGGCGCCATCGAAATCTTTGCGGAAAAGGGGATCGAAACGATTACCGGCGTGACTGGTGACGCGAAAGCAGCAGCGGAAGCATACTTAAACGGTACCTTAAAATCTAGCGGTTCCGTCTGCCATGACCATGAACACCAAGGAAATTGCGGGGACTAACGGCGAGCTGTAGAGAGCCTTCACAAATTAGTCCATAGATGTAAAAAAGCGACTTTCCTGCTTTATGCTGGGGAGAGCCGCTTCTTTTGTTTTT
>DOID01000006.1:0-736 GCA_003511465.1 Bacillota bacterium | reverse complement strand
TAGAACTTGAGCCCTCCGGTCAGGAAGTACCCAGAACTTTCCTTGCCCTGTACCGCAGCTAGATCCAGGAGGAGCGGTCCGAGTTTTCCGCCCAGTCCGGCGGTGAGGCAGAATTCATCGTCAGTGGTATACCCCCCGACGCGTAAAAAGATGAGGTTCAAAATCGGCTGCTCTAACCCGACATGGAAAGAACCCTTCGCATCATTGGAGAAGGGGATCTGGTAATCCGCCGCAAGCAGCGTTCCAACCACCGGTAATTTTAACGCGCCGCCCAGCGCCAGGACGGTGGGGAGCTGGTAGGTTTCGGTGTAGTCTTCATTAATTAGTAAAACATCAATGGTGCCTTTATTGATAGCCTCTTGTAACTGTGTTGGTGTCATACTCTCTAGTCTTTCCTGAAGGTTTTCGGTATCGGTTCTACTTCTTTGTCCCGTAAGCTTAATTCCACTGAGGGAGAGGTTGCGCAGCACGGCACCGACCCGGATGCGGTCGCTTATTTTAAACAACCCGCCTAGATCAAGGGCGAACCCGGTTCCGACGCCATATTTCACTTCACCGTTGGGCGCTGTAATATCGGCAGTATTTCCTTCATATTCTAAGTGGATCTCTTCCATCTGATACCCAGCTTTTGCCCTAGCCAGCGACACACTTTTTATATTCACGCCAACACCGATTAGGTCCGTAAACTCCCGGGCCAATGAGAAGGAGACAACTACGGGCACATTTCCGTTTAAGT
>DOID01000162.1:12035-13050 GCA_003511465.1 Bacillota bacterium | reverse complement strand
AAATTAGTACGGTTACCCTTGACTGAAGCTCATATTTTTTGGTATACTTAACAAGTGCATTAATGAGGTTATCTTTGCCTAAGACTCACGAGCCCCGAGTCGTCGGCTATTAGCACCTCGGTTGCAAGGGAGGTTATTAAGTTGCGAACCTATCTGGCCAAACCAGATCAGAACGAAAGAAAATGGTACGTGGTTGACGCGACAGGACAGACCTTAGGAAGATTGGCCAGTGAAGTTGCGGGTATTCTCCGGGGAAAACACCGCCCCGATTACACCCCCAATGTAGACTGTGGCGATCATGTAATTGTTATCAATGCGGATCAGGTCGTCCTGACCGGTAAAAAATTACAGCAAAAGAAGTATTATTCCCATTCCCAGTACCCCGGTGGGTTGAAGGTCACATCCTACCAGGATTTAATGGCTAAAAAACCGGAATTTGTGGTAACCAAAGCAATCTATGGGATGATTCCCCACAACCGGTTAGGACGTGCCCAGATTAAAAAGTTAAAAGTATATCGTGGTTCGGAACATCCCCATACGGCTCAGAAACCCGAGCCGTTGGAGATTAAGGGCTGAGTCGAAGGGAGGTAATGAAGAACCTTGCCTAGTGCAAAAAAAGTAGACCAACTAAAATATTATGGCACCGGACGGCGTAAAACCTCGGTGGCTAAGGTTTGGTTGGTTCCCGGCGAAGGAAAAATTTTAGTCAATAAGCAAGACATCAGTAGCTATTTCGGTCGTAAAGTTTTGGAAGTATTAGTGCAACAACCTTTCGAACAGACCGGGACGGCTGGGAAATATGACGTGATTGCTTCCGTTCATGGCGGTGGCATGAGTGGACAGGCCGGAGCTGTTCGCCACGGGATTGCCCGCGCTTTACTCAATGTCGATACCGAGTTTAGAATTCCGTTAAAGCGGGCTGGTTTCTTAACCCGTGATCCACGGGTGAAAGAACGCCGGAAATACGGATTGAAAAAAGCAAGAAAAGCTCCGCAGTTCTCCAAACGTTAAGCGG
>DOID01000162.1:2600-11855 GCA_003511465.1 Bacillota bacterium | reverse complement strand
GCAATTCTAGTCGGGGGCGGTCCTGTCCATGGAGGATTACTCCGGACGGTCTTAGCGACGGGGTACGATTTATTATTAGCAGTAGACGGGGGAGGAAAGCCTTTATTTGAGTTAGGCTATCAACCCCAGCTTTTAATGGGGGATTTTGATTCCCTTGATTTGAGGTATAAACAGTCTTTAGCAGCGGGTGGAGCGGAAGTAAAAAGCTTTCAACCGGAAAAAGACTGGACTGATCTGGAACTCGCCCTTAATTATTTGGTAACCCAAGAGTACCGGGAGGCGCTGGTCTTTGGGGCGCTGGGCGGTCGTCTGGATCATACCATAGCCAACCTAGGGCTGTTATACCAGGTGAAACAGCAAGGGATCGAGGCGGTGTTCATTGGTGATGAACAAGCCGTAGCTTTACTGACCGCTCAGAAAAGAATCGGGATCTACCCCTTTCCCCGTGGGCATTTTTCGCTCCTCCCCTATCCATCCGTCGCGCGGGGCGTGACGATTCGCGGGGCAAAATATCCCCTGAACCAAGCTACCTTGGAGTTGGGGTCGACCCGTGGCGTCCATAATGAATTTCTGACCGCTTTGGCCGAAGTTAGTCTTGACTCCGGCTCAGCGCTGGTTATTGTGGAAGGAATCCGGCACTGGCAGGGGGAAAACAATATATTCCAGATACTACCGAGCTAGAGGCAGCAGGAAACGGTTGTATTTCCTCGAAACAGTACGTAAAGGATTTCTCGGAATAGCTGTCTCTTTAACCCATTTGTGCTAAAATACGGACTAAACAACAATATAACTTCGCAGCGGCTTTCGACCGGTTAAAGAGGATGAATCTCAATTAGACTGGAATTTGTCCAAAAGTATATAATAATAGTGAAGAATAGCCTGGGGGTGCGAACGCATGACTAACCGTCGGGTGGTAGTTCTTCTTCCCGAAAGCCTGCTGGAAGAGGTCGACAAAGTAGCGCAGGAAGAGTATAGTAGCCGGAGCGCTTTTATCCGTGCGGCTATGACCCATTTATTGGCTGACAAAAGGCAGGCGGAAAAGAGGGAGAAAATGGTTGTCGGTTATCAAAAGATGGGTCCCCTCAATTTAGAACTGGCCGAGGAAGGAATTGGCCAGGATATGCAGGAGATTGACGATTATATGGAATCATTGGTGGCGGGTGAGGATTATTGATCGTCAAACGCGGAGATCTTTTCTTTGCTGATCTGAATCCGGTAGTTGGATCGGAACAGGGGGGACTAAGACCGGTCATTATTCTTCAGAATGATATTGGTAATACGTACAGCCCCACTACGATTGTGGCGGCGATAACTTCCAAGATCAAACGGGCGAAACTCCCGACGCATGTGGAGATCAAGAAAGCTTATACTAATTTGGACCGGAACTCGGTGATTCTTTGTGAGCAGATCCGTACCGTCGATAAAAAAAGGTTAAGTGAGAAAATCGGAGAACTTAACGAAGAGTTCATGGTAAAAGTAGATGAAGCAGTGAAGATCAGTTTGGGGTTAACCATTGTTGAGTAAAGCACCGCCCGGACCAGGGCGGTTATAATTTGCCCTCTGCTGCAGGAAATTTTGGAAAAAAGACGAAATCAAAGTTAGAGGTGTTGGGATTGAGTAAGGATACAGTAAGGGTACGATTTGCCCCTAGTCCGACCGGTTATTTACATATCGGTGGTGCCCGTACGGCGCTCTATGATTGGCTATTGGCCAAGAAGACCGGCGGCCGGTTTATTCTACGTATTGAAGATACTGACCGGAATCGGTTTGTCCCCGATGCCGTTCAGGATATCAAAGACAGCTTAACCTGGATGGGACTGACCTGGGATGAAGGCCCCGATGCCGGCGGTGAATATGGACCCTATTACCAGTCGGAACGGTTAGCCCTTTACCAAAAATACGCCGAGGAATTGGTTAAGGCCGGAAAAGCTTATTATTGTTTCTGTACTTCCGAACGGCTGGAAGAGATGCGAAAAAAGCAGGAGGAAGCAAGTGCACCTTCAGGCTATGACCGGCATTGTCGGGATTTACCGGCGGATCTGATCCAAAAAAACCGCGTGGCGGGGTTGAAATATGTAATTCGGTTTAAAGTTCCCCGGACGGGTAAGACAAAGGTCTATGACGAGCTCCGAGGAGAAATGGTTTTTGACCATGAAACCCTTGATGATTTTGTCATTTTGAAGTCAGATGGCTTTCCCACTTATCATTTGGCTAGTGTGATTGATGACCACCTGATGGAGATCTCCCATGTAATCCGTGGGGACGAATGGATTATCAGTATGCCGCGGCATTTCCTTCTTTACCAGGCTTTAGGGTGGGAACCGCCAGCCTTCGTACATCTGCCAATCTTTCTTTCTCCGGACGGCAAGGGGAAACTCAGCAAGCGTCATGGCGCAACGGGTGTCCGTGAGTTTAAAGAGAAAGGTTACCTCCCGGAGGCGTTAGTCAATTTTCTCCTCCTTTTAGGCTGGCACCCGGCAACCGACGAGGAAGTTTTTACCTTGGAGGAAGCGGCGACCGCTTTTTCTGTGGAACGTATTAGTACCTCGCCGGTGAGTTTCTCCCTGGATAAACTCGATTGGTATAATGGACTCTACATTCGGCAGTTGTCCCACGAGGAACTGGCGAAACGTTGTTTGCCCTATCTGCAGCAGGACGGGTTACTGCCTGACCCTTGCCCCTCCGCACAGTTTACCTATTTGGTTAGTCTAATGCCCTTGGTGCAAGAGCGGATCAAATATTTGACCGAGATTTCGGAGGCGGTCGGGTATTTCCTCCGTGACGAGATTGAACCGCCCTCCAAGGAACTCTTGCTCGGTAAGAAAGGCACAGTTGAGGAGACGAGGGTAATCCTTTCCGAGGTGGCAAAGGTATTAGCTTCGCTTACTGAATTTACTGAGGAAGGCCTGGAACAAACATTACGCGCACTGGCTGAAAAGTTGCAAATGAAACCCGGGCAAATCTTTATGCCGGTACGGGTGGCAGTGACTGGGCAAACAGCCACACCTGGCTTATTTCAACTCCTGGCGGCTTTAGGCAAGCAAAAGGTGATTGGACGTTTAAAACAAGCTAGTGCAGTTTTGGCCGCGCAGTAAGCTAAATATTTTAGTAAAGGGGGAAGCGGTAGTGTCGAAAAAAGCGGTTCTGATCATCGCAGAGCAGATGTTCCGGGATGAGGAATACCTGAAGCCCAAGGAGATCCTAGAGCAGGCGGGGGTGGAAGTGGTAACTGCTTCCACAACGACGCAGGAAGTGGTCGGAAAACTAGGTCTTATAGTCCGTCCTGATCTCCTGGTCTCGCAAATTAAGCCTGCCGACTACGATGTGTTTGCCTTAATCGGTGGCGGTGGTGCGGAGCAGTACTTTGACGACGAAGCGGTGCACACACTAGCCTGGGGATTTGCGCAGACTGGAAAAGTGGTCGCCGCCATCTGTATTGCTCCGGTGATTTTAGCCCGTGCCGGTTTGTTACAAGGAAAAAAAGCGACCGTCTTTCCGGATGGCGCTGGAGAATTAGCAAGCGGTGGCGCTATCTATACGGCCAAGAGTGTGGAACGGGACGGAAAGATCATCACGGCGAACGGACCCGATGCTGCCGAAGGCTTCGGACAGGAAATTATCTGCCAGTTGCAGAAGGATTAAATGTGAACTTAAATTATTGACTAAAGGGAGGATGAGGATGGGTCGCTTATTTGGCACGGATGGGGTACGCGGAGTCGCGAACCAGGACCTCACTCCGGAACTGGCTTTTCGACTGGGGCGGGCCGGCGCCCACGTTTTAGTGGGGAAGAAGGGTGTAGCTACCGGAAGCGGCCGGATCCTGATTGGGCGGGATACCCGTGTTTCTGGAGAAATGCTGGAAGCGGCATTGGTGGCCGGGATTACATCCACCGGAGTTCAGGCCGAACTATTAGGGGTAACGCCCACACCTGGTGTGGCCTATTTAATCCGTAAGCTGAACGCTGATGCGGGGGTTATGATCTCCGCTTCCCATAACCCGGGGGCTGACAATGGGATTAAATTTTTTGATGCCCAAGGCTATAAACTCACCGATGAAGTCGAGGATGAAATTGAGAGTTTTCTGGCCCCCGACCGTAGCAGAGAAATGGGACGTCCGGTTGGCATCGAAGTCGGGCGGGTTTTACACCGGGAAGCAGCCAGGCAGGAATATATTGATTATTTGGTAACCACCATAGGCTCCAGTTTTACCGGAGCGACGGTGGTTCTTGACTGTGCGTATGGCGCCACCTACGCTATAGCCCCTCAAGTTTTCGCGGCCTTAGGCGCGACCGTGATCCCCATTCATGCCGAGAACGATGGCGCTCACATTAATGTACGGTGTGGCTCTACCCACCCCGCTATGCTCCAGGAAGAAGTGGTACGTCGTGGTGCCCAGATCGGTTTTGCCTACGACGGAGACGGAGACCGGGTCATTGCCGTTGATGAAAAAGGGGAACTGGTAGACGGGGACCAGATTATTGGGATCTGCGGTTTGCAGTTATTAGCTGATGGTTGCTTACCACAGCAGGCGATCGCCGTCACCGTCTACAGTAATCTAGGCTTGATTGAGGCTTTTCAGCAAGCTGGTGGCGAGGTGATGATCACGGAGAATGGTGACCGGAAAGTTTTGGCCACCATGCTTGAAAAAGGGCTGGTGTTAGGCGGTGAGCAGTCCGGTCATATTATTTTTCTGGAACACAACACCACCGGTGACGGACTTGTTACTTCTCTACAGTTAATGACCGTTTTGCTCCAGACGAACCGCTCTTTGTCGGAGTTGAAAACGAAAGTCAGGAAATTACCCCAATTTATGCAGAATGTGCGGGTCACACGGAAAGATGCGTGGCAGACGAACCGGCGGATTAGCAAGACGATTGCCGACTTTCAGCAGCAGTTGGGCGCGGAAGGACGGATTTTTGTCCGGGCTTCCGGGACCGAACCGCTGATTCGAGTAATGGCTGAAGGACCGAGCCAGGCTGAGCTGGAGAAGATCGTCCAAGCGATTGCCGGTGTGATTGGCGAAGAATTGCAGTAGAAGGCCTCCTTCCATTCCCGGCTACCATGCATATTAATTGATTGGTGGCGGGTAAGCTAGGGGAAAGGAGGTTGATTCGACTGAAAATTAAAGATATTATGACCGATCACATTGCGATGGTAAGTCCCCAGGCTACCGTGGTTGAGGCGGCGCGCTTGATGCAACAACATGATGTCGGTTCTCTACCGGTGTGCGAAGGGGAAAGTTTGGTCGGGATTGTCACTGACCGGGATATTGTCGTCCGTAGCGTCGCCCATGGAAAAGACCCAGGTATGATGCCCATTCGTGAGGTTATGACTCAGTCGGTGGAGACCATCTCTCCGGAGATGGAGATCAACCGAGTGGCTGAATTAATGTCAAAACAACAAATACGCCGCTTACCGGTGGTTGATAATAACCGTCTGGTTGGTATGGTTTCCTTGGGTGATTTGGCCACCCAGGCCAAAACCGAGGTGGAAGTGGCTAAAACTTTAGGTGAGATCTCCCAACCCTCCGAGCCGGAGCGGCTGTAAGCCGACAGCATAAACCGACAGCATAAAATGAGGGTAAAGGTATGAAATAAAAGTATGTAGAGAAAGGGTACCCCTTTCTCTTTTTGCATGGTAAAGAACGGAGAACACCATTCTGATCAACCTAGGTAAGACTTCCAAAGCGACCAAGGAAAACGCGAAAGCCTGCAGGAATCCTGTACTAAATCCAGAAATTATAGGCTGGTTGATAAGAATAAAAGGAAGAGGATACGGAGGTGTTGTTCATGGAAATGGAGGAGTTAATTGAGCGGATTGCGCGAAAACTAAGAGTTGAATTGGGAGAAGAAGGGTTTAAAACTGTTAACCAGTCACGGACAAGCAGCGATGCGACGGTTTCCATTACCCCTGAAGCGATGGCAAAAATGATCGACCATACTTTATTAAAACCGGAAGCGACTTATAATGAGGTTGAGCGGTTATGTGCTGAAGCTAAGGAGTATGGTTTTGCCTCGGTTTGCATAAATCCGGCTTATGTCCGGTTGGCCGTTCGTCTCTTGGGTGAAAGTCCGGTTAAAGTCTGTACGGTGATCGGATTTCCTTTGGGCGCCACGACCTATCAAGTGAAGGCCGCAGAAGCAAAAGAGGCGGTGGCGAGCGGAGCGGCGGAAGTGGACATGGTGATTAATCTTGGGGCTCTAAAGTCCGGCTTTTACAACTTAGTTTACCAGGATATAAAGGCGGTAGTGGAAGCTGCCTCCTGCCAGGCTTTGACAAAAGTGATCATTGAGACCTGTTTTCTAAATACCGAGGAGAAAATCGAAGCCTGTCTACTGGCCAAATTTGCCGGAGCCGATTTCGTCAAAACCTCTACCGGGTTTGGCAAAGCAGGTGCGACCACGGAGGATGTGGCGCTTATGCGTCAAGTGGTTGGAGCGGGCCTGGGGGTGAAGGCGTCGGGCGGGATTCGCGATTTAACGGCCGCTCTAGCGATGATTAAAGCCGGAGCTAATCGGATTGGTGCCAGTGCCGGAGTAAATATTATCCAGGAGTTAACAGAACAGTTGGCTAACGGTAATAACGGGTTAAAATCCAATTAACATTTCGCGGAAAAAGAAAAGATTGCAGGTATTTCCCGAAAAAAACACGAAAAAAGCTGCGTTTGCGAACACATCAAATGTGGAGGTTTTCTGATGAAGGAATTGATCTTTGGGGTGGTCGGAGGACTGGCTTTATTTATTTATGGTATGAACTTGATGAGTGAAGGTTTGAAGAAAGTAGCCGGAGATCGCCTGCGAAAAATCCTAGAAGTTGTCACCAAAAACCCCTTTATTGGGGTAATTGTCGGCGCTATTGTTACTACCGTGATCCAGAGTAGTAGCGCAACAACGGTAATGGTGATCGGGTTTGTGAACGCGGGATTGATGAACTTACAACAGGGGATCGGGATTATTATGGGGGCGAATATCGGGACTACGGTCACGGCGCAATTGATCGCTTTTCAGATCGGCGATTATGCGTATTTGGTGGCCGGAATCGGGTTTGCCTTTTATTTTTTTGGGAAAAGAAAGTACGCTAAACATCTTGGACAGGTGATCTTCGGATTCGGCCTTTTATTTATCGGGATTAATACCATGTCTGATGTGCTAGAACCCTTAGCCGGGAATCCGCGGTCTTTACATCTAATTACGGAGATGAGTACCAATCCCTTCTGGGGTTTAATGGTCGGTTTAGCGTTGACATTGGTCGTGCAGAGTAGTAGTGCAGTAATCGGAGTGTTGCAAAGTTTGGCTTCTCAGCCTGTCGTCCGGGACGGCTTAGTTCATGCCTTGATCCCCCTGAGCGGCGCGGTGCCGATTCTATTGGGCAGTAACATTGGGACCACAGTCACAGCGGCTTTAGCTAGTATCGGGGTAAGTCGTGGGGCCAAACGTTCAGCCCTTTTCCATACGCTGTTTAATGTTTTCGGGAGCGTCGTTTGTCTCTTTGTCCTGTCACCGTTTATCAAATTAGTCCTCCAGCTCTCGCCGGTGCCAAATCCGGCGGCAGGAATTACCGAGGCCACGGTGGTCCCTCGGCAAATCGCCAACGCCCATACGCTCTTTAATTTTATAAATACACTGCTTTGGTTGCCGTTTGTGAAGTATATGGCTGATTTAGTCACCAAGCTTATTCCCGGGGAGGAACCCATTTCCGAACGGAAAATTCGCTATCTCGACGCCCACGTGGTTAATAACGCCGAAATTGCCCTCAACCTTTCGGTGAAGGAACTCTTGAGGATGGGTCGAATTGCCCAGGAAATGTTGGAGCAGGCGGAAAGCTTTATTAACCCGGATGCGCCGCGTTCCGATCTCAGCGGGATCCCCGATCGGGAAGACGCCTTAGACTATCTACAGGATGAAATTACCCATTATCTGTCGATGATCGTTTCCCGTAACTCCTTGACGGAACGGCAATCTACTCTGCTTGCCAATCTAATGCATATCACCGGGGATCTGGAGCGAATTGGCGATCATTGTACGAACATTAGAGAACAGGAACTTTATATGGCGGAAGACCACATCACCTTCTCCAAGATGGCCCTGGGCGATTTACATAAAGTCTTTGCCCTTTCGAAGGAGATGTTTATGAATACTTTAGACGCCCTAGAGAAAAACGATGCGAGGTTAGCGGTGAAAGTGTTAGAGCTTGAAAGCCAGATGGATGTAATCGAGAAGGCAGCCAGAAACAACCATTTGGAGCGGTTGAGTGAGGGCTCGTGTAATCCAAAAGCAGCCATTATCTTTAATGAGTTAATGCGGAACCTAGAGCGCATCGCCGACCACTGCAACAATGTGGCGGAGGCAGTTTTGGATCAGATCAGCGCCGGGAAATAAGGTGTTTAAGTAAATTGAACATTAACATATATAATATTAAACATGCTTGACTATTATCGGATGGTTGGGTATAATTACCTTGACTTAGCTAACGCGGAGATTTTGCGTCTAGAAAATGCGCGCTTGCCAAAAGCTAAGGATCGAGACTATTTCTTGAGTAAAACAAGTGAAAAGGAGAGGTTTTAATGAGTTTAAAAGGAACACGTACCGAGAAAAATATTCTGACTGCTTTTGCCGGTGAGTCTCAAGCCAGAAATAGGTATACTTTCTTTGCCGGTCAAGCCAGAAAAGAGGGATTCGTTGAGATTGCCGCCATTTTTGAAGAGACCGCCAATCAGGAGAAAGAGCACGCAAAACGTCTTTTCAAAATGTTGGAAGGCGGTGAGGTACAGATTCAAGCTGGGTTTCCTGCTGGGAAGATCGGAACGACAGCCGAGAATTTAGAGGCGAGCGCCGGTGGCGAAAATTTTGAATGGACCCAAATGTACCCGGAATATGCGCAAATTGCCAGGGAAGAAGGCTTTGAAGAAATTGCCAAGGTCATGGAGGCGATTGCTGTTTCGGAGAAAAATCATGAGCGCCGGTTTAAAGATCGTTTAGCGAATATTGAAGCAGGAACTGTCTTTAAAAAGTCCGAGTCGATCCATTGGTTCTGCCAAAATTGTGGCTATATTCATGAAGGGACGGCGGCACCGGATATTTGCCCGGCATGTGCCCACCCGCAAGGTCACTTCACTCCGATGGCGCGGGAGTGTAAATGTTAGGCGAGGTTATCAGCGCCTTTTGAGCGATAAAAAAACGATAAGCCGGAATCGGCCTATCGTTTTTTTGTAACCCGTGTTAATCTTTACTATCTAGAAAATAGCCTATGTTGTTC
>DOID01000162.1:838-2425 GCA_003511465.1 Bacillota bacterium | reverse complement strand
CTCGGAAATAATAAAGTTCTTACTGATTTCCATTAAATCACCGGCTAAGTCGTTTAGTTCACTGGCCAAATTCTTTAGTTTATCGGCAAAATTTGATTGTTCTTCAGTAATCGCAGTTACTTCTTCACAAGAAGCGGCTGATTCTTCTGAAACTGCGCTGATACTCATAATGGAGTGGAGGGTTTCGGTTTTGAACGTATCGATCTGACCAACAACGGTATACATCTGGGAATTATGCTCAATGATCAGGTCTAGGGTGGAGATGATTTGATCAAAAGCATTACTGGTTAGGTCCACTGCTGATCGTTGCTCTTCCACAATTGTGTGGGCTTGCGTAGCGTTAGTGGTAGATTTTAAGATCAGGCTTTCAATTCCATTTAAGATCCTTTCGATGTTTTTTGCCGATTCCAGGGATTGGCTAGCCAGCTTATCGATTTCCATGGCGACGACGGCAAAACCGCGACCGGCATCACCAGCTCGTGCTGCTTCGATAGCGGCATTCAAGGCCAACAAATTGGTCTGTTCAGTGATATTGGTAATCACTTCAGTGATGCCCCGTATTTTTCCTAAATTAAGATTCAACTCATTAATATCACTGGTGATCTCACCGGTTATTTGATCAGTTTGGGTCGTCTTTTCTTGTAAAAGATGGACAGTTTCCTTTGAATTGAAGGTCAAATTTTTCGTTTTTTGGGTGATCTCTTCAATTTCCTGGGCTTTGGTCGAGACGACATCAATTTTGTCAGCCAAAAGGTTAGCCTGAGTTGATGATTTCTCTGATTCAAGGGTCTGCTCCATGGCTCCTTTGCTGATTTGTTCAATGGAAATAGCGAGCGAAGACATGTTTTCAGCCGATTGGCCAGCATTTTCACGGAGGAGTGTACTTTGCTCCCAAATAACGTTTACAGCATGCTTCGTTTTGGACAGCAAGGCGCTGATGCTTTCGACCATCCGATTAAAGTTTATGGCCAACTCACCAATTTCGTCCTCGGATTCAATTTCGATTCTGGTATCCAAATTACCTTTACTGATTGTTCTAGTGGCATCGCGCAGTTTAAGCAGCGGGTCGGTAATTCGTTGGGCAAGATACCGTCCGGCAAAAATGGCCAGTGTTAGGCTGAAAAGGGTGACTAATAAAGAAGTAATCAAGGTTCTAATTACTGAAGTATAGGCCTCACCCCAAGGCAATTCGACGAGGACTGCCCAATCAGGTTCGCCGAGAGGAACATAACTGGCGATTACTGTGGTACCAAGGATCCCTTGAGCCACGCTTGCTTTACTTTCCGTAAATGAATTTTCTTGGTTCATGAAGTTGGCGACTGTGCGTAGACCGGAGAGGTTTTCCCCGCGTAAAACCCGGCTGATGTCTGTAAAAGCTAAGAGATCGCCATCCTTATTTACGACATAGGCGTTACCTTTTTCCCCGATTTTTAGGGAACCAACCAAATCCCACATAAACTTCAAATTAACTTCCGTGACCAAAGAACCGCGAAAATCGCCGAAGACATTTCTGATAGGAACAGCGGTGAGCACCATCGGTTCAAGAGAGGTCTCATCGATATAAACTGCTCCCACGTAGGTTTTCCC
>DOID01000162.1:0-629 GCA_003511465.1 Bacillota bacterium | reverse complement strand
AAGGTCTGGTTTGAGGTGCGGGAGAGGATATACAACTCCTGTTGCTGTGGGTTTAAAAGCGTTAGATGGCGAAAAGATGGTTCCATGCCCAACAGTCGACTCAGGGTATGTTACGGTTATTCTTAAAGTTGCTATACATGCTGATACTACTGGTAATGAAAAGCACAATGGCACTGAGTCCTAAAAAGGCCACTGTTAAAGTGCTGGTTAAGCTGCGAAATTTCTTAGTATTTCGTCTTAATTTCAAGGACAACGAAACCACTTCCTTTCCTGGGGGTACAACAATTGTTAGCGGATAATCTCATCGGCTTGGTTTAAAATAGTTTCGCTGAGTTCTAAGCCTAATTTTTGGACGATGTTATAGTTGATTTGGAAGAAGTTTTCAGAGGAAACTACCGGAACCAGACCGGGATCCGTTCCTTTTAAAATTTTATCTGCTACAGTAGCTGCTTGTCGTCCGGTCGAGGTGAAATCGATATTGACCCCGAAAATTGTGCCATAGTCACCTTCATTTATGATGGCGCCGGCAATTGGGATCCGGCGGGGTTCGGAGAATTTACTGAGGACGGCAAAGGCGTCAGGGGTAACCGTCAGCGGTTCGGCTAAGAAAAGGATCGCATCAAAGCCGG
>DOID01000062.1 GCA_003511465.1 Bacillota bacterium | reverse complement strand
TTCTTCCTTTCTGGGGTAGCAATCTCCGGATATTTAATGCGGTGGTGGAAAATACCACCTAATACCTTTAAAAAGGCCGCTTTAATCTTATCTATATCACGCAAAGTGAGATTAGTCTCATCCAGTTGGCCCCCTTCTAACCGCTCCTTCAGGATGTTACTGACCAGAACTTCCAGGCGGGCAGAGGATGGTTGCCCAATGGCCCGGGCTGCGGCCTCCACCGAATCGGCCAGCATCACTAGGGCAGCTTCTTTGGATTGGGGTTTCGGTCCGGGGTAGGAAAAATCGCTTTTCTCCACCGATTCCTTTTCCTCCTGAACCTGTTCGGAAGCTTGTAGGTAGAAATAGCGGACTAAATCGGTGCCATGATGTTGCTCAATGATGTCGATCATACTGGAAGGCACCCCGTAGGATCTCGCCAGTTCGACTCCGTCCCGCACATGGGAAGTAATGATCAACGTACTTAAAGTCGGCTCCAGCTTTTCATGGGGATTATCGTTGGTGATCTGATTCTCCACGAAAAAGTACGGGCGGCGGAGTTTACCCACATCATGATAGTAAGCGCCGACTCGAACCAGAAGGCTGTCAGCCCCGATGGCATCCGCGGCCGCCTCGGCTAAATTACCCACCAGAATACTATGGTGATAAGTCCCCGGCGCTTCAATCAACAACCGCTTAAGTAACGGCAGGTTTGGATTGGCCAATTCTAAGAGGCTAAGCGGCGAAGTCAACCCGAAGAGATGTTCAAAAAAGGGTAGAAAACCGTTAGCCAGCGCTGTCGAGAGAATACCATTAAAACCGGCCACCAGCGCAAAGAGGAATAAGCTACTGAAACGTTTGATCCCAAAGAGAAAACCCAGGGCAAAGATGGTAAAGAAATTAATCCCTGATAAATAAATTCCCCGCCGGATCATCTCTTTCCGTTGGGTGAGGTTAACCATTAAATAAATCGCCGCTGTTCCGCTAATGAAATAATAAACGGTGAGCGCCAGATTAAAATCGAAGATCACCCCAATCATTAAGCTGAGCAACGTCGAGATCACCCAAGCCAGTTGCGGTTCACTTAAGAAAGAGAGCACAATACCGGCAAAGGAGAGCGGGACCAAGTACTCGATCCAGTCCAAATTCAAAAGGCTGATCGCTTTCGCCAACGCCAGCACCACCACGGATACTAAGGCCATTAAATAGAGATGCCGTTCTTCTTTGATCAGCATTTTATTGAAGAAATAAAGATAAAATAGACAAACCGCCATTAAAAGCAGGGTCAAAATGGCGAGACTAAAAAAGATAATGACCCGGTTCCCGCGGTTATCGATCAGCGCCAAATCACGGAGAACCTGGATATGCTCGTTCGTAACAAGATCGCCCTCACTCAAGATCAAATTGCCTTTTTCGATCTTGACCGGCGTCACCTTTTTGCGCGCTTCTTCCTGTAGCTGACGGATCTTAGCCTCATCCCTGGTCAAATTCGGAAAGACAAGCGCGGCGATCAGTTCTTGGATGACCGGTTGATCCTGGGGTAAAACCAAAAAGCGGTTATCAGCAATATAGGCGCTGAGGTCACCACGGACGGTGTCGATATTTTGCGGACCGATGTTACGCTCGGTTTCCAAAGCAACGTAAACCTGGCGGAGGCTTTTTACCATCCGCTCATATTCGGTCGCCTCCATGGTCAGGACGATTTCGAGGGTCTCCGCCGGAACCTCGGCAAATTCCCCCGCAACATTCTCTAGTGCTCGACGGAACTCCGCGCGGACCTGATCAATACTGGGCGGCGTCCCCTCTTCCGCATCGACCTGGAGTTTCCGCCGATACTCTTCAAAAATTATGACGCTTCGATTATAGCGGTTTCCGGCTTCGACCCCGGCTTCAATACTGATCGTTTGGTATTCGGGTTTATCTTTGTTTTCTTCGACCGCCCGGTCTGCTGCTTGGTCCATTAGCTCCTCGGTCTTTTCGGTATTAACTACAGTCCGGGGCGCTCTAATGTCTTCACCAATATAAGGTTCTCCTAAACTAACGTCAATCGCTTTCGGAACAAGGTCAATCTGTAAAATAGCGACAATTGATAAGAAACTGATGATCACCAGAACCCGCTCGCGAATGGCCTTTTGCATGAAAAAGCGCTGCACCAATTTCCAGTTCGTTGTTAAACTACGCCACCGTCGCCGGTTAATCCCTTTTTTCTCAACCGGGGTGGTTTCCTTACTCTTCATTTTCAGGCCTCCTTTATAAGCCGAGAGGGCCTCCCATATCTTTTAAGTTGGTCGTTTTCGTTCGTACGCCCGAATAATCTTTTGGACCATTTCATGGCGGACGACATCCTGATTTCCCAAATAAACAAGGGCAATCCCTGATACATCCTGAAGAACCTCCGCAGCGTCGACCAGTCCGGAGGCTTGTCCTCTTGGTAAATCCATCTGGGTTATGTCACCGGTCACCACTACCTTTGAACCCCAACCCATTCTGGTCAGGAACATCTTCATCTGTTCAGTGGTGGTGTTTTGGGCTTCATCTAAAATAATAAAGGAGTCGTCCAGTGTTCGCCCGCGCATATAGGCGAGGGGCGCGATCTCAATCACCCGACGCTCCATGTATTTTTGGTACAATTCTGCCCCTAACAGATCAAATAACGCATCGGTCAACGGCCGTAGATAGGGATCGACTTTTTCGTGCAGATCCCCGGGGAGAAAACCCAGTTTTTCCCCGGCCTCCACTGCGGGCCTGGTCAAAACCAACCGGTTCACCTGCTTACTTTGGAGGGCGGCCACCGCCATGGTTACGGCTAAATAGGTTTTGCCGGTCCCAGCGGGACCAATCCCAAAGGTCAGCATATGATCGCGAATGGCTTCTACATATATTTTCTGACCGTAGGTGCGCGGGGTAACCCGTTTCCCCCGATTGGTTACCTGAATCGGCATGGCGGTAAAATCCTTTTCGACTTTTGAACCCTGTTCCCCGCGGTCTAATACATCAACGGTGTAACGGATCTCATGGGGGCCAAGGACAACTCCATTTTCCGCCTGATTCCTTAACTGCTCCAACACGGCCAAGGTTTTATCTACTTTTTCCTCATCGCCGGAGAGATACAGAGTATTCCCCCGGGCTGAAAGTGAGACCTCCAAGCGCGCCGCTAAATCCTTTAAGTTCTGGTCGTATTCGCCAAACAGAACCGGGGCGACTTGAGGATCGATCTCTAGGGTGATTTCGGAATTACGCAAACTCTATTCTTCTCCTCCTTTAATCTGGAACCGCAATCTCTTCTTCAGTTTCCAGGATTAAACGGTAATGTAAGACTTCCGACTGTACTTCCCAGAATTCCCGGATCGTGTTCGGTTGTATGCCGGAAAGCAGCGCCGACCCAATCCTGTCCTCCCCTTTCTTTTTGGCTCTGGCCAGGGCAGTTTCGGGCGGAACTGCAGCAGCGATCCAGTCTACAGTCTGGAAGGTATCCTTAATGATTTCGACTAAACTCAGTCTATTCCTTCCTGGAATAATTGTCTTCACTACCCGGTCCTGGATCACCGCACCGGCTACTTTCCCCCGGGAAAAGAGGGGGAAAAGCCGTTGTCCGACCCGAAAACTGTACGCAGTCTGGTACCCGCCGGTGGCTTTCGGTTCCAAGACCGTCAGGGGTTCTTCAATGACAATCTCATACCAAACGCGGGCCCGTACTTGGCCGACGGCTTTAACCTTCCTCGCTTCCACTGTACCATCCAGATGGGTGCGGCCGGTTTCACCCAAAATTAACAGTTCCCCCTGGGAGACTGTATCTCCCTCCCGGACCAGTGGCGTCCCGTCGATCACCAAAATACTGGTGATCAGCCCCTCTTTCGCTGCCACCAGATTCCCGCGGACTTCATCCATGGGTGGCGGGGCTGTTTTTTCAGCAATGACCACCTCCGAGACCACGCCCTTAATTCGGAGGGTAACCCAAAGGGCTTCGGGAAGCCGAATCCGTAGTTCCCGAATCAGCCAATCCCGTTTCTGTTTGATCTGGCGTCGCGACACACCGGGGTAAAGGCCTAAAGTAGTCAATTCCTGCCGCACGCGGCTTTGATCAAGCTCCTCTACCCCACTTACTTCAATAAACCAGATGAAAGAAGAGAGGCTCATCAGTAAACTTAAGAACAGCGCCATCCCCAAGAGCCAGCCCTTTTTTCGCCACACCCGTCTTAAGAAAAAGGGCCATCCTCTTCTGCGGAGAATCTTCCCCCGCGTTCCGGTCCGGTAAAAATGGGGACGAAGCACGGAAAATTGCCAGGCGTGGAGTTTAAAAACAATCGTACCGGGGGCTTTTCTTTTAATATCCCAAAATACGGCTCCCTCAGCCAGCCCCCGATTGAGTAATTCTTCACTCCTGGCCCCTTTGACCATGGCGACCAGATAGCCTTGGCAGAAAGCGCTAATTCGTTGGGAGATCATTCCTTTTCCCTCCGCGCATCCCATTCTACTTTGCCAATCCGGCCGTCAATATTTACTTGATCCTGGGTTATTAACTTGATATCCAACTCTTCCCCGCTCACTCTCAGGACACCCAGAGAAGTTTGGAGACAAATCTCACTGCGGCTATAGGCTAGCAAACCGCGGTGATTCTCCACCAGCAGCTGCTCTGTACCGGTCAGGACCAGACGGGGCAAATCCAGGACAACCTCGGATGGTAATTCAAATAATTCGGCAACTTTAGCGCCAAAACGCGCTTTTTTGGGCGGCTTTCCCAACTTTACCATCCTCCCGCTCCCTTTTTCTCGTCTGCTTTTACCAAAATATGCTTCGCCAGCCGAGAAAATGAGTGGAAGCAGGAAGGTTTTATGGGAAAGCCCCTTAATTTTTCTGCCTTTTTTCTTTTAGGAAGTCATAGATTCGCGCTTTCCGATTCCGCTCCGGATCTTCAGTCACCCAGTGGAAGACCTCCGCCAAAATTGCTCCCACCTCCGGACCGGGCGGTAATTCTAAAATTTCCATCACCTCACGACCGTTGACCGCCAAATCTTTCCGGGTGAAGACAGTCTCTCCCTCCAGTAAGGCTTGGATCCTCCGGGCGAAGCGGGTTAAACTGTCACAGGCTTGGTAATAGGATCCCCCGGTTCCGACCAGATCAGCCCTTCTTAACTCCAGAAGATCAAAAATCTGATCCGGGCCGACCTTCACCACCAACCGCCGGAGGGCGGCATCGGTCATTCCCGGATCTGCAGGAAACATATGCCAGCGTACTAAAGTCAAAACCCGCTGCCGGAATTCGGTGGCGAAGCGGAGCCGTTCCAGGATGCCCGCCGCCAATTCTGCACTGACCTTATCGTGGCCGTAATAATGAGTCTGTCCATTTTCCACCTTTTTGGTTGTAGCTTTCCCCAGATCATGAAGGAAGGCGGCCCAACGCAGCCTGGCCTCTGGTTTGATCGCCTTAACGGTGGCCACCAAGTGCCGGAATAAGGTAGGGTCGGCCGCTTGGACCGGGATAAACTCTGGCATCATCGCCGTCAGTAAACCGCAGCGGGCGAGACCCGCTAAACCGATCTCCGGCACCGCCGCCATCAGGATTTTGGTTAGTTCATCACGAATCCGTTCTCCACTAACCTGCGTGATGGCTTCCGCTTCAATTCCCTGCTCGGTATAGGTTTCCCCCCGAAAGCCCAAAGTCGACTGAAACCGGTAAAAACGAAGCATGCGCAAGGGGTCTTCCGTGAATCTTTGTCTAGGGTCGCCCACCGCTTTGACTAAGCGCCGCTGCAGGTCCCGCACCCCGCCGTAGGGGTCAACCAGTTGCTGCCTGAGGGGATCGAGGGCAAGAGCGTTAATGGTAAAATCACGCCGCGCCAAATCATCCCGAATTGAAGGCGTAAATTCCACCCAATCGGGATGACGCCGGTCACTATAATCACCTTCCCGCCGGAAGGTGGTGACTTCAAGCTGGTCATCGCCGATGACCACCCGCACCGTACCGAATTTCTCCCCCAAAGGGATCGTCTGCGCAAAAACAGCTTTGACCTGTTCCGGACGGGCATCGGTGGTGAGGTCCCAATCCTGAGGCCGACGGCCCAAGAGGAGATCACGGGGCGCACCGCCCACCAGATACGCTGAATAACCGTGGCTCTGCAGCGTTTGCAAGACAGTCAATACTGCTGCCGGTAGCTGCCGCCGAACCCAGCGCCATCGCCCCCACGCAAGCATGGCCGCCCTCCTCTCCATCTCCTGCCAGCCTTAAATCCCAAGACAAAACATAAAGCCCTTACATAAAACAGTTTCCCCAGCATAAAAATTAAACAATTAAGATCACAGCCGTCAGCGGGGGAATACGATGCGGATTATTATCCTGAATAAAGAAAAAACCTTTTTGGCCCTCTATTTGGTGGGGATTTTACTCCTACTCCCCTTGCTCATCCCTTACCTGTTTCAAACCAACTTAACCGGAGGTAAAATTCAACGCGCCACCATCCTAATTGATCCGGGCCATGGGGGGATTGACGGTGGTACCCAAGACGCCCAAGGTCATCTAGAGAAGAACATTAACCTGGCCATCGGCGTGAAAATCCGTGACCAACTCCGACAAAGCGGCGTCAATGTAGGGATGACCAGAGCAGTCGATACTGAACTGGCCCCTTTCCAGCATGGGCGCGGAGGTCGACACCGCCGCGATCTAAATGCCCGGGTGGAACAGGCCAAAAAGGCGAAAGCCCTCTTCCTGGTCAGTATCCATTGTGATTGGTCAACCGATGCCGGGCGCCGGGGCATGGTCGCTTTCTATAACTATCGTGATCAGGTCGGAAAAAACCTAGCCCTTACCATCCAAGAAGAATTAAATAAGATCCAAACAAGTCCCCAAAAAGCAGCGCCCGGCAAGTATTTTATCATCGAGCAACCGGGGGTAACCGGGGTCATTGTCGAGGTTGGTTTCCTCTCCCATCCGAGGGAAGCCGTCCTGCTCCAGCAGGCGGACTATCAGGAAAAGATTGCCCTTGCCATCAGCCAGGGCATCCTGCGGGCCTTGGCTTCCCATTCCTCCAACCGGTCAGGGTAGCTAGGGTGGGTGATTACCTAGAAAATATCTCGTCGCTCGATACTCGTCGCTAGTCACTCGTAGTAATAATCGCCTTTGCAGCTTTG
>DOID01000059.1:46310-47520 GCA_003511465.1 Bacillota bacterium | reverse complement strand
AAACCCCACCCGGAGCAAGACCGAATAGGAGGGGGCGTCCGTTAGAGACGCAAGAACGGCCCGTTCTACCCTCGGGTACGGTCGCTTGAGGCGGCAGGTAACTGTCGTCCCAGATAAATGGTTACCACTGATTGCCATCCATTAGGTAATCAGCACAGAACTCGGCTTATAGGTCGGTTGGCAACAGTAGAAAAGAAGCTATCCTTCGGGATAGCTTCTTTTTTTGAAGCTTAACTGATGTTGAATCATATAGGGCTTTTTACCAGCGGACAGCAGCGGCTGCCCAAGATAACCCCCCGCCGAAGCCGATCAGAAAGAGATAATCACCTTTGGTAAAACGGTTTTCATCCCACGCTTCTTTTAGCGCTAGGCCGATGGAAGCGGAAGAAGTATTCCCATATTTGGAGATATTAGAGATAAAACGTTCCGGGGGAATCTCTTTGTTTCGAGCGACCGCTTCGAGAATTCTGCTGTTGGCCTGATGGGGGATGATGAAATAGCGGTCATCATCACAGCCAACTCTGGTTTTTAGAAGATCGATTAAACTGCCCATTTTTTCGACCGCGAACCGGAAAACGCTTTTCCCGTCCTGCCGGAAGTAGAATTCGTCCTCCGGACCGCCCATGACGACCAAGTCGGCCCCAGTGGGATCGGCACCCAACTCAACGGTGAGGAGTTCATGTTCAGGTTGTTCTTCTGCGCTAAGCATCAGAGCAGCGCCGGCATCGCCAAACAGGATACAGCTGGCTCGGTCTTTGTAGTCCACAAAGCGGGAAAGTTTTTCTCCAGCTGTAATTAACGCATGGTCGTAACCTTCCGTCTGCATTAAGCTTCGTCCGACGGCTAAAGCATAAATCAAGCCAGAACAGGCGGCATTTAAATCAAAAGCAGCGAGGTTAGTGAGGTTTAATGATTGCGCGATGATACTGGCCTGGTAGGGACAGGCTTTCTCGGCTGAACTGGTGGCGGCAATCAGCAGTTGGGGTCGGTCAGGAGTCCGGGCCAGACAATCGGCAGCCGCTTTGACCGCCAGGTCAGAGGCATGGACTCCTGCTGGGGCAATTCTTCTTTCTTTAATTCCGGTCCGGGAAGTGATCCATTCATCGGTGGTATCTACCATCTTTTCCAAATCGCTGTTGGTTAGTTTTTCGGCAGGAACATAGCTACCGACGGCGACGATTCCAACTTTTCTCATCATTTACCCCTTCTT
>DOID01000059.1:43508-46059 GCA_003511465.1 Bacillota bacterium | reverse complement strand
CAATATATTGTATCGGAATAGTTAAATCAAACGACAACGCAAAAAGCCCTAAGTAATGCGGAAACGGTCACCATCGAAGGGCGTTTCCTTTGGTGCCGGTTGGATGGAAAGTGTAGTAAGACGATGGGCGCTTCCGCTGGTTAGAAATTTAACCGTAACTACAGTCTCCGGGGCATGATCACCGTACCGAATTGTCAGACGGGCCAGCTTCTCCAGATCATCTGCGGCGGGATTGCCCAGACCTAGTGCTAAGGGGCCGGGGGCGCCTAAAGCGCTAAACAGATAAAAGCCTTCAGCGCGACGGTGTTGGTAAAAATAACGGAATAGCACTTGGTTTTCCCGGTGGTTACGGCCGACAATCCCTTTATAACTGGCACTGAGGCGAAAATGACGTCCAATCCGGAGCAGACGAAGGCTGTCAATGGTTAATTGTCCATCGGCTTTAATCAGATCTTTAACTTTACGGCCGTATTCTACATTGGTTAAAAGGCAGCCACCGGCGGGGGCTTCGTATTCCAAACCATATTTTTGCGCCAGTTCCAGTTGGGTTTTCCGTTGCCGTCCCTGGATAGAGGGACAGTGATCCAAGGAAATCCAGTCTTTTTGTTCAGGAATTGTCGGCGGCAGGAGTCCGGCAGAGAGTGGCCGGACGATTAAACCGGCTAGACCTGATTCGGCATCGATCTTGGGAAACGCCCCTCGGTATTGGGATTTTGGCCGCTGCCCGACGACTTCTCCGGTGACTAAAAAAGCAGCGCCGAGTTCCTGCATCAATTCACCGGCCTTGCGCAGGAAAAAAATATGGCAGTCTAGGCAAGGGTTGGCGGCCTTTCCATAACCATGTTTCGGGTTTTCGAGCATCCGTAGGTAATCATCACCGAGCCGCACGATGTGTAACTCTACTCCAAGCTGGGAGATGAGATTTTGTAAGTGGTTAACTACTCGCTTTTCTTCCTCCGGCCCGAGAAAAGGTTGGAGGAAGTTGACGCCTTCGACTTCAACCCCGGCCTCCTGGATTAGCTTAATTGCGAGTAGACTATCTAACCCACCGGAAAAAAGGGCTAGTGCTTTCAATGGGATCCCTCCTTGTAGCGGAAAATTCAAGCATTACATAAAGATTAACTATTCCGGGTGGGACCCTTTTTTCCTGCTGTAGACTTTTTTGTGGTCTAATCATATTATGAGTTGATTAAAATATGATTACTTATGGTTTTCAAAGATTGATTTAAGAAACAAAAAATGATAATCTAATTAAAACACTGGAGCATGACATAATATTAATACTATTGATGAGGGTTGGTATAATAAGGTGAATAATTTGAGGATGAAAATTACCGAGATTAGTGAGTCTTTACGGCGAAAAGGGTACCGGCTTACCCCGCAACGGGAAGCTGTGATCAAAATTTTATTGGAAAATCCGAACCAACATTTAGCGGCAGAAGACATCTATGCGATGGTCCGCAAGGCCCATCCGGAGATTGGTATGGCTACGGTCTACCGGACGTTGGATCTTTTAAGTTCGGAGAAGATCATCAATCAGTTAAATTTTGAAGAGGGTTATAGCCGTTACGAGTTGGAAAGCCAGGCCCATCACCATCATTTAATTTGCTTAAAATGCGGAAAAATAACCGAGTTTAACGATGGCCTCTTAGAACAGGTGGAGGAAGAAATTGAAAAACAGCACGATTTCCAGATCGTTGGGCATCTGTTGAAGTTTTACGGGTACTGTCCCACTTGTACCCCAGATGAGTGATGAAGCCAACCTTACCAAAGAGTTATAACCAGAAGATTTTACGGGCTTGTTATGAATTTGAGCTGGTCGAACCAGGAGACCGGATCTTAATCGGGTTTTCCGGCGGAAAAGATAGCGCTTTGCTGGTGTGGGCGTTAGGACTAATGGTTAAACACGGAATCTTGCCGGTGAAAATTGTTGCATTAACCATTGATTTAGGTTTCGAAGACCACTTTGACCCCCAGCCTTTACAAGAGTTTTGTGCCCAGGTTGGCGTGGAACTTGTTTTGCTTTCGACCAAAATTGGTACGGTTGCCCTGGAGGCCGATGATCCCTGTGCGACTTGCTCTTATCTGCGTAATGGTCGGATGAATCGGTATGCCATAACCCACGGGTTTAATAAAGTAGCCCTTGCCCACCACCATGATGATGCCGTTGAAACATTTCTAATGAGTATTCTTTACGCAGGGCAGATTCGGACTTTTCAACCCAAGACCTACCTTGACCGGGCCGAGTTGACGGTGATTCGCCCGCTGGTCTACCTCCGCGAGGAGGAGATTAAAGCAGCGGAGCGTTTTCTCCCCTTTCAACCGGTGGCAAAAACTTGTCCCTTCGACGGTTTTACTTATCGGCAGAAAGTTAAAGATTTAATTGCTTCCTTGAATGAGGATAATCCGTGGGTGTATGGGAATTTAAGTCGGGCGATGCGGTCCGGACGGCCGCAGTCATTGTGGCCCCCGGTCATCGAGCCGCCGCAACGCCCATCGCAAAAATAGATATTTATATTTAAACAGAATTAATCAAAGCTTTTTGCGTTGT
>DOID01000059.1:42850-43305 GCA_003511465.1 Bacillota bacterium | reverse complement strand
TCAAGTGACAACGCAAAAAGCCCGATCAAAAAGGCGATGAACGGAAGAGTAACCTGGATGGGAAGGAAAGAGAGGGGGAGCCGTCGGCTGAAAGCTGCCCTCCGGAACAACAGGAGAACTGCACCCGGGAGTCTTAAGGCCGAACAGAAAGTAGTCGCTCACCCTGGCTTCCGCTAGGATGAAAATTGAAGCCAGGTGAGTCGACAAGCCCCAAAGGCGCTTTTGTTGAGTTGTTCACCCGACTACTCTTCATTGCTTGGTGAACAACATGGGCTATTTTCTAAATAGGCCTTAACGGGATCGCCCGTTACAGCGTTTTTTGAGTGGGACTGGACAGCTTCCGGTCCAACCAGAGTGGAACCGCGAGGTAAATGACTTCGTCTCTGTTGGGGAGACGGAGTTTTTGTCTATAAAAAGCTTTTTGCGTTGTATCCGTTAAAGAAGATTCCGTACAA
>DOID01000059.1:21299-42713 GCA_003511465.1 Bacillota bacterium | reverse complement strand
GGAATAGTTGAATCAAATGACAATGCAAAAAGCCCATAAAAGGGGGTGAAGGAAGTGTTTGTGTATTTACGGGAAGAAATTAAAGCAATCTTTCAACGGGATCCGGCGGCGCGTAGTTTCTGGGAAGTTATCCTTTGTTATCCCGGTTTTCACGCCCTTCTGGCCTACCGGATTGCCCACTGGTTTTATCAACGCAAATTATTTTTATTAGCGCGTCTGATCTCGCAAATCACCCGTTTTCTAACCGGAATTGAGATTCACCCCGGGGCGAAGATCGGCAAAGGGCTCTTTATCGATCATGGGATGGGGGTCGTAATCGGGGAAACCACGGAAATTGGGGACTACGTTACGATTTATCAGGGAGTTACCCTTGGCGGCACCGGTAAAGAGAAAGGAAAGCGGCATCCGACCATTGGTGACCGGGTGATCATCGCGACCGGAGCGAAGGTTTTAGGGTCGATCACGGTTGGGGAGAATGCCAAAGTCGGAGCGGGTGCGGTGGTGATCCGTCCGGTCCCAGCCAATTCGACGGTGGTTGGGGTTCCGGGCCGAGTGGTGGTACAGGATGGTGTCCGGGTTGGTGGACCCGACTTAGAACATGGTAAACTACCCGATCCGGTAATGAGCTATTGTGAACAGTTGGAAAAAAGGATTGAACAATTAGAATCCCGGCTGGCCAGAATAGACCAGGGAGAAGGGTAAGGCAGCGGGAAGAGGAACTACATGGCCGTGTTTGAAGGAATAAAGGAGGTTTTATCATGGCGATTCAGGTTTATAACACCCTTACTAAACAGAAGGAAGAGTTTGTCCCGGCCAATCCGGGAAAAGTCGGGATCTACGTTTGTGGGGTCACCCCTTATAATTATGCGCACATCGGGAACGCCAGACCACCGGTGGTTTGGGATTGTATTCGGCGTTTCCTCCGTTACCGGGGCTATGAAGTAACATTGGTTCAAAATTTCACCGATGTGGATGATAAAATTATTTTACATGCTAAGCAAAGTGGGGAGGATCCTTTAGCCCTTTCTGCCCGTTTTGCCCAGATCTACCTTGAGGATATGGAGGCCTTGGGTGTGGAGACGGCAACCTACTACCCGAAAGTCTCGGAACATCTTCCCGAGATCATTGAAATGGTTCAGGGACTGGTCGACAAAGGCCATGCTTATCAAGTTGAAGGGGATGTCTATTTTGCCGTGGACTCCTTCGCTGACTATGGGAAACTGTCGGGACGTCCGTTGGAGGAGATGTTGAGCGGTGCCCGGGTCGAAGCGGATCAGCGGAAAAGAAATCCAATGGATTTTGCCCTATGGAAGGCGGCCAAACCTGGGGAACCGGCTTGGGAATCCCCTTGGGGAAAAGGCCGTCCCGGTTGGCACATTGAATGTTCGGCCATGTCACTGAAATACTTAGATACTGGCTTTGATTTTCATGGTGGCGGTTCGGACTTGATCTTTCCCCACCATGAAAATGAGATTGCCCAAGCCGAAGCATATTGCGGGACGAAACCTTTTGTGCGGTATTGGCTCCATACTGCTTTTATCACCATGAGTGGTGATAAAATGTCGAAATCCCTGGGGAATGTGGTGACAATCCGGGAGGCTTGTGCCCGTTTCACCCCCAAAGCGGTGCGCTTTTGGCTCCTGGGGACCCATTACCGCAACCCCTTAAGCTTCGGAGAAGAAGAGTTAACGGCTGCCGCCCATGGCCTTGCCCGTTTGGAGACGGCCAGAGATAACTGGCGACATCTTTTGTCGACGCCGGTACAAGCCGACGACGAGGGTGCAGGAGTGATACCTTCCATTCCAGAGCTGGTCGCCTCCTGCCGCCATCGGTTTATTGCGGCGTTGGAAGATGATTTTAATACCGCGATGGCATTAGGGATGCTTTACGATTTGGTGCGGGAGGTTAATAAATGGGCGCTAGCTGACGATTTTGTGCTTACCGCCAGCCGTCAAGAGCTTCTCGCGGAAGCCTTAGCTGTTTTAGAAGAACTAGGCGCGCTTCTTGGGATCTGGTTTGCGGAAGAACCGGCGGCAACGGGGCTTAGCGATGATGAGATCAACTCCTTGGTAAAGCAGCGGCAAACCGCCCGGGACAACCGGGACTTTAACACTGCGGATGAGATTCGCGATACGTTAAAAGCGGCCGGAATCGTGGTTGAGGATACACCGCAGGGGATGCGCTGGCGTCGGGTTTAACGCCTCGACAACTGCAGAGAGTAATGGATTCCGCCCGTTTTTACGGGCGGCTTTTTCCGGTCGGATTTGTGGTGGTCGGAGGTTGCCGATGGCGGCCATAGAGCAGGGTTGCCCCAATCGCCAAGACGAGCAGGAACAAGCCGGAGCAGCCGGCTTCCGGCCCAAAGGCACCTCCGGTCCACAACTCAGGACCGGTGACCTCCAGCTGGAAAATAGAGGGAAAGGCAAACCCGCTCACCGCAAAGCCAAAAAAACTCTGAAAAAAGTTCCAACTGAAATGAAGGGCGAGCGGTAGGTAGAGGGCACCGGTGACAATATAGGCTAGAGCAAACAGAACCCCGGCCATTAAGATTCCAAATAAACCAAGGAATTTCAAGTGGGGATTATTCAGGTGGGCAAGACTAAACAATAAAGCAGAGAAAGCGATGCCCGGCGCTAATCCCCAGTGGGCGGTGAGCACCGGCAAGTGGAGCCCGCGGAAGAATAGTTCTTCGAAAAGGGCGGAAACCAGAAAGGTAAGGGCTACCCAGAACAGAGTGGGGAAAGCGAAAACCGGTTCATGGATCACTCGGAGCCAGCCCAACCCGGCAAAGGCCAGGAAAAGCAGGGCGAAAAGGGAAAAGCCTAAACTAAGCCCAAACAAAAGATCTTGCCGTGCCCGCGGAGAAGAGGGAAAAAAGCGGGGGAGGACGCGTTTCCGAAAGATAAACTTTTCCGCCGTAAAAAAAGCGAGGAGGAGGGGGATGAGACCGAAAAAAAGATTAAAGAAAAAAAACGGCCGCGGAGCGCTGGGATTTAACTCCTGTAATTTCCAGGGCAGTTTTAAAAGGTGAGTGCAGAGACCAGCGAGAAATACCAGAAGAAGCTGGTTGCAGAGATAAAGAAAAGAAAAGACCCCGATTACCCATAATGGATAAAAGAACTGACGTAGTTTTAAGAATATATTTTTTCCCATCTGTACTTGGCCTCGCTTCCTTAACCTTCCTGGGGTTTCTTTTTCGTGATAAAAAAGAGGAATCCTTTTCCTTAGTAGAGAAGTTTCTTGGAAGATATGATGATCATGGGAAATCGATAAAGCTGGTGACATAATGTTTGAAACCGAGATCGTAACAGTTGATCCGCAGGCGTTTGACCCTAAAGCACTAGCTAAGGCGGCGACGATCCTGCGCCGCGGCGGACTGGTCGCTTTTCCCACAGAGACAGTATACGGTTTAGGTGCCGTTATTTATAACCGGGCGAGTGTGGAAAATATTTTTACCGTGAAAGGACGGCCGGGGGACAACCCTCTAATTGTCCATATCTATAAGCAGGAACAACTAGCCGAGATTGCACTGGCAGTCCCTGAACAGGCCCTTATCTTAGCCCAGCGGTTTTGGCCGGGACCTTTAACCATGATCCTGCCGAAAAAAGAGCGCATTCCGGCGGAAGTAAGCGCCGGTTTGCCGACGGTGGCAATCCGCTTACCTTCCCATCCAGTTGCCCAAGAACTGTTACGCCAGACTGATCAGCCGGTGGCAGCGCCCAGCGCTAATCTTTCCGGCCGACCCAGTCCGACTAGGGGTAGTCATGTTATTACTGACCTAAGCGGTAAAATTGAAATGATCATTGATGCCGGCCCTACTGGGGTGGGGGTGGAGTCGACGGTTCTGGATCTGACCAGTACGCGTCCACGTATTCTCCGTCCCGGGGGAGTGACCCACGAGATGCTGGAAGCCGTGTTAGGGGCAGGGACAGTGGATACGCCGTCTCAGATCAACATCAGTCGGCCCCTAGCGCCTGGGATGAAGTATCGGCACTATGCCCCTGAGGCACCTCTCCGGCTGCTGACCGGCGAGGTGGAGCCTGTTCGACGTTTTCTCCGGGAGACCGTCCACCGGCAACAGCAAGCCGGTAAGCGGATGGGGATTATCGCCTATGATGAGGATCAAGTCGCTTTTCCGTCCACTGCTGAAGTTTCCTTCTTCTCATTGGGGCAGCGTACCAATCCGGCGGAGGGGGCGGAAAGATTGTTTCACGTACTGCGACTTTGTGATCAGGTTGGGGTAGATGAAATTCTGGCAGTGGCTCCCCCGCGCCAAGAGGTGGGG
Source organism: Bacillota bacterium (assembly GCA_003511465.1). GTDB lineage: Bacteria > Bacillota > UBA4882 > UBA10575 > UBA10575 > Capillibacterium. Next base: position 38,428 of record DOID01000059.1, on the reverse strand, counting down.
GAGGCAGTCTATAACCGACTGTTTAAAGCTGCCGGAGGAAAAGTTGAGGAGATTACATGAGTAACATCGGTGGTCGCCGTAGGATCGTCTTCTTCCTGTTCATCTTCATTTTGGGTTGCAGTCGTTCGATCCTAACGCAGGAAAGAGGGGTTCAGGTGGGGGAAACTTTGGAATACCAGGTTTTCATTAAGGGCTTACCTGTTGGTGAGCAAACCCTGCAAATTGTGGGGGAAACCTTTCACGGCCACCGCCGGGTTCTGGAAGTAAGGATGCGCATGAAAAGTTATGCCGCCTACGCTCTGTTTTTTAGCTATGAAGAAAACTCTCTTTTGTACTTGGACGCTCAGGATATAACTCCGGTGTATTTGAAAAAAGTAATTACAGAAAAGAATGATCATAGGGAAGAAGAATACGATTTTGGCGCAGAAACCGTGAACAAAAAGGTGACGGTCCAAGGGGAGCAGCCCCAGGTTCGTCAGTATGAAGCAAAGCACCCTCTCCTGGAGAGCTTATCGCTAATTTACTATTTTCGCTCCCGGCCTTGGCGGCAGGAATATCATCAATTTTATTATTTTACATCCAAAGGGCCGCAGGCGATTGACTACCAACACCGCGGACAAGAACGGATTCGAGTTTTAGCCGATTATCAACGGGCAGATGTTATTTACGACCCGGTCTCCCAGGTTTCGATCTGGTACTCCCAAGATGAACGGGTTTATCCCTTAAGAGTACAAGTAAACACGAATTTCGGTGTTTTAACGGCCCGCCTGACTAAGATCACCCATTAAGTAGTCGCTCACGCTATTGAATCAGACAGGAGGAAAAAATGATCCGGAATATTCTCTTCGTATGTACGGGGAATACCTGCCGCAGCCCGATGGCAGCGGCTTTGCTTCGTCAACTGTTAAAGGAAGGTAATGGCGATGCTAGCTTCTTAAGAATCTCTTCAGCAGGGCTTTATGCTTCTCCTGGGGCGCCTGCTTCTCCGGAAGCAGTGGAGGTGCTCCGTAACTATGGAGTGGATCTATCCGTCCATTTAGCCCGGGAATTGGAGCGCGAAGAATTGGCGGCCGCCGATTTAATCTTGACGATGACGAACGCGCAAAAAAAGCAACTGATCAAGCTTTATCCGGCGGTGAAGGACCGCGTCTTTGTGTTACGCGAGTACGTAAGCGGACGTGATGCCGGAGATGGTTTTGAATTTGACTTACCCGATCCCTTCGGTCAGCCGGTGGAGGTTTATCGGCGGTGTGCGGCTGTTTTGGAGCAGGATCTGAGAAAGTTAATTGAATTATTGGTGTTAGAAGAGGGCAGTGTTGGCCAGGAGAAAGGGGGGGAAAAGATGAGAATTGCGCTGGGCGCAGATCATGCCGGCTTTCCTTTAAAAGAAGAGATTGCCAAATATCTACAAACCAAGGATTATGAGTTTAAAGATTTTGGCGTCTTTTCCACCGAATCGGTAGATTACCCTGATCAAGCCGTGCTTGTGGCCAAAGCGGTAGCCAGTGGGGAGTTTGATCAGGGAATTATTATATGTGGTACCGGAATCGGTGTCTCGATTACAGCCAACAAGGTCAAAGGGGTTCGGGCTGCTCTGTGCCAAGATGTCTTTTCAGCACGGATGGCGAGGGCACATAATGACTGTAATGTTTTAACCTTGGGGGCAAGGGTTGTTGGCCCGGGACTTGCGCTCGCCGTCGTCGAAGCTTACTTGGAGGGCGAATTTCAAGGAGGACGTCACCAGCAACGGGTCGCTAAAATGATGAAACTTGAAGAGTAAAGAGGAGGATTCTTAGATGGGGTCTGTACATTTGATTGAGCATCCATTAATTCAACATAAATTGAGCATTATCAGGGATGTTGGCACCGGTCCGAAAGAATTTCGAGAATTAGTGGAAGAGATCGCTACCTTAATGGCTTACGAAGTAACCAGGGATTTTCCTTTAGAGGAAATAGAGATTCAGACACCGATTGCCAAAGCTAAAGCCAAGGTGATTTCCGGGAAGAAAATTGCCATTGTCCCGATTCTCCGCGCCGGTCTGGTGATGGCTGATGGGATCATGAAACTGATTCCTGCCGCCAAAATGGGTCATATCGGTTTATACCGCGACCCGAACACGCTGCGTCCGGTTGAGTACTATTGTAAGCTGCCTAATGATCTTCAGGATCGGGATCTGATCGTGGTTGACCCGATGCTAGCTACTGGTGGTTCAGCCTCTGCGGCGATTGATTTTCTGAAAAAGCGGGGAGCAACCAAGACGATTAAATTAGTCTGTTTAATCGCGGCTCCGGAAGGAGTGGCCCGGATTCAACAGGAACATCCGGAAGTTGAAGTTTTTGTGGCGGCAATTGACGATTACTTGGACAACCATGGTTATATTATCCCTGGTTTAGGTGACGCCGGCGACCGCTTGTTCGGAACCAAATAACAGCAATCCAATGTTGGTCATAGAGCTTGAATCAACGATGAAAAGGGGTGAGAAGGGTGGAATGGTCCGTTTTTGGCTGGAATCTCGCCCTGCTTAGCGGCATCGGGTTTGTGTTCTCTTTACTGTTGACGATCTTCTGGACGAAAACAGGCACCGCTTGGGGGCTTTTGGATTTACCACGGGAACGTCGGGTTCATAGCTCCCCCCGTCCCTATACGGGCGGGTTGGCGATCTTTACGTCGTTCAGTTTAACCCTATTTTTAACCGGTGGTTATTCCTTTCCCTATCTAGGGACGATTTTGGGCGGAGGATTGATCATCTTTCTCTTGGGGTTGGTTGATGATAAATACGATTTATCGAGCGGGAGAAAACTTCTTATTCAGATCCTGGTAGCAACCTTAATTGCTGCTTCCGGGATCCGCATCGCTTATTTGACAAACCCCTTTGGGGAAATGGTCGCCTTAGGGTGGCTCAGTTATCCCCTGACGATTTTATGGCTGGTCACCACGATTAATATTATTAACCTGATTGACGGCTTGGATGGTCTAGCGGCCGGGGTTTCTGCCATTGCCGGCGTAAGTCTCCTCATCATTGGGCTCAGCCTCCGTCAGTCGGCAGCCGTTTTTCTCTGTGCGATTCTGATCGGTGTTTTACTTGGTTTTCTTCCCTTTAATTTTTATCCGGCGCGGGTCTTTATGGGTAATTCCGGTGCCTACTTCCTCGGTTATTTACTGGGTGTCATCTCCGTGATGGGCGCTTTGAAGCTACCGACCGTTCTAGCCCTGGCGATTCCCGTTTTCGCCATGGGGATTCCCTTTCTCGATACGCTCTGGGCAGTCTGGCGACGCTGGCGCAGTGGTGAACAGCTTATGCAAGGTGACCGCTATCACATCCACCATCTACTCCTCACTTCCGGACTGGGGACGAAGAAAACGGTGCTCGTGCTCTACGGTTTAAGTTTCCTTTCCGGCTTGGCTTCGATCTTTCTTTCCCGGGTCACTTTGCTGTTTGGTCTCTTAATTTTACTAAGCGGTTTAGGTGTAATCTTCCTTTGTCTGCGGGGGTTGTTATCGATGCAGAGCGCCGCCCGGGAAAAGGAGGAAAAGGGAATAGGCGGGGATAATTGAAAATGATGGGTATTTTATTGATGGTGGCGGCTGTCGTTTCCCTGCTCTCCGGGGAAACCAGCGACGCCATCGTTATTTTATCGATTGTTATCATCCATCTGGTCTACGGGGTGGTCCGGAAATCAAAAGCGCCGGTAACCGGAACCAAGATGACGACCGAGGGTCACAGCGCCGGTCATCTTCAGACACAAATCGACCTCTTGGCGGTCGGCGTTGGTTTGCTGGTTTTCCTCCTCGGTCTTTTCCGGGGGCATCGCTTCTACGAAATGTTCTTAATCGCAGTCAGTCTGGGCGTAACGGTGATCCCTGGGGGGTTCCCTGTCTTAGCAGCTGATCATTTCGTCACAGAGGTTAAGGCCGTTTATTTTCTTCTCTCCTGTAAGCTCGGCGCCGTCATGGTAATCTTAAGCGGGATTCTGCTGGGGTGGCCGCTTCCGTTATCACCCCTTCAGATGCTCTGGATCAACCTAGTGACTGGTACCTTAACGGTGTTCGCCCTTGGGGTAGCGCTGCCGGAGGGTGAGAGCAGGGAAAGACCGGCGCTTTCCCCGGAACAAGGTCTTTTTGCGTGGAAAGTTCAGATTTCATTCGCGTTTTTTGGGGCCGTCATGGCCCTTGTAACCCTGAGCGCTTTCCGCTTGGGGTTAGCGGAGTCAGTACCGAAAGGGGAGACGATGGCCTTCGTCACGTTAGGCCTCTGCCAACTGGTCCACGCCTATAATTATTGGTCGCTCTGGGTGACGGGGCAGCGTCGAAGGATCTTCCCGCGCACAAAATTCCTCTGGAGTATGGTTGGTGCCACTTCTTTGCTGCTGATTGTTTTTGTCGCCCCTTGGCTGCGCCGGATCTTCCGGGTGCAAACTTTAACCCTGATGGATTGGGTGGTCATCAGCGGTCTAGCGCTGACGCCACTTTTGGCGGGGGCAATATGGAAAACAGTGGTGAAGGAGGGGTTTGGGGAACCCTTTTGCCCGCCTAAACGTTGATCTATACAAAAAGTCCATAGCAAAGAAGATAAAGAGGGATGATGATGGAGAAAGAAGCCTGGGTCGTTAATGTTGAGGGGGAAGAGGTCCGTTTACGTTATCTGCGCCATTCGGCCTGTAAAAATTGCGGGGCTTGTTTTGTTTTAGGCAATAGCCTGGGGGAACAGGAGATTGTCCTCCCCAAGAATGAACTGGATTTAAAGCAAGGTGACCGGGTAACAGTTGGATTCAATAGTACGTCTTTGCTCCGCGCCGGTTTTCTGGTTTATGCCGTGCCACTCGTCCTCTTTCTCCTGGGGTATCTGGGTGGAGCACGACTGGGGGATTTCCTCTGGGGTGCAGTCTGGGCGGAAGTCAGCGGGGTGATTGGGGGGGCGCTTGCGCTGGTGCTGACTTATTTCAGCCTCCATATTTATGACCGGCGGCTGCGAAAATTACCCCACTACCAACCGCAAATCACCCGGGTACTGGAGCGAACCCTTAGCTAGTAAGCCCTAAAGGGAGTAACTGACTTGGGAAAAATAGGTGGCAAGGACCTCGGCAAAGAGTTCTAAGGAGTAATTGACTTCCTCCCATGTTGATTTATCATCGCCGAATTCGACGATGATCGACTGGGGATGGAGATGTTGGTTATAACGGGCTTCGGCTAGAATCACTCCGTGGGCTAAATTAGGGTAGAGTTGATCCATAATGGCCAAGAGGGCATTGGCAAAGCGGGAGTTTTTATCCCAATTGGGATGGGCCAGTCCCAACCGATCAGAACCGACGACGAGAATAATCTTGGCGGCGGTTTTTCCTTTAATGGGTACTTTATGATCTAAGCCCGGCGTTGCATCCCGATGCAGATCAAGGACTACATCAAGTTTGGGATGCTTTTCTAACAATTCTTTGACTGTTACCTCAGAGCGTTGGTAGGCCTCGCGGAAGGGGTATTGATCATGGATGGTATCGGAATGTAAGGTTTTAATGCCATACTGCTGATTCAAAAGCGCTGTCAGTTTTTCTCCAGCCCGGACGATATCGCCCTGTCCGTTATGGAGGTGGGTCTGCCCGCTGACCGGAACGTAGGATTCGGAAGTGTGGGTATGGTAGATTAAGACCCTAGGCGCCTCCACCCGTGGTGTCGGCACCGCTTCTTGCGGGGGCGGAACGGTTCGGGCTGGTGGCAATGGGCTTGGACGCCGAATGGTCTCTTTCGGTTGAGCCTGAAGGGCGGCGGTATATAGTAATGAATATCCTTTGATCGCATCCTGGCGAGCCAGGAGCGGAAATTGGGTTTTAAACATCTCCTGTGGAGAGGGGTTCCTGATGTTAACCAGGAAACGGAGGAGGAGATCAGTCGCTTTTCCATCAAGAATAAAGTCCGGGTCTTCCTCGAACCGGTAGCGTTTAAACCCGGGAATCACTTGGGAAAGGAAATTACGACCAACTTGCGAATCAAGATGATAAAGGCGTTTTAGATACCCAATGGGGTAAAAAAAACCCTGTTGTCCTTTGGCTTCGACCAAACAGACCCCGATGGTGATGAAAACGGTGAAAAAGATCAGACCAATAACTAAGATAAACCGGAACCGTTCGTTTTTTGGTAGAGAGTTTATCAAAACTTAAGACCCCCTGTCCTTCGATGCGATGTAGTTATTAACCATAATGGTAAATTGTCTTGCGCCCATCTTCATTGTAGAAGTATATGCCGGGGGTTGCTGATTTAAGACAGAAGCTGAAGCCAGCAGGAATGTGAAAGTAAACGTCGAAGGGGAAATATACTTGGGAAGGGGGTAATTCCGTGCGGAAGCGGAAGGTTCCTGATGTTGTTATTCGTCGTTTACCCTTATATTTAAGGGTTTTATCGGATTTAGATCCCGAATCGTCCTCCATCGTTTCCTCTTACGAATTGGGTGCCAGGACAGGCGTTACCCCAGGCCAAATTCGGAAGGACCTTAGTTTTTTTGGTGTCTTCGGGAAACAGGGCGTGGGTTATGAGGTTACCATTTTACGGGAGGAGCTGCGCCGGATCCTCAAACTTGACCGGGTGGTCAATGCGGGTTTGGTCGGAGTGGGCAATTTAGGGCAAGCTTTTCTTCATTACGGGGCGGACCGGCAAAAAGAGGTATTGAGCCGCGAAGGATTAAGAATGAGAGCTGCTTTTGACCAGGATGAACGGAAAATCGGCGGCCATGTAGCTGGGGTGGAGGTTTACCCGGTTCAACGCTTACCGGAACTAATTAAGGAATTACCGCTGATGATCATTATTTTAACCGTACCGGCCGAGGCGGCGCAGGTGGTATTCGACCGCTGCGTAGCCAGTGGCGTCAAGGCCTTTCTTAATTTTGCGCCGGTTAAATTAGAAATTCCCCCCGGGATTCGGGTGCGTCATGCCGATTTCACTTTAGAGTTGGAAAGTTTGGCTTATTACAGCAAAGAATGGGAAGAAGATGAAGGGGAAAAGAATTTCCAATCAAGAACGGATCAATAACATCACTAAAACCAGTGTTTATATGGCGCTGGGGGTCACCCTCAGCGTACTGGAGTCGGTCCTGATTCCCTTGGGGTTAGTGGTACCGATTCCGGGCGCGAAGATCGGGCTTGCCAACATCGTTACGCTGGTCGTATTGGTGACCGAACGGCCGTGGATGCTATGGGCGGTGACCGGGGGGAGAATCGTGCTTACGGGGCTCTTAACCGGGACCTTATTCTCGGTTGCCTTTGCCCTTAGTGTAGGGGGGAGCATTGCTGCGCTTTTGGTGATGGGACTCCTCAGGCGGACCCTACCCAAAGTGTTTAGTCTATATGGAATTAGTATCAGCGGTGCCGTCGCCCATAACTGTGGCCAGTTATTAATGTTGTATCTACTAGTCCCCGGAACCGGAATATTTTATCTCCTACCTTGGGCGCTACTCTTGGCGCTCCCGTCCGGTTGGTTAACGGGCTACCTAGCCCAGCGGATCATCGCCCGCCGACCATGGGAAGGGGGGGAAGGAGGGAATACCCATGACTGAAATTGAGGGTATTCTTGAACGGATTACCTTTCAGAATGAAGAAAACGGGTATATGGTTGCCCGCTTGCAAACAGCCACCGAAAGCCTGACCATAGTCGGGTATCTTCCTAATGTCAGTACCGGGGAAAGTCTCCGTCTCAGCGGGGAGTGGGTGCTCCATCCTACGTATGGTCGGCAGTTTAAAGTGGAAGCTTTTGACGTCCTTCCACCGGTGACTGTGGAAGGGATCGAACGCTACTTAGGGTCCGGTTTGATTAAAGGGATCGGGCCGGTCACCGCCAAAAAGATGGTGAAGACCTTTGGCCTGGCGACACTAGAGATTATTGCTGAAACCCCGGAGCGACTCCAAGAGGTTGAAGGGATCGGACCCCAAAAGGCGGAGAAGATTACGCAAGCCTTGGTAGAACAGAAACAGATCCGGCGGATGATGGTATTTCTACGCGGGGTTGGGATTACGCCCGCCTTAGCCACGAAAATTTATCACCGCTACGGGGAAAAAGCGGCCGAGGTAATCAAGGCCAATCCGTACCGGTTGGCGGACGACCTCTTTGGTGTGGGTTTTAAGACGGCAGACCACATAGCCGGTCTCTTGGGACGAAAAGATCCGGCCGCTGACGAACGGGTCCGCGCCGGTGTGCTCTATTATCTCCGTAAGTATACGGACGAAGGCCATGTTTATGTGCCGCTGGGGGAGTTTGTACCGGAAGTCAGTAAGGAATTGGAAGCTCCGGCGGACGTGACTCGTCAGGTGATCGCCGCCTTAGTGGAAGAGAAAGAGCTTTATTTAGAAACGGACCGGCTTTACTTAAGTTTTTTCTACTGGTGTGAACGGAAAGTTGGTGAGAAAATACTTTCTCTGGTCAAGACGGGTCCGACGGCGCAAGCAATTCGTTTTACCGACGAAGAATTAGCGATGCTCACTTTCGAACAGCGCTTGGCGGTGGAGAAGGCCTTTCAAGAAGGGGTTTTAATGATTACCGGCGGTCCAGGCACGGGGAAGACGACCACGATCCGAAGTATAATTCGGGGGTGTCGGTTAAGAGGAGAGCGCGCACTTTTAGCGGCTCCCACCGGCCGGGCGGCCAAAAGGATGCAGGAGGCTACCGGGGAGGAAGCCAAAACAATCCACCGCTTGTTGGAGTTTGGCTATACGGTCGGGGCCGGGTTAAATTACGGCCGGAATGAGGAGCGCCCGTTGGAAGCCGAAATTGTCATCGTTGATGAAGTGTCCATGCTCGATCTTCCCCTCTTTTACCAACTGCTGAAAGCGATTACACCGGGGACACGCCTGATCCTAGTCGGAGATCAGGACCAATTGCCTTCAGTTGGTCCCGGCGCCGTCCTCCGGGATTTAATTACCTCGGAAGTGATTCCTCTGGTCGCTTTGAAGACCATTTTTCGTCAGGCCGAGGCGAGTAAAATCGTGACCAATGCCCACCGGATCAACGAAGGGGAAATGCCCGAATTTAAGGGGGCATCCGACTTTTTCTTTCTGAATGTCGCCGAACCGGAGCAGATCGTGGACGAAATTATTCGTTTAGTGACGGTGCGTCTACCGCGCTACTTAAAGTGTGATCCGGCCACGGAGATCCAGGTCCTCTCGCCGATGCGCAAGACAGTAACGGGGGTGGAGAACCTTAATCTCCTGCTCCAGGAAGCGTTAAACCCCAGGGGTGGGCAGGCGCTGGAGATCCGCTACGGCGACCGGGTCTTTCGGCCGCGGGATAAGGTGATGCAGATCCGGAACAACTACACTAAGATGGTATTCAATGGGGATTTAGGGCGGATTGTCCGGATCGATCCGGAAGAGCAAGTTTTGACGGTGGCCTTCCCCGACGAACAGGAAGAACGGTTGATCGATTATGCCTTTGAGGAACTGGATGAGCTGGTTTTGGCCTATGCCATTTCTGTCCATAAGAGTCAGGGTAGCGAGTACCCGGTAGTGGTAATGCCGGTCACTACCCAACACTATATTTTGTTACAACGGAATTTATTGTATACTGGCATTACCCGGGCCAAAAAAATGGTGGTGTTGGTGGGGACAAAAAAAGCTTTGGCGATTGCCGTTAAAAATAACAAGATCGAAAACCGTTATTCTTGGCTGGCACCGACGCTCAAAGAGATGCGTGCCGAATAAAGCGATAAATGCTCTTCGTGACAACCAGATTGGGGGGGACGAAGGGAGGATTCCTAATGTTACCGGCACCTTACTATCTTGTCCTTTTTCAGCAGGAAACAGGGTGGGAGGTTATCCTTTCCCCCGACCCGGCCCTCGATTGGCAGTGGAGTGTAAACCAGGGCTATGATCGGGTCTGGGTTTGGGACCGACCTTTTCCTTTATGGCTGGCGGAGCGGATGCAGGAAAAGCTCCGCTTACTTACGGTTAAAGGGAAGGCCGGTTTTTCCCGGCACCGGGGAGGGCGGGTTCTAAACAAAACAGCCCGCAGCCATGGTGAAGTTGGGGAAGGCACTTGGCAGCGGTTGACCGTAGAGATGTTTCCCTGTTCGCTTCCGGCAGCGGCAGCAGCTCAGGCCGGGGAATCCAGCTGCCGCCTTCAGGCACTCCTCCCTAAGCTCCTTCCCGGTCGGTCTTTAACCCTTTCGGAACTACGGCGCGTTTTAGAACGGGCCGGAGTAAGGTCTACGGACTACCAGTTAACCGGTGTACTCCAACAACTGATCCTGGAGGGGAAAGTCCAGCGCTTGGCGGCCGTTGGTCTGGATAAGCTCGGCCGCTTTTATTGTCGTCGTTGCGGAGAACAGGAACAAATCTACGTGGAAAGATTATCCTCCGCGCCCCAGCCCTGTCGGGTCTGCCCCTCCTGCCGGGAGTTGGGAACCCTCACCGATGGAATTACCCTTTACCGTTGGCGGGTGGAATTGCCAAGGATTAAACCGTCGGGTGTACCACCACCGCTGGCGCTGCCCGCCCTCACGATCTGGCAGGAACAGGCGGTCAGGGAAAGCTTGGAGTTTTGGCGTCAGCCGGAACCCCGTACCTTACTGGTCTGGGCGGTGTGCGGGGCTGGCAAGACCGAAGTGGTTTTTCCACTGATCAGAGATGCGTTGGCGGCGGGGAAAAGGGTCTTACTGGCCGTTCCCCGCCGGGAAATCGTTCGCGAACTGGGCGAGCGGATTAAACGGTGCTTCCCCGGTCTTGCTTTTACCATCCTCTATGGTGGGCACAAGGAAGAGTTTCCCGCCGCGTTACTCACCGTTACCACTACCCACCAATTACTCCGTTTCACCTCCTGTTTTGATCTGGTGATCGTCGATGAAGCCGATGCCTTCCCCTTATATGGTAATCCCATGTTGAATGCCGCTTTAGAACGGGTAATCCTCCCCACCGGCAAAAAAATATATATGACGGCGACGCCCGATCCTTCTTGGCAACGGCGGGCTCGCCGAGGTGAGATTGGCGTGGTTAAAATCCCCCTCCGTTACCATGGACGCCCGCTCCCGGTGCCCACCTTAATCCGTACGGCTCTTCCAGCGAAGAAAGGAGAATTCATCCCTCCAGTGGTCAAGGAGTTCATTTTTCGTTTGCGTACACAAGAACGGAAAGGTCTGATTTTCCTCCCTACCGTGCAAGGGGTGGAAGCCTTTGCCCGTAGTTTGCAACAGGAACTCCCGAATCAGGCCGACCAGATTGATTATATTCACGCCCGGGATCCATTACGGGAGGAGAAGGTAAAGCGGTTTTCGACGGGACAGCTCCACTTGTTGGTCACCACCACCCTGCTGGAAAGGGGACTGAACTTCGACCGCCTTGATCTCCTGGTCCTCTACGCAGACCAGGAGCGCATCTTTTCGGTCGAAACTTTAATTCAGATTGCCGGCCGCGTCGGGCGCAGCGCTGCTGATCCGGGTGGGGTGGTTTATTTTGTCGCGGAAAGCATCACCGGGACCATGAAAACAGCCCATCAAGAGATTGTCCGGATGAACAAAGAAGGCAATTCCTTTATAAAGAAAAAAGCCACTTCACCCGATAGAGAATAAGGAGATACCTTTTGATGATTTTAGAACGAGTTTTAAGGTTGATTTATCCGCCGGTGCCTCTGTGCGTTGCTTGCGGTAAAGCTTTTACCTCCGATTATCCCTTGGCTTTTTGCCGAGACTGTTTAGACCGCATTCCTTTTGTCACCAAGCCGGTTTGTTCCCATTGCGACCGGCCACGGCGGGGCGGGGAAACCGAACCCTGCCGCGAGTGCCAAAGCGAACCGCGGGCTTATGAGCAAGCGATGGCAGTTGCCGTTTATGCAGGTTATCTTCGGGAATTGCTGCATACCGCCAAATACAGTTTCCGGCCGGATTTAGCCCGGGGATTGGGTACTATTTTGGCGGTCTGGGCGGAAAACGAAACTCGGTTGGAGGAGGTCGAAGTGGTGATTCCGGTCCCCCTTCACCCGCAGAAACTGGCTACTCGTGGTTACAACCAAGCGGAATTAATGGCTGAGCCGCTGGCCGCCGTCCTCCGCCGCCCCTTGAGCACCGATGTGCTGCAGCGGGTTAAACCGACGGTAAGTCAAAGCAAGCTTAGTCGCCGGGAACGCCAGGAGAATACGGCTGGGGCCTTTCTAGTGAGTAATTGTCCGACGGTTGCCGGAAAAAAAGTTTTGTTGGTTGATGATATTCGTACCACCGGTTACACCCTCTCTGCTGCGGCCCGTGCCCTCCTGATTGCCGGTGCCTGTGGAGTGAAAGTCCTAACCTTGGCTGTTGGCGTTAATTTTGAATAATTAAAAATCGCCCGCGAGAAATCACTGCCAGCCATCGAACGCGAGTAATATCAAAATTCATCTTTTAATTGTAAAGTTATAGGTTGTAAGTAATTGCGGGAGGGGTTCGTACTTGAGGCTGAAGAATTGCAAACGTTGCGGTAAACTTTTTACTTTCCAAGGTTATTATGTTTGTCAGGCTTGTCAGGAGCGGGACACCATAGATTTCGCCAAGATTTGGGAATACGTCCAAAGGCATCCACGTGTTAGCGCCCTTGAACTAAGCCGCGAGACAGGCGTTGATGCTTCAGTTGTCCTCCGCTTTCAGCGCGAGGGACGGTTGACTGCGGTCGAAAAGAAGGAAGAGACAGAGTAATAAACAATAATTTCCTCTAAACATCTGCTGGGGGAAGACCGATATAATTTTTGAGAGCTGTTCCTAGGGAACTTGGGAAAGGGGTAAAAAGATGATCATCTCAAATCAACAAGTAAACTCAATTATAAAAGCCTATGATGTGGCTAATAACCAAAAAAATCGGACCGTGCAAGCGACGGAGTCCGTGCGACGGGGTGATTCCTTGCTGCTTTCACCGGAAGCGAAAGAGCTTCAACTGATCCAAAGTAATATCGCGAAAACGCCTGACGTCCGAACCGACCTGGTGGCGAAGATTAAGGATTCCATCGACAAAGGAGAATATCAGGTTACCAGCGAACAAGTGGCCCACCGCATGTTGGTGCGAAGCTTGGTCGACCGAATTGTGGGGGGATGAGATAGTGTCTACGGAGGAAGTTCAGGGCCGGATGGCGGAGGAGATTAACTTGCTGCGGCAGTTAGTCGAATTAGCAACGGCGAAAAAAGAAGCGCTTTATGATAATGATCTGGAAGCAATAAGACAGGTTGTGGACAAGGAAGAACAAGCATTGATCATTGTCGAGCGGTTTCAACAGCTTGACGAAGCGCAAATCCGTGATTGTGGGGATTTTAAGCAATATATGCAGGAAAGGGCGGCTTTGCTTGCCCAGCTTAAGGAGATCAATCTATTAAACCAGCAGTTGCTAGAAGATGCCTTGGCCATTGTAGATTATTCCCTCAAACTGATTCACGGCGAAGAGGAAAACCAGCTCTATGGTTCCTCCGGTAAGGTGGAAGCGGCGGCGGGTAATCAACCAGTATTGAATTGGAGGGGATAACATGCGTTCGACATTTGGTGGTCTTGAGACCAGTCTACGGGGAATAAGGGCGCAGCAGTTAGCACTAGATGTAACTGGACAAAATATCAGTAATGCCAACACTCCCGGTTATTCCCGGCAAGTGGCGGATATGACGGCGACTGCTCCCTACGCTGTACCGACGATGAATCGGAACACGATCGCAGGACAGATTGGGACGGGCGTTACTGTGACTCAGATCCGGCGGATGCGGGATCAATTTGTTGACCGGCGTACCCAATATGAGAATGCCAGCCTTGGTTACTGGGATGCGCGGCAGCGCAGCTTCGACCATTTAGAAGTCACTTTGGCGGAGCCGGCTGATTTAGACACCGGTGCCAGTATTGGTTTTCAACTTAATGAATTCTGGTCCGCCTTACAGCAACTAGGTAATGCTAACCGTGCGGATAATTTAGCGGTCCGTTCGGTGTTACGGGAGAAAGCCAATAATTTGTGTGATTCGATCCGCAGTACCTACAGCCAACTTACTTCATTGCAGGGAGACCTGAACGCGGAGATTGCCGTGCGGATGGGCCGCATTAATACACTGGCCCAACAGATTGCCGGGCTAAATGGGGAAATCGCAAAAATAACGGGGGTCGGGGATCACCCTAACGACCTAATGGACCAGCGGGAAGTGCTAGTCGGGGAACTCTCGAAAATGGTTTCCCTCTCGATCCACAGCGATGAACTCAACCAGTATCGTATTGATATCGCCGGGATTACCTTAGTCAATGGTGATAGAGCTTATAGCATGGAAACACAGGTGAATGCAGACGGAATGTATGATATAGTCTGGTCTCATAATGGCAGAGCGGTTGATTTTACTAGTGGTGAGATCAAAGGTTTAATGGAGATGCGGGATGAGGAAGTACAATACTATTTAGCTTCTTTAGATGATTTTGCGGAAACGCTGGTACAGGAATTTAACACTCAACATCGCGCCGGATATGGGTTGGATTCAAGTCATCACGGAGTTGACTTTTTTAGACCGGGCACCAAGGCTTCCGATATCACTCTAGATGACGCGATTCTAGCTGATGATGGTTTAAATAAGATTGCCGCTACTTGGGTGGAGCCACCGGACATTTGGGACGGCCAGGTTGGTAACGGCGAAAATGCGCTGAAATTGGCTAACTTAATCAAAAACGGGAAAATCATGAACGGTAATACTACTTCGTTAAGCGAGTACTACGATAGCTTAATTGCCAAACTCGGGGTGGATGCCGAGAAGGCCAAAGTGACCCATGATAACCAACGGACCTTGGTTGGTCATTTAACTAATATGCAGGAATCCGTAGCTGGAGTGTCGCTTAATGAAGAATTAACCAATTTAATTCGGTTCCAAAACTCTTATAATGCGGCAGCGCGCTTGATGACGGCGATTGATGAAACCTTAGACAAGCTGATCAATGGGACCGGCATCGTCGGTAGATAGTGACTCACTCTGACTACCGTTCGCACACGTGAAGTGATGAAAATCCAAAGCTTTTGGGCTATGGTACAGAGAATAAAGCAGGGAGAAGGACAGCCCATTTTTCAAGTAGGAGGGATTAAGCATGAGAGTTACAGATAATATGGTTCATACAGGGATAGCGGGTAATATCCAAAGTGGTTTAGCGCGCATGAATCAAAACTATAACCGATTGACCACCGGAAAAATGATCAGTCGGCCTTCCGATGATCCGGTCGGACTAATTATGGGGATGCGTTTGAAAAAAGGGATTAACGAAGGAGTACAGTATAAGGAGAATGCCAACTCTGCTTTAGCCTTACTGAGTAGTTCGGATTATGCTTTAGGTGAAATGACCACGGTTTTGCACCGTTTATCGGATTTAGCGGTTAGAGCGTCAAATGGGACGATGGAGCAAACCTCATTGGACGCCATCCTGAGCGAAGTGGAAGAAATGCGTAACCATTTGTACCAGATTGCCAATACTGAGCAGGAAAATACCTACATTTTTGCCGGAGAAAGGACAAACACACCGGCGTATAGTGAGGACACCTCGACGGATCCCTCTACTATGACTTGGGAAGGATCGTCGGTAGCACTCCAAGCAGAGGTGGGGACAGGAATTAATATGGAGATTACTGTCACCGGTGACCGGGTTTTTGGCGATCCGGCAAATGATTTTTTCGCCCAATTAGACGGCTTTATTACTAACCTCCGCAACGGAAACCAACAGGAGATTTCCAACACTGATATTACGAACATCCAAAATCGTTTAGATGAAGTCTTGAATATTCGGGGTGAGATCGGCGCAAAGGTCAACCGGTTGGAACAAAATATTGAGCGGATGGACTTAATGAATATAAACTTTAAAGAACTCCTTAGTAAAATTGAAGATACGGATTACGCCGAAGTCACCATGAATCTTAAGATGCAAGAGAGCGTTTATCTAGCGGCTTTGGCCACCGGGGCGCGGATTATGCAGAATACCCTCGTCAATTACATTTAAAAGCACGCGTAATAACGCGGTGAGGTGAGGTAAGGTAATGAAGGTAAAAACAAAATTCCATGACGAAATTGAAGTTGGTGCGGACGAGATTATTTACTTCTCCCACGGACTGCCTGGTTTCGAAACCGACCAAGAGTATATTTATCTCCATTCTGAAGATTCGGTCTTTGGTTGCCTGCAGTCTTGTCAACAAACGGAGACCGCCTTTATTGTGGTGTCGCCCTTCGTGGTCTGTCCCGATTATGATTTTCAACTCCCGGAGGCGAAACAAGAAAAGTTGGGCCTTACGAAGCTAGAAGAAGTGCTGGTTCTGGCAATCGTCACCATTCCCCCAGGAAAGCCGGAGGAAGCAACGGTAAACCTCCAGGCCCCGATCGTCATCAATACAAAGGCGAAAAAAGGGGCACAACTAATTCTTTGTGAGAGCGGATACCCCTTGCGGTGTAAATTATGGGCGCAGCCAACGGCGGAGTCGGTTGCTGCCACGAAATAAGCGGTTTGGATTTTAATTGGTCTATTTGCAGGATCTTCCTTGTCGGTGGAGAAAATATTAGGCAGCATTAAACATATGAATAAAGGGTAGCTTACTTAACGAGAGGTTTAAGTCAAGGAGGATTTAAATGCTGGTACTAACCAGAAAAGTCAACGAGAGTATTATCATCGGTGACGACGTAAAAATAACCGTGGTCGAAGTCAAGGGAGAACAGGTAAAACTGGGTATCAGCGCTCCGAAGCGGATTTCCGTCCACCGTGAGGAAGTATACCTGGAGATTCAGAAGGAGAATCGGAAAGCAGTGGAAGCCGGCGTCGGCATTGATGAGCTGAATGCGATGTGGACCAAAAAAACGAAGTAAAGACCGGGTCTTTACTTTTTTTAATCCTTGCTCAATAACTTGGGAAATTGCTGGTCTACCCTTAACATTTGGCTGCTAAAGACCGATATTTAGTATAAGGGTAAATGAGTTTGATGGGGGAATCTACGTGCGCGTTATAATTTTAAATCAAGGATATGAGCTGGCGAATCATCCTTCCTCAGTCGGAGAGGTTTTTTCTTTGATCGACGAAAAGTTGAAAGATACTGGGTATACCTTGGCTGCTTTAACCGTTGATGGAGTCCAAGTCTACACTGATTATGCCCTTTATCTAAGCCAACGGATTGCCGAGATCCAAGAAATCAAGGTGGAGGTTAAAAGTCTCCGGCGGTT
>DOID01000059.1:19137-21210 GCA_003511465.1 Bacillota bacterium | reverse complement strand
GAATACTTAGAGCGGGCCCAGCCGGAAGTAGAAAAGATTGGCAATGATTTTCACCAGGGACCAACCGAAGAAACATGGAACAAATTCTCCCAGTTACTCGAGGGCTTACAATGGCTTTTGGAAGTTGGTACAGTCATCGAAAGTTTCCGGCCGGAGCAGCAAACTGGTGCGCGGTGGGGCGCTGAGTTCAAGGGCAAGATTGAACTGGTGCACACTGCGATGGAAAATTTGGACCATGTTTTGCTTGGCGATCTTTTGTATTATGAAATATCACCGCTTTTTTCTTCTCTGCATGGAGAGATCAGAAAAATATTAAGCGCAGAGGGTAACATCGATGATCTTAATTGACAATCTTAACTTTATAACGGAAAGGTTCCCCCTGCTTTGGCAGGCGATTAAACCCCTGGAGGAGCAGGTTTTTCCAGCGGTAGAAGTAGTAGCCGCCAAAAATGGCAGTCCTACGATGATGGTGAAGAAGGACGGGAAAGCCCTTTACCTCCATAGCAGCTATAATCCGGAGGCGGAAGCGCAGCGCTTCGTCGCGCAGTTTACCACTGTAGAAAAGTACCATCATATCTTCTTTTTCGGGGTGGGTTTAGGATACCACATTGAAGCTTTGCTGCGAAACTACCCCAGCGTACAATTTACCATCTACGAACCAGTGCCGGAACTTCTCTCAACCTACCTCTCCACAAGGCCACTTTCGGCGCTTCCACTTAAACAATTAAGGAATCTCTATGTTGAAATGGCACCGGCGAACCAGCCGCTGTTGTTAAAGGATTTTACCGATTTTACCGACGGAAATGTCCTCTTTGTGGTTCTGCCCAGTTACGAGCAAGCTTTTCCCGAATTGACCAAAACGTTTATTACCAATTTTCAAAGGATGGTTGCGGGCAAGCGGACGAATTTACAAGCAACTATCGTCTATCAACGCAAATGGACGCTAAATAGTATACGGAATTTTAAATACCTCTTAAAAACGCCAAATGTTTTACAGAAGAAGGATCAGTTTAAAGGGATGCCGGCTTTGATTGTGGCGGCGGGGCCATCCTTGACGGATGAGATTGAAAGGATTAAAGAGATCAAAGAACAGGGCTTGGCCTATATCTTCTCGGCTGGTTCGGGGTTGGTGCCGCTGCTGAATAACGGTATATATCCCGATGCGGCCACCTCTTATGATCCCAATCAGTTTGATGGTGTCTATAAACAAGTATTTGAAAAAAGGATTGCTTCGCTTCCTTTGATTTTCGGGAGTACCGTTGGGATTTCGTTACAAAAATATCCTGGACCGATGGCCCATATGCTCAACAGCCAGGATACGGTTGCTCCGTATTATCTACAGTTAAAGAACGGAGCGGCAAGTCCGAAGATTTATGATAGTACAACCATCTCAGTGGTGCTGGTGCAACTCTTGAAGTACCTGGGATTTGATCCGATAATCTTTGTGGGACAAAACCTGGCTTTTCGCGGAGATTACCGGTATGCAGGGGGAATACCCTATTACAAGCCAGAGGTTACCGATAAGTGGCGATCACAAGCCTTTTTAGTAGAAGCGGTGGATGGAACAGAAGTCTATACAACCGAGGATTACAACCGGATGCGCTTAGAGCTAGAGCAGGTAATTGCCGACTGTGAGCATGGTGACTTTATTAATACGACTAAAGGCGGCGCAAAGATTGGGGGGACAACCTTTGTCCCCTTAGAAAAGCTAATTAAACACCACCTTACAAGAAGAGTGGTTAATGCGGCTTGGTTCCCAGAGGCCACTTTCGATTATGATCTGGACCATCTTTTGCAGCAAGAAAAAATGATGGATGCTGATTATCAGCAAATCGGGACAGTAATTGGTAGGCTAGGAAAGGTCTTTGCTGCATTGGAGGGTTTCGGCTCAGGAGCCAGCGCCGGACAATGGCAAAAACAGATTAGCCGCTTTGATCGGGAGCTAAAGAAACTGACGAAAAATCGGTTTTACCAAGTCTATATCCAACCCGGAAGAAGAGTAGAGTTGGAATTGATTGCAAAGAATCTTGACGGTATTCGATTCGAAGCTGATTCGAAGACCAAGGGGGAGCC
>DOID01000059.1:4189-19123 GCA_003511465.1 Bacillota bacterium | reverse complement strand
AGAGCTGGAATTGATTGCAAAGAAGCTTGACGGCATTCGTTTCGCAGCTGATTCGAAGGCCAAGGGGGAGCAAATTGTTAAGAACTTTAGAAACCTCGTCCATAGTCTGCCACAGGATTTTGCGACCCTAGGGCAAGAATATGAGGCTTTACAAAGGGTGATTACGGAGGTAAATACCACCTCCAGCGGGGGGGAAGGCTGATGTTTAATGGAAAAACGGTCCTTATCACCGGGGGAACCGGCACCTTTGGGCGCTATTGTGTTAAAACCATGTTGGAAAGATATCAGTTGAAAAGGCTGATCGTCTTCTCCCGGGATGAACTGAAACAATACGAGATGCAGCAGGTCTATAACCTGCCGGAGATGCGGTATTTCCTCGGCGATATTCGTGACCGGGATCGTTTGGATCAGGCGATGCGCAGGGTGGACTATGTGATCCATGCCGCTGCCTTAAAACAAGTCCCAGCAGCGGAGTATAACCCGATGGAATTTGTCAAGACCAACATCAACGGTGCGGAGAATGTAATTAATGCCGCCCTTAAAAATGGGGTGGAAAAGGTAATCGCGCTCTCTACCGATAAAGCCGTGAATCCGATTAACCTCTACGGGGCGACTAAGATGGTGATGGAGAAGCTTTTTGTTACCGCGAATAACATTGCCGGTAGTCAAAAGACCCGCTTTGCGGCAGTTCGTTATGGAAATGTCATCGGTTCCCGAGGCTCGGTAGTACCTTTATTTAAAAAATTGGTGGCGGCCGGGGCAAAAGAATTGCCGGTGACCGATCCCAGGATGACCCGCTTTTGGTTCACAATTCAAGAAGGTGTCGATTTTGTTTTAAAAAATTTCTCCAGGATGCAGGGGGGAGAGATCTTTGTCCCCAAAATTCCTTCCATGCGCATTACCGACTTGGTTAGATCTTTTGGTGCTGATTTGAAAATGAAGGTAATCGGGATTAGGCCGGGTGAAAAGTTACATGAATTAATGATTCCGGTCGAAACCTCCCAATTAACCTTGGAATATCCCCACTTCTACTTATTACAACCACCGATTAGTACTTTCGGGAAACCCGATTACCAATGTAATCCCATAGGGGAAGAAGGGCGGCCACTGACCGTAGAATTCGAGTACCGTTCCGATACCAATCCGGTCTTTCTCACTGTTGATCAATTAAGAAAGTTGGATGAGCAATGAAAAGGATTCCCTATGGTTGTCAGGATATAAGCCATGATGATATCCAAGCAGTAATTGAGATCCTTCAGTCCGATTGGTTAACCCAGGGGCCGGCGATTAAGCGGTTCGAAGCAGCGGTCGCCCAATATTCCGGAGCTAAGTATGGGGTGGCGGTGAACAGTGCAACTTCTGCCTTACATATTGCCTGTTTGGCAGCAGATTTGGGACCGGGGGATCTCCTTTGGACTTCGCCCAACACCTTTGTTGCTTCGGCCAACTGTGGACTCTATTGTGGAGCAGAAGTCGACTTTGTCGATATTGATCCGACAACCTATAATATGAGTATTACTGCCTTAGCAGCAAAGCTCATGGAAGCAGAGAAGACCGGTAAGTTACCCAAGGTCGTGATCCCGGTGCATTTTGCCGGCCAGTCATGCCAAATGGAAGAACTTCGTAAGCTGGCCGATAAGTATAACTTTACAGTAATTGAAGATGCCGCCCATGCTATTGGCGGTAGTTACCAAGGGAAAAAGATTGGGGCTGGCGAATATTCCGAGATGGCTGTTTTCAGTTTTCACCCGGTGAAAATTATTACTACCGGGGAAGGCGGAATGGTTCTGACAAATAATGAAGACCTTTACGAAAGATTGATGCGCCTCCGTACGCACGGAATCGCCCGGGATGCGCGGTTTATGGAAAAACCCATGGATGGGGCCTGGCATTACCAGCAGATTGAGTTGGGATATAACTACCGGATGACCGATATCCAGGCCGCCCTTGGTTATAGCCAGTTGCAACGGATTGATGGGTTTGTCCAGCGCCGACATTATTTAGCAGCGCGGTATGATCAAATGCTAAAAGACCTCCCGGTGACCTTACCTTGGCAGGACCCGGATACCTACTCGGCTTATCATTTATATGTGCTCCGGCTACATCTGGACGAGCTAACGAAGACACGGCGACAGATCTTTGATGAATTAAGGGCGATCAATATGATCGTTAATGTGCATTACATTCCCGTCCATACCCAGCCATACTTTGAACGGCTTGGCTTTAAAGCGGGTGACTTTCCCGAGGCAGAGCAGTATTATCGTGAGACTTTAACGATTCCGCTTTACTACCGCCTAACCGATGAGGATCAGGAGTATGTGGTGGATGCTTTGCGGAATATAGTAAAGTAGGTGCGTAAAAATGACCACTGCCATTATTGTACAAGCCCGGATAGCTTCGACTAGGTTGCCGGGGAAGATTCTAAAAAGAGTATTAGGTAAAACTCTGTTAGAATATGAACTAGAGCGGTTATCTAGGGTTAAATCAGCAGACCAACTTATTATTGCCACCACCGATCATGGAGAAGAACAACCCATTATCGACCTGTGTCGCAAACTAGAAACCCCTTACTTTCGCGGGTCGGAGCAAGATGTCTTAGCCCGGTATTACGGGGCTGCGACCGAATCCGGAGCGGATGTAGTAGTTCGGATTACCTCGGATTGTCCGCTGATCGATCCGGTAGTCGTTGATAAGGTAATCAGCTTTTATTTGACCCATCAGACGGAGTACGATTATGTCTCTAATACCTTCCCGGAGCTGACCTATCCTCGGGGAATGGATACGGAAGTTTTTTCTAAGGAAGTACTGAAGGAGGCCTACGAAGAGGCGATCGATCAAGAAGAACGGGAACATGTTACCATCTTTATCAAACGCCGTCCAGAGCGATACCGAATCAAGAATCTGCTCTATACGGAAGATTTCAGCCATTACCGGTGGACGGTAGATACCTCGGAGGATTTTGAGCTTATTAAAAGGATGCTTGCTACTTTGTACCCGACCAACCCCAATTTTACTTTGGAAGACTGTTTAACTCTACTCACTCAATATCCGGAGTGGGCAAAGATTAATGAACAGATCAAGCAGAAACTGGTGAAGTAAAAATGAAGGTATTGATTCGCGCCGATGCTTCCACAAAAATAGGGACCGGGCATGTCATGCGTTGTCTTACTTTGGCTGGGGACCTCAGAAAGTTAGGAATGGAGGTCTCTTTTATTTGCTATATTTTACCGGGGAGTTTATGTGACTATATCGAAAGCAAAGGGTTTAAGGTATATCGTCTGGATCCAATAGAAGAACTAGATGATGACTATTGGGCCTGGTTGGGAGAGAATTGGCTGGACGATGCGAAAAAGACCCAGGAAATAATACTCAATCAAGCTGGGGATCAGGCCGATATAAATAATGTAGAGACAGAGACGATAAGATCACCGAAAGAAGCGCTATCCGATGGGAGCTTAATAAACATCAGTTCCCACATTACGGCGCAAGTATTCTTGGGTTTTGAACCAAGTTTGGAATTGGGTTCAAACATAAATCTAGTAGTTGACAGCTATGCTTTAGATCGTAAGTGGGAAAAGTTTCTCCGGCCATCTACCAATAAGATCATGGCCATTGATGATCTGGCTAACCGCGTACATGATTGCGATCTACTCTTAGATCAAAATTACTTCCGGGATATGGAGCATCGGTATGACGGCCTGGTTTCCCCCACGTGTCAAATGTTACTTGGCCCTAAATATGCCCTCCTCCGTTCCGAGTTTCATCGAGCAAAAAAGGAACTGCGGAAACGTGATGGGAAAGTCCAGCGGATCCTTGTTTTTTTCGGGGGAAGTGATCCAACCAATGAGACGAAGAAGGCTTTGGAAGCAATAAGACTGTTAAACCGTCCCGAGGTTGCTGTGGATGTAGTGGTTGGGGCTTCAAATCCACATAAAAAAGAGATCAAAAAGCGTTGTAGCCAGATGCCCAACACCACCTATTACTGTCAGGTGGAAAATATGGCGGAATTGATGGTTAAAGCTGATCTAGCTATCGGAGCTGGAGGGGCCACTACTTGGGAAAGGCTATATTTAGAATTACCCACGATCGCCATCGCTGTGGCCGAGAATCAGGTGGAGACATTGGAAGCGCTGGAAGAAAAAGACGTAGTGCGATATTTAGGGTGGCATAGAGAGATAAGTGTTATTGGATTAGCTCGGACGGTTAATACCTTATTGTTTAATCCGTAGCGACTTGTAAAAACAAATACTCAGTGAAACAATCGGACCGTTTGTAGGACGGCAAAATATTTGGTTACTTTAACATTAGAGGGGAAAGAGATATGCAACAAAAAGCAATTTTTTATGGAGCATCAGAAATGGGTAACCAAGCTTATCATTATCTAAAAAACAAATATAAGATTTCCTATTATTGTGATTCGGATAAACAAAAATGGGGAAAAACCTTAAACAACATAAAAATTCTTAGCCCTGATGAGTTAGGACATATGAAAGATTACATAATTGTAATAACGAGTAGTTATAGCAAGGAAATTGTAAAGCATTTATCTTTTTTGGGAATAGACGAATATGCTTTATTTAATCTCCAAGATAGATCTTTGCATTTCCATAAAAAGATTAAATTTAACTTGTACAACAAATTAAGGTTAAGAAAGCTGATAGATAGCAAAAAAGGTTTTCATCAAATTGGTTATAAGGGGATACATTTCAATTTTTACCTACCGAATACTAGTGAATACATACAAAACAAGATTTTAGTAAATTGTGCATTTTACGAGATGGAAGTTTTAAAGTTTATCGAATCATTGAGGTTAAATGGATCAATTTTTATTGATGTAGGAGCTAATATAGGAAATCACACGCTATTTTTTATCAAAGCATGCAAGGCGAAAAAAGTTTTATCTTTTGAACCGAATAAATATGTATTGGATATATTAAAGACTAATATAGCCATAAATCACCTTGCAAACAAAGTGGTTGTTTATAATAAAGCGCTTGGGAGTAATAAAGGTTGTGGCGACTTATCGCTTAAGGATTTAAATAATCATGGTACAGGTGAAATTCGCCTAAATGCCAATGGGGAAATAGCTATAGATACACTAGATAATATTTTAAAAAAAGAAAAAGGAAGGATAGGCTTAATAAAAATAGATGTTGAGGGTATGGATCTGGAAGTTCTTCAGGGAGCAGTGAACACAATTAATTTATTCAAGCCTGTAATCTGTATAGAGGCACTAACCCCAAAAAGGCTAGAAGAAATAACTAAGTTTTTGAAACCTGGGTACGAGATTGTTAAAAAATATTCGGACACTTATATTTTCAGATGGCGGGATAAGTAAATAGACTATTCCCAAGCTTAAAAAAGGAGGGAATATAAATCAATGAACAAGACTAAACTGGGAATGTTTTATCGAACTAATGGTTCTAAAGATAAATTTCTCAAAGATATTATTGAGAAGCTATCAAAGAAATATGAAATAAAAAAATTCGAAATAAACAATTATAACCAATTGGTTCTGGGAATGAATTGGGCAGAGTTATGTTGGTTCGAATGGTGTGATGATTTATTTGCGTTTGCGAGTAATTTGGAAATTGCGGAAAATAAAAGGATTGTGTGTAGATTACATAGCTCTGAAGCTTTTACTTCAGTTCCATTTAAAGTCAACTGGAATAATATTGATGGTCTTATTGTTGTTGCAAAGCATCTATTAGAACTGTTACCGGAACATCTATCTAAAGACCTAAATACCTGTGTAATAGAAAATGGTGTTAATATTGAAAAATTTGGTTTTAGGAATAGAAACAAAGGTTTTAATATTGCTTTTATAGCAGGCATTATTCCACGAAAAAATCCTGTATTGCTACTTCAAATAACAGATAAATTAGTAAAAAAGGATAGGAGGTATAAACTATTTGTTGCCGGAGAATTTATTGATGAGGAACTTAAACTATATTGGGATTATGCTTTGCGTGAGTTAAACTTACATAATAATGTTATCTTTGAGGGATGGCAATCTGATGTAAACAAGTGGTTAGAGAATAAAAACTACATCTTATCTACGAGCATCCATGAAAGTTTTGGATATAATATCGCTGAAGCGATGGTGAAAGGGATAAAACCAGTAATTCACAACTTTCCTTATGCCAAAGAAATATGGGATAAAAAGTACTTGTTTAACACCATTGATGAGGCGGTTAACCGAATCACAGAGGAACAATACAGTTCGCAGGAGTATTATGATGTTATCAAAGAAAGATACCCTCTTGAAAAGCAAATGAAAAAAACCGATGACTTTTTAGATTTGATACTTAAGACACCAGTTACAAAGAGAGAAAGCCATGACATTCAACATACTATATCTGATAATATGGTCATATTTGGAGCTTCAACCCTAGGGAAAGCAGCTTATGAAATGTATAAAGTAAGTCATAAAATAATTTGTTTTTGTGATAATGATAAGAATAAATGGGGCAAAGACATAAATGGAGTAAGAATAGTCTCGCCCGACTCTCTTAATATGTTAAATAAAGATTTCGAAGTATTAATTGCTAGCATGTATTATGAAGAGATAATACAACAACTAATAAATATCGGCATTGAGAAATATAAACTATTCACTGTTCAAGTTATTTAGTGAAAAAGCCTACTATATTAAAGGGATAAGTATAAAATACGATAATAATAGGGGGCTTTATTGTTTTGGCATTAGTTAATAGGTATTTAACTAAAAAAACAGAGTTAATATCGGAACAATTATCTCCTTTAGTATGTCAATATAAGATATTTAATCGAGACTATACTTCTGCCGCAGATAATATGTTGAGAGGAGTTTTTTCTTTTCCCCATTTTGGAGAAGTACACTACCCAAATGGGATTAATTGGGACGAAAAACGCTTTTCCAGATCTTTTTTATTACAGCTTCATTCGCATGTGTTTTTGGTGGATTTAATCAATGCATTTCAAGAATCAAATAATCCAAAGTATATCATATGTGCTTTAGAGATTATTGGCAACTGGATATTAAATAACCCAATTAATAAGCCAATGAATTCTATGTCTTGGCATGACCATGGAACAGCAATGAGATTAATAATTTGGATTTTACTCTTTGATGTAGCAAGAAAAGTAGGAACAGAGAATGACCTGGTTAATTTACTTGAACATATTCGAAAACATGCCGAATTATTATATAGTGATTCGTTTTATACAGATAAACATAATCATGGTCTATTTCAGGATATTAGTTTGTTAGTCTTTTGCACATATTTTGCTGAATTGCGTATAAGTAAGGTTTATTATAATAGAGCGAAAGAAAGAATAAAAAACTATTTGGATTATGCAATAAATAAAGAGGGAGTACATCTAGAACATTCGCCTTCTTATCATATAGCGATGGCCCAGGAAATGGGAAAGATGAAAGAGTATTTCATTAGCAGCAATGATCAATTTTTGGTTATTTATCTTCTTTACACAATAAAATGTCCATATTTGGGATTAACATTATTAAACCAGATGGTAAACTTCCTACTATCGGCGATACTTTTGCTAAAACAACTCCTAAAGGGGAGACTTGGCCTAATAATCCTTACTATAAATATGCAATAACTAACGGTTCCAGAGGAACAATGCCAAAAGTCAAAGACATAGTTTTTCCTGAGGCAGGTTATGCTATATTTAGAAACAGTTGGGCTCTGGGGGAGCGGGGAACATATATTTTATTTAATGCTGCTTATCATTCATTAAGTCACAAACATGCAGATGATTTAAGCGTTTTTATTTATTCAAATGGAGATTTATTTATTGATTCGGGTCCAAATGGATATGACTATGATAATCCGTTTACCAAATATGGTTATTCTTCCTTTTCACATAATACTTTAATTGTTGATGATAAGGGATTACCTCCCTATAGTGGTGAATCGTGTACAAAAGGGACTAGAATTCGCGAACATTTAATAAATAAAGATGTTTGCTATGTTTCAGGTATTAATACTCGGTATAATGGTGTAAAACATATAAGAGAATTGGTATATAAAAAGCGCACTAATGTAGTAGAAATAACAGATTCAATTGAATCGGGTAGTTTCCATAATTATAAGTTTTTATGGCATTTAGCATCAGATCTTGAACCAGTAATAGATAATAATAAAATTGACATTTTCAAAAATGGCCAGCAGATCTGCAAAGTAATTTTGGAACCCAATACTATTTGCAAAATAAGCTTTGTTAAGGGACAAGAAGAACCGCGTGTTTTGGGATGGCATTTTCTAGGGATACAAGAACCTATTCCCACAAAAACTGTGATCATTGAAATAGATGGAAGTAATTTAGAAATAGAAACAATAATACAATTGAGAAGCTGCGATTTATGAGGTGAAGGCATGGGGTATCTTAGTAAAGATGAGATCATAAGCAAAATAGAAACAAGTAATAAAACGAATTTGGAGAGAATAAACAATCCTAATCTAAAAGTAGCTTGTATTATGGATAGGTTTAGTTATGATTGCTTTAAATACGAATGTACTTTAAAATATCTACCTTACGATTCTTGGGAGGATTCGCTAGATCTATTTGATCCAGATTTTCTATTGGTTGAATCTGCTTGGGAAGGTTTAGACCATACTTGGAAAGACCAGTTAATTAACATTGAAAATAAGGGTGATTGTAAGATTAAAAGAATAATTAATTATTGCCATCAAAAAAACATTCCTACAGTTTTTTGGAACAAAGAAGATCCCCCTAATTATCTAAAGTTTATTTATGCAGCTAAACTGTTCGATTTTGTTTTTACTACTGATTTAAATTCTATTCAACGTTATTATCAAGATCTAAAACATAAAAGAGTTTATGTTTTACCATTTGCTGCTCAACCAGCTATCCATAATCCTATAAATTCAAATTATAATAAAAAAGAAAACGTTGCGTTTGCCGGTACATGGTATGGTACCAGATATATAAAGAGGCAAATTGAATTAAAAATGTTATTACAACCATCTCTAGCTTATAATTTGCATATATACGATAGAAACTATCAAAAAGATAATAATTTAAATTTCAAATTTCCGGAGGAATGTAGAACTAATATAGTAGGTAGCCTAGACTATAAAGATATGGTGAAAGCATATAAGCTCTATAAGGTATTTTTAAACGTGAATACTGTAAAAAAAAGCCCGACAATGTTCTCGCGCCGAGTTTTTGAAATGTTAGCTTCAGGAGCAAATGTAATAACTACATATTCTGAGGGAATATATAATTATTTCAAGGAAATAATTCCTATTGTTTTTTCGGAAGAAGAAACCAGAGATGTTTTATCAATCCTATTAAATAGTAAAGAAATTAGTGAAGGAATTAGTTTGTTGGGAATCCGCGAAGTTAATGAAAAACATTTATATAAGCATCGGTTAAATAGTATTTTGGGCAAAATTGGATTAGAACATAAAATTACCCAGGGGAAAGGAGTATCAGTTGTCGCCTATATTAATAATGAATTAGGCTTTAAAAACATATTAAATTGTTATAAGGCACAGAAGTTCAAACATAAAGAATTGATAGCTATAGCAAACAAACAAATTGATATTGGTGAGTATTCAAGAAAAGATATATCAATCATAAGGTATAAAAATGAACAGACTTTAAAACAAGCAATTTATAAGGCATGTAAATATTCCTATGTTGCTCTTTTTAATGAAAAAGATTATTATGCCCCATACTATTTGATGGATTTAATACATGCTTTTAATTATACAGATGCGGATGTTGTAGAGAAAAGTTCTTATTATGAATATAATCTTGAAGTTAATTTGCTTAGCTTATATAATCAAGGGCATGAGAATATCTATGTAAAAGGTATTAATAGAAATGCTTTTGTTATAAAAAAGGATCTTGTTAAGGATACGAATGTTTTAACTGATATTTTCCATAATAAAGAACCTTTATTCGGAAATCTAAAGATATATTCTACTGATAGATTTAGTTACGTTTCAATAAGGGATAATAATAAAGATAACCATACTGATATTAAATCTGAAATCATCTGTTTTACTAAAGACTATAAAACGCATGTGAGTATTAAAAAAGATATCTTTGTAAATGATGGTTTAGATAAAGATGTAATAGAAGAGAAAATAAGAATATTTAACCAGAGAGTCATGGAAGAAACATTTTCATCTGATTATCCAGGATTTAAAAATTTAATTTTAAAGAAGATAAATAGAAATGCGGAGGTTTTAATTTATGGGGCTGGAGAGCATACAGAACGTCTGTTAAATCTAATTTCTAATTTGCAATTTAATATTATCGGTTTAGTTGATCAAGATAAAAATAAACAGGGCAAGGTTCTGTTTAATCTAAAAGTATTTTCTCCCGAGGATATAAACAAATTAAAACCAGGTTTTATAATTATTTCATCCTTAGCTCATGAAGAAGAAATATATAAAGATCTAGAAAACAAATGTTATAATACTATAATTTATCCAATTTATCTAGCAAACGAAAAGTTCCGGAAAGACATATTTATTGAATTATATGTTTGTCAATACCCTCTTGATACAGAATATGTTAATACACACGATTTTTAGACGAGGTGACATTCTTGAAACAAAAAAAGAAAATATGTGTCTTAGGGCTTGGCTATATTGGTCTTCCTACTGCCGCTATGTTTGCCACCCATGGGTACGAAATAATTGGGGTAGATGTGAATAATAAAGTTGTGGAGGCACTTAACCAAGGTAAAATCATTATAGAAGAGCCCTATCTTGATATTATGGTTCAGGCGGCTGTGACATCTGGTAATTTAATTGGTAACACTAAACCTAATTATGCTGATATTTTTATTATTGCTGTACCTACTCCTATAAAGCCAAATAAAACTGCCGATATGTCTTATGTTATATCCGCAACAGAATCTATTATCCCTTTTTTACGTAAAGGGAATATTATAATTCTTGAGTCAACCTCTCCTGTTGGTACCATAAATGAATTATTGATTCCGATTCTATCTAAATCAGGTTTGGTTATCGGGGATGAGCTATATGTAGCTCATTGTCCAGAAAGGGTATTACCCGGGCGTATTCTAATGGAATTAGTTGAAAACAATCGTATTATTGGTGGGATTAATAAAAAATCAGGAGAGTTGGTAAAAGAACTATATAAAACATTCGTTCGAGGTAATATTTTTCTGACCAATGCGACAACCGCTGAAATGTGTAAACTAATGGAAAACACATATCGTGATGTTAATATTGCCTTAGCAAATGAAGTAGCTAGAATTTGTGATCAAATGAAAATTAATGTTTGGGAGGTTACCGAACTTTGCAATAAACATCCAAGGGTAAATCTTCATCAACCGGGACCGGGAGTAGGAGGCCATTGCCTTACAGTTGATCCATTTTTTATTATTGAGAGGGTTCCGGAGGTCGCGAAAATTATTGGCCTAGGTCGTAAGATTAATGATTCTATGCCTGAGTATGTAGTAGAGAAAATTAAAGAAGCGTTAAAGCAGGTTTCGGCTCTACCTAAAATTACGATATTAGGAGCTACCTATAAGCCAGACATTGATGATATTAGAGAGAGTCCTATATTAAAAATAATTGACATTTTGGTCCAAAACAAATTCAAGATCGTATTAGTAGATCCGCATATCAAATCTCATCCGTATTTAGAAAAAGATTTATATAAGGCGGTTGAAAGCAGCGATCTTCTCCTCTTAGCCGTTAATCATCGAGAATTTAAGAATCTACAATTTGAGCGAATTGTGGAGCTGATGAGAACTCCGATTATTTTCGATACACGAAACTTTTATGAGGCTAATATTTTGCGGAAATTGGGTTTTAAATATATATTACTGGGAAAAGGGAATAGGAATTTGGGTGAAGAGGTGGAGGAATGAGTTTTGATATTTAACACGCCTTTAGTTACTATTGTATTACCTGTATACAATGGAGCGCAGTATTTGAGCGAGTCGATAAAGAGTTGCTTAAATCAAACATATCAAAATATAGAATTGATAATTGTGGATGACTGTTCAACAGATAATACTCCAGAAATAATTTATGAATATCTAAAGAAAGATACAAGGGTGAAAAGTATTTGTCATAAAGAAAATAGAAAACTTCCAGCAGCACTAAATACAGGGTTTAAAATTGCGATTGGTGAATATTTTACATGGACTTCAGATGATAATCTTTATCATCCGGCGGCAATTGAAGAAATGCTAATCTTTATGCAGAAAAATCCTGAAGTTAATGTAGTTTATACAGATTATTCTATTATTGATGAAAAAGGTTTGATAATTAAAAACCAAATTGTTGAAGAACCCGATATTTTAAAATATCGCAGCTGTATAAGTGCTTGCTTTATGTATCAGTCGAAAGTATACAAATGTTTAAAGGGTTTTGATGAAGGTTTATTTCTTGTGGAAGATTATGATTTTTGGTTAAGGGCTTTTAGATATTTTACATTGAAGCCCTTACACAAAAATCTATATTTTTACAGACGTCATTCTAAATCTCTTACGGATCAATATAACGAAAAAATTTTCCTATTAACCAGAAAAGTAATGGCACGTTATGAAGCTATAGATTTCCATATAAATATTGATGATATTAAGCAACGTCCTGTTTTTATTTGGGGAACAGGGAATGGGGGTAAGTATACATTTAAAGTACTACAAAAAGCAGGTATTGAGGTTAATGGTTTTATAGATAGTAATCCGGTTAAATGGAGTAAACAATATTTTAATTTACCAATTAGTTTTCCAGAGGATATAGAAAAAGTTAAATTTCAAATTACACCGTTTATTTTTATTGGCTCTACATTTATAGATGAAATAGAAAGGAAACTTGAAGAGCTTGGTTATAAAAAGGGCAAAGATTTTACAATCAATATTTTTGCCAATTCTATATAAAAGCAATATGCCGAGTTTGAACCACTTATTTCTAGGGTGAAAGATTTGTCAATGTTTTTAAAAAGGAATTGAATTTTTTAGGGTGGGTATTATGAAGATATTTTACGCTATAACTTTCTTACATTTTGGTGCTGGCCGAGCGTTATTAGACCTTGCAAGAGAAGCGATTATGCGTGGTCATAAAGCCGTAATTGCAGCTACAGAAAAATACGATCAATATGAAAGTCAGATACCTTTAATCCAGGAAGCGGAAGATAGGGGTATTCCTGTAGTTTTAGTAGAAGATTTGTTCACTCGCGACTTTAACCGAGTATGTTTATCGACAGAGAGGATGACCAAACTATTTCAAAGAGAGAAATTTGATTTGATCCATTCTCATGCCGCCATACCAGGGTATGCGGCGATGTTAAGTTCAAAAACAGCCTATGGACATTTTTTACCTCATCTTTCAACAGTACACGCTTGGAGTCCACAAAAGTCCTCTTGGATGAAATTACAAGATGTTATGTTCTTAAATAATATGAATGCGGTTCATGCTGTTTCTTACGATGTTGCCGACTTTTTGATTAAAGAAGGAGTTAAAAAAGAACTTATCTATCCTATTTATAATGGTTGCGATTTTTCAAGGATTGATGGAATAACTGGCGATGAAGAAACTGGAAATGTAATAGATGATAAGAAATTATGTATTGGTACTGTTGCGGATCTGTCTGAACGAAAAGGGATAAAATATCTGATTGAAGCAGTAGCTACTCTTCCCGTAAGGCTACTTAATAATTTACAGGTGATTTTAGTTGGCGAGGGCCCTGAACGAGAAAGCCTTCGGCAAAGGACTAAAGAATTAGGATTAGAAGATGTAATTAAATTTGTAGGATATTCTACAAACCCGTTCAAATATATGATGAAGTTTGATTTATTTGTATTACCATCGCTTTCTGAAGGCTTACCTGTTACGCTTGTTGAAGCAATGTACCTTAAAATACCGGTTTTAACAACTGATGCTCAGGGTAATCGAGAAATTGTTAGAAACGGACTAAATGGGATAATGGTACCGCCACGAGATAGTAGAAAGCTAGCGGAAGCAATCGAATTGTTTTATAAAAATAAAGGATTATATATTACTAAAACTGAACAAGCGTATCGATGGGTAGTGGAAAACTTTAATCGCAGTAAAAACTTCGATCGAATATTCCAATTGTATGATGAACTAAAACTCAAGGTTTCAGATAAAGACTGAAAGTGATAGAACTATTATTTATTTGGTAATTTCGCTAAATAACAATTTTAACGGAGATAGTGATGGATGTTCAAAAACACTTGTATAATCAAGAATGGCATATAAAAGGCTACAAAATAATCTACTGCCAAACGTGTGGATTTAAACATGTTTATCCTATTTCCTCAACTTTTGGACTTGAGATGTTTTACCGAGAAAAATACTACACAGAGGTCAAACCCTTTCCTTATGGACAGGTTACAGAGGAGTATATTAAAAAGAGATTAGAACAAATTAGTCGTGACTATAGATACAATGAAATCTTTGAACGGGTAAAAAACCTTAAAGAGACAAAAGTACAAAGAATGGTTGATGTAGGTTGTGGTAACAACTTACTGGTACGGTTTTTTCAAGACCGAGATTGGGAAGTTTTTGCCTTGGAACCGAGTCAAGATGCGGCAAATTTCTTAAGACTATTCACTCTACAAGTCTTTGAATGTCCGGTTGAGGACATAAAATCGACAAATATAAGAGAGATATCTTTTGTTAATCTACAGTTTGTTTTAGAACACATTACAGACCCAATTTCAGTTCTAAAAAAACTTTATAAGGTTATGGTTCCCGGGGGCATCATTCGGATCGCGGTTCCGAATGATTTTAGTGAAGGCCAGATGGCTTATGTAGAAAATTACAATGAAGAAGCCCATTGGGTCTGTTTGCCGGATCACACAAATTATTTCACTTTTGACTCACTGCATAACTTGTTAGAGAAGGTTGGTTTTAAAGAAATCTACCGGACAACCAATTTCCCCTT
>DOID01000059.1:3637-3994 GCA_003511465.1 Bacillota bacterium | reverse complement strand
GGTCGGGAAAAGCTTTTAGAACACTATTATGAAAACCTAGCGCAACAAGGCTTTGGACGCTCAATTTATATGTATGCAATAAAGAGAAACAGGTGAGATGATGTTCACCGTTTTATTCACATCAATCGGCCGTAGGGTTGAACTGGTACAGGCTTTCAAAAAATCTTATGAAACTATTGGTTTAAAAGCCCGTATTTTAGGAACCGATGCCGAACCTTCGCTGGCCCCGGCTTCTTGTTTTGTGGACCAGTCCTTTACGGTTCCAAAAATCAACGATAAAAGTTATATTGATTCTCTTCTAGCCATTTGTAGCAAAGAAAAGGTAGATTTATTAATTCCCCTCTTTGAACCGGAGTT
>DOID01000059.1:0-3429 GCA_003511465.1 Bacillota bacterium | reverse complement strand
AAAACTCCAGTGACTTGGCGGAAAGAAGATTTACCTAGCAATATAACATTTCCTGTGTTCGTTAAACCACAGACCGGAATGGGTTCACGTGGCGCCCGAAGGGTGGATAGTTTTGCCGAGCTGGGTTATATTTTGCGGCAACATAGCGAATTAATAATTCAGGAATTTATCCCAGGTCAGGAATATACCCTGGATGTGCTTGCTGATTTAAAGGGACAAGTTCTCTCCGTAGTTCCACGGGAGCGCCTAGAAGTAAGAAGCGGGGAAGTGAGTAAAAGTCGGACGGTTTATCGCGTGGAACTAATCGAGCAGGGGAAGGGAATTGTGGAAAAACTCGGGGCGATCGGCCCGATTACGGTGCAATGTATAGATAGTGGAGAAGCTCTTTATTGGCTAGAGATTAATCCCAGGTTTGGCGGGGGTGTTCCGCTG
Organism: Bacillota bacterium; assembly: GCA_003511465.1. Classification (GTDB taxonomy): domain Bacteria; phylum Bacillota; class UBA4882; order UBA10575; family UBA10575; genus Capillibacterium. The sequence continues at coordinate 2,997 of DOID01000059.1, read as the reverse complement.
AGTATTCACGCGGGAGTCGATTATCCCTATCTCCTCTATCAAATGTCTAGGGAACAAAAGATACAACCTTTAATCGGTCAATATAATCATAACCTGACGATGCTCAGGTACGATCAAGCAGTCTATTTCTAGAAGGTTTTTCGTGTCGGGATGATTTCCTTTTAATCAAGGGAAAGGGGCGGGTGACTTCTGTGCTAAAAATCATGCTAGTCTTTGGGACCAGGCCCGAAGCGATCAAGATGGCTCCTTTAATCAAGGCTTTAGAAAAACATGAGCAAATCAAAGCCATAACCACTGTAACTGCCCAGCATCGGGAGATGCTTGACCAAGTCTTAACCCGCTTTGGGATCAAGCCAGTCTATGACCTCAATTTAATGAAGCCTGGACAATCCTTAACCGAGATCACGGTGGGTGTTTTATCGAAAATCGAAAGTATAGTTAGCCAAGAAAAACCGGACTTAATTTTGGTCCATGGCGACACTGCTACGACTTTTGCCAGTAGTCTAGCTGCTTTTTATCACCAGATTCCCGTTGGTCACGTGGAAGCTGGACTCAGGACCGATAATAAATACTCCCCGTTCCCTGAGGAAATGAACAGAAAACTGACCGGGTGTTTGTCGGACCTTCATTTTGCGCCCACCCTAACGGCGAAACAGGCTCTCCTAAAAGAGGGAGTGCCTTCAGAGAGAATAGTAGTGACCGGGAATACGGTGATTGATGCGCTGCTTCAGACCGTAAAGCCTAATTATACTTTTAAAAACGAAGCTTTAAACCAGCTGGATTTTGTCGATAAAAAAATCATTTTACTAACTGCCCACCGTAGGGAGAACTTGGGAGAGCCGCTGCGGGACATTTTTCTGGCGGTGAGGGAGATTGTAGAAAGTAATCCTGACACGGAGGTAGTTTTACCGGTCCACTTAAACCCGGTAGTTCAAAAGTTGGCCCGAGAAATACTGGGGGAAACCGAGCGGGTAAAGCTGGTTGCGCCCTTAGAGTATGAAGAGTTTGTTAATTTAATGGACCGATGCTATTTAGTGCTGACCGACTCCGGGGGCTTGCAGGAAGAAGCGCCGTCGCTGGGGAAGCCAGTATTAGTATTAAGAGATACCACTGAACGGCCGGAGGCGATCGCTGCCGGTACGGTTAAACTGATCGGTACTAACCGGGCGACAATCATTGAGGAAACTACTATGTTATTGATCAATCCTAGAGAGTACCAGAGAATGTCAGAAGCGGTCAACCCCTACGGAGATGGGAAGGCGGCTGAACGCATTCTCCAGGCGATCCTTTTTCATTTCCGACTTAGCCCACTACCGGCCCAAGAATATGACAATGAAAGTGGGTCTCTGAGGTAAATTATACTAATATGAAACCTATAGAAACTACTTTAATAAAAGGAGTTGATGTATATGGATATTGCAAGGATGTCAACACAAAGGAGTCAAGCTGATCTACATTATCGGGTGAGTGTAGCGGTCTTGAAGATGGCGATGGAGGAAGTTACGGAACAAACCGACGATTTGGTTGAAAGTATGGTGCAAGCCAATGAAACAATGGAATTATCAGTGCAACCCCATCTTGGCCAAAATGTTGATTTTTCCGCCTGAACAATTTGAACATATTTTGTGAGGTATTTCATGAATGCGATCCAAATTAATGATTATCTGATCGGCGCTCAGCATCGCCCTTTTATTATCGCCGAAATGTCCGGCAACCATAACCATTCCCTCGATCGTGCGTTGGCGATTGTGGAGGCCGCTGCGGAGGCTGGTGTGCAAGCCCTAAAACTCCAGACATACACTGCGGATACCATGACCATCGATCTAGATGACGGCGAATTCTTTATCGATGATCCTAATAATTTATGGCAAGGAACCTCCCTCTATAAACTGTACCAACAGGCTTATACGCCTTGGGAGTGGCATGAGCCTATTTTTGGACGCTGCCGCCAGTTGGGAATCATCGGCTTTAGTACCCCTTTTGATGAGTCTGCTGTTGATTTCCTAGAAACGCTTAATGTTCCCTGTTACAAGATTGCTTCGTTTGAAAACACGGATCTGCCCTTAATCAGAAAAGTGGCAGCGACCGGTAAGCCTTTATTTCTTTCTACCGGAATGGCATCCTTGGCTGAGCTAGATGAGACGGTACGCGCCGCCCGCGAAGCCGGGTGTAAGGATTTGGTCTTACTTAAATGTACCAGCACCTATCCGGCTGATCCCAAAAATTCTAACTTACTAACCATCCCCCATCTGCGTGATCTTTTCCACTGTCAAGTTGGACTTTCTGATCATAGCTTTGGCCTTGGAGTCGCTACTGCTAGTGTGCCTTTAGGTGCCACCGTGATCGAAAAACACCTCACCTTAAGTCGGACCGAAGGCGGGGTTGACGCCGTCTTCTCTATGGAACCTGCAGAAATGGGTAACTTGGTGATCGAGACGAAGCGGGCCTGGCAGGCTCTGGGGGAGATCAGTTATGGCCCTTCGGAAGAAGAAAAACCATCCTTAAAGCATCGGCGGTCGTTATATATTGTCAAAGAACTGAAAGCGGGAGATGTTTTAACTGCCGATAATTTGCGGGCGATCCGTCCGGGACAGGGCTTGTCACCCAAATATTACTCAATGATCATTGGGAAAAAGGTAAAAAAAGATGTTAAACGGGGCACCCCGGTAGATTGGGAATTACTAATATAAAAATTGTAATTACCCTCTAAAGCTTTTCCAAATCATTCCGATATTATAAGTGAAAGCGGAACACGGAATGTTTCGCGGCTCTTTAAACCTTTGGAGCGGCCGGCCAAAGGCGAGAAGAGAAAATAAAAATCAAGGAGGAATTTCTGATGAGAATTGTAAACAATATTTCCGCCATGAATACTCACCGGGTGTTATCCGCAACAGACAACGCTTTGGGCAAAACATTGGAGAAACTTTCATCCGGGTTACGGATCAACCGGGCAGCCGACGACGCCGCTGGTCTTGCTATTTCAGAGAAGATGAGGGC
>DOID01000073.1:9469-11022 GCA_003511465.1 Bacillota bacterium | reverse complement strand
TTCCCATAATAAGAAGGCCTGACTCCGCTAGTTTAGAGGAATCAGGCCTTTCTATTTTCTTATCTTATATTAAAATTTATATCCCACCGCTATCCCGAATTTAGCATAATCGAAAGGCTGTTTCAGGATATAACCAAGTTCACCTTTGTTCACCGAATATTCCGCCTCCACCGCATACTTGTTATTCAAATCGATCCCAATCCCGAGCCCGTAATACAGACCGCCACCGTAATCAAAACCTTCCACGTTTTGGTCAAGCATCAGATAGTTATACCCGAGCTTACCGGTGAAATAGGTGTTAAGATCGGCGCTTAAGGGCGCTTTTAATTTAACGGTCCCATAGAGCGGAATAAAGCTAAATCCAGCCTCTAGCCCCTGAACATTCCGTTTCAACTGGTACCCAAGGCCACCGCCAACTTCTAACTTCTCATTAAGAGGATACAAGTAATCACCGGAAACAGAGATCCCCGGTTCAACGCCGTATCCTAACATGTAGCCACTGATCCTGGTGGATAGATCACCACCCGGTTCGATCCCTAGTTTTACTACCGCACCGGCCAAGACCGAACTGCAACTCATGGTCAGAAGAAGAAGGGCAAAAACAAGTACAAAACTGGTCTTTTTCATCATAAAGCCTCCATCCTGATTTTAAGGATCTAATTCGAAATCGGAGGCTTTTTCCCCTGCCCAAATACGGATTTACCAGCAAAAAGACAAAAAAGGAAGAAGTTAAAAACAGTCGAATCAAGGCCGTTACGAGAAGCTAAAACTGATAGCTGTACACCGCGGATAGACTACCATTTGGCAGCCAGCCCATTCTAAGCTGCGGGCGATTTTGCCCTTCATCCACTGCATATCCCCGCTCGTACTGCTCCAGCACTTTCTCCTCTACACTTTGAATAAACAAGCTTGATACGGCCCCAGCGGCGAACACTAATCCACAGTATGTATTATAATCGCTAGGGGTACCATCATAGTAATAAACAGGATCAGCCGCAAATAAATAGTAAAACGCCATCCCAGCCGATACCGTCCCGGACATCATCCTTTCGGTCTTGGCCTTTTCCGCAAGAAAGACCAGACTGCCGTAGGCCGCGTTCTCCCGCGCCCCCGTGTCATCAATCATTTTGACATCCCGGTAATGGTTTTCGGCTTCCGAAGGCAAGGCTAAGGTAATAATGCCCCCTCCGGTTATAATTCCGGCGCAAATATAACCGACCGTCTTTACAGTTTCAGCATCATCCTTATTGTTATAATCGTCACTATCAATCGTTGATACTAAAGCTCCCGTCCCGATCCCCAAGGCAGTAAGCGTTATCCCTCCAATAATTCTGTTCGTCTTTTTGGCTTGCGCCAGGTTCCCAAGAAGCGCTTCCGCTGACAAACTGGGCTGATTAAAGTTAGCGGCCAGTGCTTGCGATGCAGTCATCAAGATCAAAAGGCCGATGAGTAATGAGCATTTGAGCGTTTTCATTATATAATCCTCCTTAAGTATAAGCTAAATCATTCCAATTATAACATAAGTAACATCCTGATTGAAACCTTGTTAATAA
>DOID01000073.1:8285-9278 GCA_003511465.1 Bacillota bacterium | reverse complement strand
GTATCCACCGGAGCATAATCGTCGGTTAAGAGCGGAACACCGGCTAACCACGTTTCCTGGAAAACCAGCGGATCATCAACCAGCGTTTGCACGAAGGTCGGAACATCCTCGGTAATTAGCTGCTGGGCATGGAATTGCCGGGCTTTACTTTGCCAGACCGCTTTCGGTTGGTAATCCGGATTTACAGTAGCGATCAAGGTGATGTTTTGTTCATAGATATCATCTAACCCTCGCCATTCGTGTACCGGAAATATGTAGACCTGGGGAAAAACGGTAGCAAAGGTACGGGTCATTGCCCGAAACAAATCGCTGTGGGGACCGGTGAGCGCACCGATAATATTAGACACAACCACCCCGTCGGGGGCTAGGGTCTTCCGGACCAACTGCAAAAATTCCACCGTCGTAAGGTGGTACGGAATGGTACTGGATGAATAAGCGTCGATCACCACCAGATCGTAAGGTTTAGCCTCCCCCCGCCCGATCGCCCGCCCGGTGTGTTCGACAAATAACCGGCCATCTTGAGCGATGACCCGGAGACGAGAATCGTCAGGCAAAGCAAAATAGTCTTGCGCCACTTTCACTACTTCTGGATCAATTTCCACCGCATCGACCGCTTGTAATGAAGGATAATCATGCAAAAATTTCATCGGTGCCGAACCGCCGCCTAGGCCGATAAAGAGCGCCCGTGTCGGTTGGGGCTTGGCCACAACCCCTAAATGCAAGAAAGAAGTATACCGAAACACCTGGTCTAAAGGGTTATCTAAATCAATGGCGCTTTGTAGGGAATTATCAAACCGCAAGTAGCGCCTTGAACCACTTTCCGTTACCGCAATATGGTTATACAAGGTATCTCGTTCATAAATTATCCCGCTTTGACCCACTTGTAAACGGGCAGAACTAGATTGCCATAGTACGACCAAAATCCCGATGATTATTAAAATTAGAATTAAGGCGATCCGAAAGACCCACACAAGCCTAGGCGCGGGGGCCGCA
>DOID01000073.1:1312-8069 GCA_003511465.1 Bacillota bacterium | reverse complement strand
AAAAAAGGAAGTTAATAAGGTACCAACCACACTACCGATGCTGGAGATCGCCGATAAACGGCCAGCGATATTTCCCAGGTTCGCCAAAGTGTGACTGGATAATTTGACCGCATACGGAGAAATTGTGGCCAAAAGGATACTGGGGAAAAAAAAGAAAGCAGTAGCCGCTAGGAGGGAACCGACTCTTGGTTCCAGCTGCCCGCAGAGGAAATTAACTCGGCTTGTCCAAAAAGGGAGAAAACTGATGAAAGTTCCGGCGACCGCTAAGATCATCCCAATCACTAGTAAATCCGGGTAGCGATCGGCAATCCGTCCGCCCACATAATACCCGAGAGTTAAGGCTGCCATCACAACTACAATCAAGGAGCCCCAGACATAAATGGAACTACCGAAGGTCGGTGCCAGAATCCGGCTCCCCACCATTTCCAAGGACATTAAAACGGCTCCGCTTAGGAATACGATCAGCGTCAGCATGGAATCACTCTCCTTTGTCTTTAAGCATCAGAAGGAATTACCCCCTTTATTCTCCCTTTTACGTTTCTTTTCCTTTAAGCTTAATCCAATACTCTGCTCCCATTGTTGTCCTAAATTCAATGATGGAATCTGCGACGGGGACTTGCTCCATCGGTTTCCCCTGATTTAAAACAACAATCTTTTGCCCCTCATTTGCCAGGCGCTGGATCCGAAGCCGACAGATGCCGCCCCGGGTTGAGTATATCCGGGCTGACCCAAAGACCCGGTTCTCCCATTCAAGGTCAAGAATAAATCCACCCCGCGCTCTGATTCCCGTTATGCGGCCACTCTTCCATGCTCTGGGCAGCGCTGGTAGAAAAGTAAGCTGACCGCCGTGACTCTGTAGGAGCATTTCGGCAATGCCGGCGGTTCCCCCAAAATTACCGTCGATCTGGAAAGGGGGATGTGTATCAAACAGATTAGGTAATGTAGACCGGCGTAATAACTCCCGCAAATTCTCCCCGGCTTTTTCGCCATCCTCTAACCTGGCCCAGAGATTTACAATCCAAGCTCTGCTCCATCCGGTGTGTCCTCCGCCATGAGCTAGTCTCCGTTCTAAGGTTCTGCGGGCAGCTGCGGCCCATTCCGGGGTGTTCCCGGGTGTAATTAAATCCCCGGGGTAGAGGGCAAACAAATGGGAAATATGACGGTGCCCAGGTTCGGCTTCAGCGTAGTCCTCCGCCCATTCTTGAAGCTGACCATACCTACCCACTTGTGGTTTGGGGATTTTCGCCAGGACAGCGTTCCAAGTCGTAATCAACTCCTCATCTTGTTGTAAAAGGTCGGCTGCTTTAAGGCAACACGAAAATAAGATAATCAGAATCTGGCTATCCATGGAAGGGCCGGCGCATAACGCCCCACACTCTCCATGGGCTGAGATGAAAATATTCTCCGGAGACACCGACGGACAGGTCACGAAGCGGCCTTGTTCATCCTCGACCAAAAAATCCAAGAAGAACTCGGCTGCCTCCTTCATGGTTGGATAGCTTTCTTTCAGAAAATCCAGATCCCCGGAGAAAACAAAATGGTCCCAAAGGTGTAAACATAACCAAGCAGCGCCCATCGGCCAATAGGAAGCGGGAAGCCAGATATCCTGGGGGGCGGTATCCGCCCAGAGATCTGTATTGTGGTGGGCCACAAAACCGCGGCACCCGTACATGGTCTGGGCAGTATGACGTCCGGGCACCCGCATCCTCTCAAGTAGATCAAAGAGGGGAAGATGACACTCGGCCAAATTACATACTTCCGCCGGCCAGTAATTCATCTGGGTATTAATGTTAATCGTATATTTGCTATCCCAAGGGGGAAGCATTTCTTGATTCCAAATACCCTGCAGGTTAGCGGGTAAAGAACCCGGGCGACTGCAACTGATGAGCAGATAGCGGCCGAACTGGAAATACAAACTGACCAAGTCGGGGTCATCACCCCCAGCCTGCAAACGCCGGAGCCTTTCATCGGTGGGTAGTTTAGCTGACATTTCCGCTTCCTGCTCTCCGCAGATCTGCAGACTCACGCGGTGAAAAAGGTCTTGGTAGTCTTGGCAATGCTCTGCCCTTAGTCTTTCATAAGGGATACCAGCCGCCTTCTCTAGTTGGTCAAGGCAGGCCGCCTTCACATCTGAAGCGCGGAAGGTAGTAGCCGCCGTGATGATAAGGGTAACGGCATCTGCCTTCTCGACTAATAAGTTCTCGCCTAAGGTGGAGATCAGGCCGCCCTCGGCCACTGCCCGCACCGCCACACAGAAGTCCAACCCATTTTTACCACCGGCATTTCCGTGCATCCGTAACGTGTCCCCAGTAGCGACGGTCTTCTCCAGATATCTCCCCCGCCGGAGATTAGCAAGAAAAGAGACCCGTCCCCGCTGGGTCGATGTTAAACGAACGACCAAGACCTGATGAACGGCACTGGCAAAATACTCCCGGACAAAGTGGTTCCCGCCTACTTGGTAACATAGGTGCACAAGTCCTTCGTTTAAATCCAATTCTCGCTGGTAATGCTCGACCGACGGTTGTTTTGCGGAAAAAAGTCCTTCCTCCATAAAGCGCAAATTAAGGTTACCCAGTGGCAGATAGTGTCTTTGGCTCTCCGGGGTTCCGGACAGAGTTAAAGTGGCTAAGCGTTCCGCCTTTTGGATCTCGCCGGCAAAGATTAGACGACGGATTTCCCCTAGATATTTCCGCGCATCGGGGTTGTTCCGGTCTACCGGTCCTCCATACCAAAGGCTGTCTTCATTCAATTGTAATTCTTCTTCCCAAACCTGCCCAAAGACCATTGCCCCTAGCCTACCGTTGCCGATGGGCAATGCCTCAACCCATTCGGCAGCCGGCTGTTTATACCATAAGCGCATTTCCCTATAATTCGGTGGGTTCATAGCGTTTTTACGCTTGGTTTTTTGTAGAACCACCGCCCATTTAATTCAATCAGCAAGTTGGCATCTCCCTCCGCAAAATAGATTTCACACGGATATCCCGCATTAAGGTAAAAAGGTTCGCCCGCCGGATTAGCGAAAAACAGGAAAGGTTACAAGCCTTTCCTGTTTTTCGCAAGTCCACGTTCAGGAGGTCAGTCGTTCCAGAGCGCGATCCGTTCTTGAATCAACTGGGTAAAGATGGCTTCTGCCTTATGAATACCTAAGTTCTCCAGTTCTTTTTGGAAATTATCCCACAGCCGATCAAAGGCGGACGGGTCCGCTAAGACGATCTCGGGAATCCGTTTCTTGCAAAGATCATCGCAGCGTTGTAAGGGAACTGTAAAGTCTTCATTCATCGGCGTTGGAATTTGCCAAGCAGCGCCCCATGGTTTGAGCGGAAACTCGCTGGACTGCGGATAGAGATCCATCCACATTTCAGCGCCGTAGGAAGCTAAGACTTGTTTTTCCACCGGGGAATACCGCTCTTTGATGAAGTCTTTAGTCAAGGTAGTATAGGTGTTACCAGTGGGGTCCACTAGCCCGTCGCCCCGCTGCGGGAAGGGGTAGACGTAAAGGCCAACCCCGGACTTTTTAATGTAAAGCGGATCATTGTTTTTCTGTTCCAGCTCAGCCGGGGGGATAACCCGCTTCCTATTTTCCACCCGGTAATTTACACCCTCAAGTCCCCAGTTCACTAAGACCTGAGCTTCGTCTGAGGCCATCCAGTCAAGAAACTTAAAGGCCTCTTCTTTGTGTTTGCAATTTACAGAAATCCCCACACCCCAGCTGGCTGAATAACCCGGATCCCAAAGATCAGGCCGCTTGAAACGTTCATCAAGGACAATGGGGTAGTTCCCATAGGTGCGCTCGAATTTACCTGCTTGCCGTAAGGCTCGTTCCGCTTCTTCGTACTCCCATCTTTGGTCGGTGAGGGCAAGAACGCGGCCCTGAGCTATTTTGGCTTTATACTGATCGTACTTTTGCACAAAACTTTCCGGATCAAGTAAACCGAGAGCATTCATATGGTTTAGCCAGCGGAAGTACTCTTTCTCTTCCGGTCTGGTAATGTGGTAGACGGCTTCCTGGGTCTCAAAATCAATATACCATTGCCCATCATCGGGCGCGCCGGTGGCAGCAACTGCCGGGTTTGTTACCGAGATCAAAAACCGCCAATCATCAGCCAAGAGCGAAAGACCGATGGTGGGTCGGCCATCAATGGTGGGATACTTCTTCATATAAGCCTTGATCGCATTTTCGAAGTCCTGCAGCGTCTCCATTTTGGGGTATCCCAACTCTTTAACGACCGCATGCTGTAGCTCAAAACCGCTGACATCCCAAATCTGTGAATCCACGCCATAGCAACCAAGATAGTAAATGGATCGATCATTTAAATCATAGCGCATCCGTTTTAGATAAGGACCATAAAGTTTTTTAATGTTAGCTCCGTATTGCTCAATGTACGAGGTAAGGTCAATAAAAGCCCCGGCGTCAACAAATTTCCCAGCCCCTTTATGGAAGATGAGGTCTGGATATTCGCCACTAGCAATCATCAACATGATCCTTTCCTCCGGATCACCGACAGGGTATTCAATACTTAGTTTAATCCCTGTCCGTTTTGTGATCTCCCGGCCGATCGGATCTTCAAAACCGGTGTAATTGGGGTTGATATCATAAGAAAACATCGTTAATTCCAATGGTTTTTGGGCCCCAATAATCGAACAAACTCCCAAACCCGCCAACGCGACGATCCAGACCAAGCTCAACAATAAAGCCCGACGTGTTCTCAAATTATCTCCTCCTTTTCATCATACCTTGGTTTTTTTAAACTGTCCCTCCTCTCCATGTTCCTCCTAACTTCCCAAAACTAAATACAACTCAACTTTTAATCGCCCCTAGCGTAAGGCCTTTCACGAAGTATTTCTGTAAAAAGGGGTAGACCAACAGAATCGGGATGGTCACCACAATGGTAATGGCCGCTTGGATGGACTCCGGCGAAGTCCGGGGGGCGTTGTACTCATTTATCCCATACATACTGCTGGTCGTGGCGCTGGTCACATCCTGTAGAATTCGCATCATCTCATATTGCAGGGTGGTCAAAGCCTGTTTGCCACTGCAATAGATATAAGTATCAAACCAGCTGTTCCACTGCGCAACAGCAATAAAGAGCGCAATGGTTGCCAGAATCGGCTTGCAAAGCGGCAGTACAATCCGGAGAAAAATAGTTAGTTCACTGGCACCATCCAGTTTAGCCGATTCCATCAGACTAACCGGAAGGGTATCGATATATGCCCGCAGCACAAAGACGTTCCAACCACTGATCAGACCGGGCAAAATATAGACCCAGAAGTTATTCATCAAACCCAATTTCCTGACCAACATAAACTCGGGAATCAACCCGCCGGAGACGTACATGGTTAGGATAAACAACGCGGTTACCAGTCTTCGCGCGACAAATTCGCGACAACTAATCACATAAGCCACCATCGCTGTACTGAGCAGTCCCAATCCAGTACCGACCGCCGTTCGGAGAAAAGAAATATTAAAACCGGTGACCAGATTCGGGTAAGTAAAAACCTCCCGGTAATTATTCCAGGTGAAAACCCGCGGTAAGAGATGAACACCGCCTTTGATCGTGTCTAATGAATCATTGAGCGAAATTGCCAAAACATTTAAGAAGGGGTATAAGGTGATCAAACCCATGAAAATCATGAAAAGGTAAAGTGATATTTGGAAAAGCCGCTCTCCCTTTTTTACTTGGCGCATCTTCCTACCTCCTGTAGTAATTCAAATCCCCCTTGACCGGCTTGCTTTGGGCCAAGAGACGTTTTACAACACTGCGGTTCCATCATTAAAACGTTTGACCACAGTGTTGGCCACCAACAACAAAATGATACTGACCACCGATTTAAAGATCCCAACAGCGGTTCCATAGGCATAACGGGCTACCCGGATCCCATAAGTCAGCGCATACAGGTCCAAAACCTCCGAATAGTCTTTGACTAAATTATTCTGGAGGAGAAACTGTCTTTCAAAACCAATATTGATTAAATTCCCGATTGACATAATTAACATGATAAAGACAACCATCCTGATCCCAGGCAGGGTCACATGCCAAATTTGGCGAAAGCGATTCGCCCCGTCCATCTGGGCAGCTTCATATAAATTCTCGTCAATACTGACGATGGCGGCTAAAAAGATAATCGAATTCCAGCCAAGTTCTTTCCATAGATCGGCAACGGTCACAATCCCCCAAAAGTATTCGCCTTTCGCCATAAACAAGACCGGTTCTTTAAGTAGTCCTAGTTCTAACAAAAGCTGGTTAATGGGACCGCCGATCGCCAGTAATTTTGTGAAGATCCCCGCAACCACCACCCAAGAGACAAAATGCGGTAAATAGGAGATGGTCTGGATCGTTTTTTGAAAGAATTTATGCCGAATCTCATTGATGAAGATGGCGAAGATAATCGGAAAGGTATAGCCGCAGAGTAAACTGAGCAAGCTCATCACCAAAGTATTGCGGAGCACTAAGTAAAACTGGCGGTCATGAAAGAGCTCAATAAAGTATTTAAAGCCAACCCAGGTCTGTTCCAAAAAAGAAAAATGAGGTTTATAGTCCTGAAAAGCCATGGTCCAACCCCAGATTGGTATATACTTAAAAACAATAACCCAGACCAAAAACGGTAAAACCATCAAAAATAAATATCGTTGTCTATACAATCTTTGGAAATAACGTTTGTACTTTTGTTGCTTTTCAAAACAATAGTTCAACTGGCCACTTTCTTCACCTGTTCTACTCATTTTAATTCCCCTTATGCCTCTATTAGGGCTTTTTGC
>DOID01000073.1:0-1162 GCA_003511465.1 Bacillota bacterium | reverse complement strand
CTTCTGTAACATTACTATAACAAATTGGCAATCGGAATAACACCAGAGGAATTTGAGGCCTTTTCCCGGAGAAATTAGAGGTTGGTTATCCGTCAGAACAAAAAATCCCTACTTGAGGCTTTTTGCGTTGTTCCCATATTCAACTGTCCCAGCACAATATATTGATAGCCGATTTGCAAGCAACGCACTATATATTGTGGTGGACTCTTTTAAAAAGGATACAACGCAAAAAGCTTACTTGAGGGATTTCTTGTAAATGGATGGGCTAACGCCATAACGCTTTTTAAAGAGAAGATTGAAGTAATCGGGGTCCTTATAGCCTACTTTACGGGCGACATCGCCCACTTTTAAACCGGCTTGCAGAAGTTTTTCCCCTTGGGTCAGACGCACTTGTTCGAGATAGGCTTGAAAACTTAAACCAGTATGGTTCTTAAAGAACTTGCCTAAATACGCCGGATTATAGTTTACAAGCTGGGCTAGGTTCTCCAGTTTTATGCGATGGTGATAATTCCGTTGCACATAATCGATTATTCTCCGAATCACCCCGTCCGGCCGCGACTGGACCAAACAGTCGGAGAGCATCAATAATTTGTTCCGTAGATACTCGTGTAATCTTTGGAGATTTTCGCAGTTGTACACCTCGTCCAAGATCGCCCGGTCCGCTCCGGTCCACTGTTTTTTTTCTTCCTCATTCAACTCAAGATTTTCGAGGGTTACCAGGAATAAACGGAGATAAGCGCCTTTAATCTTCTCCGGCACCGTGTTTCGGGCGGTGATTTTAGCTTGTACTGTCAGTAGAAGATCGTTAATCATCGTTTTATTATTTAAATCCACCGCCATACATAAGCGTTCGAGCAGTTCCTCCTCGCCCCGGGTGACTGGTTCTGCCTTTGAAGACGAATTAGACTTGGCACTAATGCTACCTTCATCATGTTCACTGTAGACAAAGATGCCTGCGCTGGTAATGAACCGTTGCTGAAACACCTTTCGTGCTTGTCGATGGGAGCGCCATACCTGTCCTAATTCCGTAACTTCCATCCCGCCAGCGATAAAGGGATCAGCCCCGGTTAAACGGTGTAGGTCCTCGCTGATCCGGTGTAAAATTCGGTGTGGATCGGCCGCCGCCTGATCTTTTAGTAAAAAAAGCATCTCCTCTGGTCGA
>DOID01000155.1 GCA_003511465.1 Bacillota bacterium | reverse complement strand
GCTCGGGTCGGAGTTGGCGCTTTTGCTAAACTACTGTTAGCCCAATTTAGGATTGAGGTCGGCAGTTTTACAGCGCGGATTGGAACGGCCGGGGAGGAAACAATATGCGCGTTAACCCGGGCAGAGCAGGAACGGGTTGATCAGTCGCCGGTCCGGGCTTTAAATCCAGAGTTGGGTACGGCGATGGTACACACGATTGAAGAGGCCAAAGCGGTAGGGGAGACCCTGGGCGGGCTCTTTGTTGTATATGCTACGGGCGTACCACCGGGACTCGGTTCCCATGTCCATTGGGACCGCAGATTAGACGGACAATTGGCCCAAGCAGTGCTGAGTATTCCGGGGATCAAAGGAGTGGAGTTTGGGACTGGATTTAACGGGGCAACCTTGGTCGGCTCAGAGTTGCATGATGCTATTCACTACAGCCCAGAGAAGGGGTGGGAGCGCGCGGGGAACCAGGCTGGCGGGATTGAAGGCGGGATGAGCAACGGCCAACCGCTAGTGCTCCGGGCGGTGATGAAACCGATTCCCACCTTGTACCAAGGGCTACCTTCCGTTGACCTAAAGACCAAACAACCCCGGGCGGCTGGGGCGGAAAGGTCGGATTTAACGGCGGTTCCGGCCGCCGGAGTTGTGGCTGAGGCGATGGTTGCATGGGTGCTGGCCTCGGCTTTTCTGGAAAAATTCGGGGGCGACACCCTACCCGAGCTGGAGAGGGCTTTTCGATCTTACCGGGAGGGATTAGGGGCGGAAACTTAAGATGAAAATGAACCTAATTTTAACCGGTCCAATGGGTTCGGGGAAATCCACCGTTGGAAGGGTGATTGCTGCTGAACTTGGTTGGGAATTGCTTGACACGGACCTTTTGATTGAAGAAACAACCGGCCTGTCTATTCCGACCCTTTTTCGGGAAAAGGGAGAACGCTATTTCCGCCGGGTTGAACAGGAGATCATCCAAGGCTTAAGCGAAAAAACTAAGGCGGTGATTGCCACCGGTGGTGGCGCTGTACTGGATGAAGGGAACCGCCGGGTCCTCCTGGGAATTGGTCTCGTTATTTATTTAAAAACTACCCCGGTGGTGCTGGGTAAAAGGATCGGACGGGGCGACGGCCGACCGTTATTAACAGGGAAAGATCCGGTGGTTGCTGTGACGGAGTTGCTTAAGGCTCGGGAGCTTTATTACCAACAAGCGGATGCCGTGGTGACTACCGACGGTCGAACCCCGGCGCAAATCGCGGAGGCTGTGATCATGCTGGCCCGACGACAAGGAATCATAAAGGAGGATTGAAGCCAGATGGGATCACCAATGCGGATCAAAGCCGGTTCTGAAGAGTATCCGCTCTACTTAGCCCCTGGTTTGCTGGCGGCTGCCGGGTCTCTTCTTCGGGAACAGGGGTTGGCGGGGAAGGTTTTAGTGGTGACCAACCCCAAAGTAGGTGCCTTATATCTCTCCAGGCTCCAAGCCGGGCTGGAAGCGGCGGACTTTATCGTCACCACCGTAACCATCCCTGACGGTGAAAGTTATAAGCGCCTTGACCAGCTAACAAAGGTCTATGACGCGGCGGTAGCTTGCCGGCTGGAAAGGGATTCGTTGGTCTTGGCCTTGGGCGGCGGTGTGATTGGTGATTTAGCTGGATTTGCCGCTGCCACTTACCTGCGGGGGGTTAAATTGGTCCAGGTACCCACCACGTTACTGGCGCAGGTTGATAGTTCGATCGGCGGTAAGGTGGCCGTTAACCACCGGGCTGGGAAGAACCTGATTGGGGCCTTTTATCAACCAACGGCTGTCCTGAGCGATCCGGAAACCCTGGGCACGTTGGATCAGCGGGAATTCAAAACCGGGTTGGCCGAAATTATTAAAGTCGGCTTAATTGGTGATCGGGAACTTGATGCTTTCTTGCGGCAAGAGTCGGCTGCGGTCAAGCAGCAACAGATCGGCGCCTTGCTTAACATTATCCGGCGCGCTTGTGCCTTTAAAGCCCGGATTGTTGACGAGGATGTGCGAGAAAGCGGCCAACGGGTGATTTTAAATTATGGTCATACGATCGGACACGCGTTGGAAGCCGAGACAGATTACGACCATTTCCGCCATGGCGAAGCGGTGGCCATCGGCATGGTGGGAGCGGCTAAGCTCAGCGTAGCGCTGGGACTTGCCACCCCTGAGCTGACCCAGGCCACGCTGGACCTGCTGGGGGAGTATGAGCTACCGACGGCCATTCCCGGACTCTCTGCGAAAAAGCTCATGACGAGGATGGCCTGGGACAAAAAAGTGAAAGACGGCAAATTGCGCTTCGTCTTAAGTCCCGATCTGGGGAAAACGCTGGTTAAAGGGGATGTGCCACCGGAGGCTATCTTGGCGGTCTTGCGTAGTATGGGTGCTGTTTAGAGCTTTTTGCGTAACTTAAATCAAATGACAAACGCCACCCGTTGAGGAGGAATTGGCATTAAAATCTTAGTATTACACGGTCCCAACCTCAATCTTTTAGGATCGCGCGAACCGGAGGTCTACGGCCGAGTTACGCTAGAGGCGATCAACCAAGAATTGTGGGAATTAGGGGATGCCCTCCAGGTAGAGCTGGAGATCCTTCAGTCTAATCATGAAGGAGTATTGCTGGACCGGATTCACCAAACGCGCCAAGAAGTCCAGGGGATTTTGATCAATCCGGCGGCTTTTACCCATACCAGTGTCGCCCTGCGTGATGCCCTAGCAGCAGTGGCGTTACCAGTAATTGAGGTTCACCTCAGTAATATCTTTGCCCGGGAAAGTTTCCGCCGGGAATCATTGACGGCACCGATCGCCGCCGGGGTAATTTGCGGCTTGGGTGCGGACGGGTACCGGTGGGGATTACAGGCTTTGGTAAAGCTGATTAGAGAACAATAAAAAAGAGGCGTCGGGAAAACCGTCAGCCTCTTTTTGTTAAGGGCACCATGCATTGTGGTAACCCCACTGGTGTGCTTTAGGGGGCAACTGTCGCCTTCGCTCCTAAGTGTTCATAGTTGGAGAGAAAAATAAACTGTTCGGAGTGGGGAGTCTCTTCTAAACCCAACCGGAGAGCAGTTTTCCATGAACCGATATTCCCGGTATGCGTGCGCCAACAAGGTAAACGACCAAATTCTTCAAATTGAATCCGGCTTAGGGCGCGGGCGCATTCCAGTGCCAACCCCCGGCCATGATATTCCGGCCGGGTCGCTACCCCTAGTTCAGAATAACGAGGGGAATAAGCTAAGGTGGTGGCAACGGAAGCGATTTCACCGTCGATGAAAGCGGCGGTTACTTGCCCGTTGGCTAAAAGCGCTTCCGGAGTCGCGAAGAAATCCCAGAGCCAATCTTCAACGGCGAACCCTTTTCTTAGCAGTCCCACGTCTTCCGGGTGTAGCAAACGGATCCGAAAATCGGCCGCCGACTGTGGTCGCCAACTGGTGGGAGCTGCTAAAAACAGCACAGGAATGGCAAAACGAACCGGCCAGAACCGACTGGCGACCGGGAATAGGGAACGGGTGATCACGAGATCGGCTGGGTGTTTCAGTTGTCCCAAAAAACGTTGGATAAAGATGAGCTGCTCAGCTTGGCCGTAAAGAAAATACAGCGGGGGAGTGGTATGCGGGTAAGAAATCGACACAAAGTTTGGATTCTGTTCATGATCAACAATAACCGTACTGACAGCGGAATCCAAAAGAAAAAGTGCGGAACAGTTTTCAGGAGTATCGGCCAGTAAAGACCGGACGGTATCCCATTTGCTTGGAGGTAGCCTCCTCATCATTTCATCTCCCAAATTTATTAATCCATTGTGGCACCATCGGAAGATTTAGGGCTACCGTCAACTGGGTACTAAAATAAAAATTCCCCCTTTAAAATTTATTTCTAAGAATAGAATACGCGCGGGAGGACGAAAAAGCAATCGGCAAAAAAACTAATATTCCGGCAAAAAGGGCGAATAGCGAAAAAAATCCCCCTTCGTAGTTGAGAAGGGGTGGGCAGAGCTCATATTTTCAAACTAAATCATCAGTTTTAACCTTATTTATCATCCGGAAAATACTTTACCAATAATTTGATGAGGGTGTATATAATGACCATCCCCAAAAAAGTCATCCCTAGACTCGGGAGTAAAACACCTAAAGTTTGTAACATGACGGGACCTCCTTTTTACGATCTTCCGCTTATATTCCTAGGGCACTAACAAGGTAGATGAGGACGCCGGCGGCTAAGATGGAACCGATTTGTCCGGCCACATTGGCCCCGACTGCTTGCATCAGGATGAAATTACCGGGGTTTTCTTTTTGGGCCATTTTCTGGATGACCCGGGCGGACATGGGGAAGGCAGAAATCCCGGCTGCGCCGATCATCGGGTTAATCTTTCTGGGAAGGAACAGGTTGAGCAGTTTGGCGAATAAAACACCGCCGGCTGTATCAAAGATGAAGGCAAAAAGGCCCATCGCTAAAATCAAGAAGGTTTTCCAAGTTAAGAAGTTCTCAGCAACCATGGTGGAACCGATGGTAATTCCCAGTAACAAGGTGACTAGGTTAGAGAGTTCATTCTGGGCTGCTTGAGACAGCTTTTCTAAGACACCGCATTCACGAACCAGGTTACCGAACATGAGGGAGCCAACGAGGGCGACACTCATCGGTGCAATCAATCCAGCGACCATGGTGACGATAATCGGAAAGAGGATACGGGTTGTTTTGGACACTGGTTGGAGGTTTAGGTCCATCGAGATTTTCCGTTCTTCTGTTGTGGTTAAGGCTTTAATGACCGGAGGTTGAATGAGCGGTACCAGTGACATATAGGAATAGGCAGCGACGGTAATCGGACCGATCAACTCCCCGGCAAAAAGGTTTGCCACATAGATGGAAGTCGGGCCGTCGGCAGCGCCAATAATCCCGATCGACACTGCTTCTTTTAGGCTAAAGCCTAAACCGCGCGCCAGGAGCGTAGTAACAAAGATCCCCAATTGGGCGGCTGCGCCGAAGAAAAGCATGAAAGGTTGTTGTAACAAAGGACCGAAATCAATCATGGCACCGATGGCGATGAAAATTAAGACAGGAAAGAGTTCGGTGGCGATTCCTGCGTTATAGAGGATCGTTAAAAAACCGTTCTCGCCGATGGCTGAAGAAAAGGGGATGTTCGCCAGAATCGCCCCAAAGCCAATGGGCAGCAACAACATGGGTTCATAATCTTTCTTGATGGCAAGATAGATTAAGAGTCCGCCGAGGAAAAACATAAAAGCATTTCCGAAGGTGAAATCTTTAAAGGATCCTAGTAAAATCTCCAAGACAAGTTACCTCCTCCATAAATTAACATAACAAAAGCAAATACAGATCG